>JAKSOY010000084.1 GCA_024405255.1 Kiritimatiellia bacterium
GTGGTGCGCCCTCCCGCATTCTCCATTCTCCATTTTCCATTTTCAATTTGGTTCGCGTCGTTCGTCTTGGCACCTGCGACATGAACGCTCGTTACGACCATTCCGCCAAAGATGAGAGAGCCAGCAAGCGACACTGCTGTAACGCACTTCACGCCGCCCGAAAGGAACTTCATTCCGCGCGCAGCGCCGTAGGCAACGGCAGCCGCTCCTACGCCTGCTGCGCAGACATAGGCCGTGTTGATGCAAACTGAATGGATGTTCTCAATCATCTGTGCCTCTTGAACTAAAAGTATTATACACGAAATCTTCCTTCTATGGAACCTGAATCAGAACTTGTCCTCTTCCGATTTTGCCCAAATCGAAAAGCTGCAAACACCCGTTTGATGCATGAAAAAAGAGCGCATTTCTTCCCATGCACTCCTGCGAGGCCCGACCAAAGGCCCAATACGAATACACGTAAAAGAAAATGCGCCCAGCTGGGCGCATCATCACTTACATGCCGTTCGTATTTGAAATGTTTGGTCGTATTTCGCAGGAACAGCGTGTAGCTTAGATGCTACATTGATTTGGCGTTCGGGGGTGGAAGAGGGACGCTCTCGCGCACGAAGTCGATTGACGCCCCGGATCAGTTCCCGAACTATGTCTTGCCTCGACAGATGCGGCCTTGCGGCCCCACGGCGAAACGCCAATAGTATATCAAAAAAACGCCGCGAGTTCACGCGGCGATTAAAAGAATTAAACAAGGGGCGCCCGAAGGGATCGCTCTTCAAAAAAGGGATTCGAGCGTTGGCACAAATGCGGGGAACGATTCGTTCAGAATCTCGGCCCCTTCCACCGCGACAGGTGCGCGCAGGCCACACAGGGCAAGCGACATGGCGAGACGGTGGTCGCCGTTCGCCTGGACGGTTCCGCCCGTCAGGGTGCCGCCCTCAAGGGCGAAACCGTCGTCAAATTCTTCGACCTCGGTACCGAGCGCACGCAACTGCGTGACGATCGCCGCAATGCGATCCGTCTCCTTGTAACGCAATTCCCGCGCGTCCCGCACGACCGTACGACCCGTTGCAAACGCCGCGACGGCCGCAATCGCCGGGAACTCGTCGATCGCACGCACCACAAGGTCGCCGTCGATTTGTATGCCCTTGAGCGGTGCCGCGACGAGACGCACATCCGCAATCGGTTCACCCATTTCAAGGCGCTCATTCTGACGCGTGACCTTCGCCCCCATCTGCTCCAGTACGTCGAGAATACCCGTCCGCGTCGGATTGACGCCAATGCCAGCCACCGTGACATCGCTCCCGGGCACAAGCGCCGCGGCGGCAAAGAGGAATGCGGCGGACGAAATGTCACCCGGCAGCGTGCCCATGAGCGGTTTCAACGGCGTCGTTCCCAAGGGCTGGACAATCGAGGTGGCACCCTCTTCGGCAATCGGGGCGCCCATATTGTTCAACATGCGGGCCGTATGGTCGCGCACGGGCCCCGGTACCGTCAACCGACACGGCTGCCGGGCACCCAACGCGGCGAGTTGCAGACAACTCAGAACCTGTGCCGAAGCGACCGGCAGCGTATAGTCAAGCGAACCCAGCACGGCAGGCGAAATCGACAACGGCGCCGCTCCCTGGACAGTCTCGATTCGGGCCCCGAGCGCTTGAAGCGGATCTGCGATACGTCCCATCGGACGCTTCCGCAAACCCGCGCTGCCATCGAGCGTCGCCGTCGAACCTGTCCCCACAAGCGCCCCGGCGAGCAGGCGGATCGTCGTCGCCGAATTGCCGCAATACGCCGTTGCGCCTACATTGGGGAATGCCCGGAAGCCATTCCCTCGCACACGAAGGACGCCGTTTTCAAGCGACGAAGAAACTCCCAGCGACTCGAGCGCACCGCGCATGGCACGCGTCACCCCGCTGTCGGGATAATTGGTGACAACACTCTCGCCTTCGGCTAAAGCCGCAAAAAGCGCCACACGATGTGCGAGCGACTTATCGCCTGGAACCGTCACCGCACCTTTCAGGGGACGCGTGCAAATCGGAAGCGTGAGCGTCATAGCCTCAAGCCTTGATCGTACCCAACCGCTGGCCCGCGTACTTCTTCTCGTGGATCGGCCGCCACCACCAGTCGTTATCGAGATACCACTGCACCGTTTCACGAATGCCCGTATCGAACGTACGCGACGGCTGCCACCCGAGTTCGTTCATCAACTTGGCAGGATCGATGGCATAGCGCAAGTCGTGTCCAGGACGATCGGCCACATAGGTGATGAGCGACTCATACCGGGTGCCATCCGCACGCGGACGCAACTCGTCCAGGATTCGGCAGACCGTCTGGACAACCTCAAGATTCGTACGCTCGTTATGGCCGCCGACATTATAGGTCTCACCCGGAACGCCCTTCTGATTGACCAGACACAATGCCGCGACATGGTCATCCACATAGAGCCAATCGCGCACATTCGCCCCCTTGCCGTAGACCGGCAGCGGCTTGCCCTCAAGACAGTTGAGGATGATCAGCGGAATCAACTTCTCGGGGAAGTGATACGGACCGTAGTTATTCGAGCAGTTCGTGATCAAAGTCGGCAGACCGTAGGTGTCATGCCAGGCACAAACAAGGTGGTCCGACGCGGCCTTCGAGGCCGAATAGGGCGAATGCGGCTGATAGGGCGTCTTCTCCGTGAAGAATCCGGTCTCACCCAGCGAACCATAGACCTCGTCCGTTGAAATGTGCTGAAAACGGAAAGCAGCCTTCGCCGTTTCGTCGAGCGTCTTCCAATAAGCCAACGCCGCCTGCAGCAGATTTGCCGTTCCGGTGACATTCGTACGAATGAACTCCCCGGGACCGTCAATCGAACGGTCCACATGCGACTCGGCCGCCAGGTGGAAGATCGCATCCGGACGAAACGCCGTAAAGGCCTGCGGCATCGCCACGGCATCGCAGATATCGGCCTGAAGGAAAAAGAGACGGCGATCATCTGCAAAATCGATTTCCGCGACAGAAGTCCGAATGTCAACTGCGGGGTCGAGTCCGACCTCCTTCAACGATTCGGGCACACCCGCGTAGGTCAGTTTGTCGATCACCAGCACGGTCGCGCCCAGGTCGCGCACAAGATGGCGTACGAGGGCGGAACCGATAAACCCGGCGCCTCCGGTGATGACAAACCGCTTAGTCATCGTCCGCAAGCTCCGAAATCTCGTTCTTCTTTCCCGGCGAAGGCGGAACAGGCTTCTTCCCCTCCACCTTCTTCCCTTCAGGTGGCGGCGTCATCTTCTTGTCGTCGACCGGTTTCTTCTTGTCGTCAACAGGCTTCTCAAGAGGTTTCTTCTCATCAGCCTTCTTGGCGTCCTTCGGGTCTTTCGCGTCCTTCGTCCCCTTGGCATCCTTTCCACCCTTCTTCAGCGGCGAATACGGCGCATACGGACGATAGCTTCCGCCGTAGGCACGATAGCCGCCATAACCACCGTAGCCGCCATAGCCACGATAACCGTAGCCGTAGGCATGGCCGCTCTGCGAGAACGCATTGGAGGACCCCATTTCGACATCGTTGACGACGATACCGATCACCGTCGCACCCGATTCGCCGAGCTGACGCGCCGCATGCTGAATCGGCTTGAAGTGCGTACGGTCAGGGCAGCACATGATCATAACCGAGTCCACCATCGACGCCAACGTCATCACGTCGCCCACCACACCGAACGGCGGCGAGTCGATGATGATGCGATCGTAGTTTGCGCGCGCCCATTTGAAGAAGTCCGGCACGATCTGGGAACCCATGATCGAGGACGGGTTCACATCGTCCGGCGGCAAGGACGCAACGACATCCAGATGCTCCACGCCACTCGCATTGATGAGCGAACCGAAGTCGCGCGCGCCATCCTTGCGCGAAAGATAGTGCGAGAAGGAATGCGCCAAGTCTATGTTCTTCACCCCCCACACGCGGGCGAGACGCGGACGACGCATATCGAAGTCAACGAGCAGCGTCTTCTTTCCGGCCTGTGCACTTGAAATGGCGAGCGAGCAGGACGTAATCGTCTTACCTTCGCCCGGCTGCGTGGACATGATCAACAGGGTCTGCGAGATCTCCTTGTAACGCGGCGAGTCCAGAAGGTTACGCAGACCCGCCATGGCTTCGGCGAACTGCGAATACTTGTTCTCCTGGATGTACTTCGCCACCTGTTCACGTTTTTTACGACGCACGTGCGGCAGCACCGCAAGCACCTTGAGCGCCAGGCGGCCTTCAATATCCTGAAGCGAGACGATCGTGTCTTCAAGGTGGTCCAGGACCAACACGAAGAGAAGACCGAGGCCCAGCGCCACCACGGCACCGGCCGAGAAGATGATCATCGGGTTCGGCAGCACCGGGCGTGACGGCACCAATGCAGGACGCCCCACGCGAACGATTTCAAAGTTCTGTTCAGCACGAATGCGCGCTTCGTTTTCGCGCTGCATCAGATCCTTGAGCATGGCCGTGGAAACTTCCATTTCCTTTTCAAGCTGCTTGAGACCGGCATCCGCAGAAACGATTCGCTGGGAAATTGCAGCCTGCTGCTTGCGAAGTTCTTCAGTGCGAGCCTTGTTGACGTCCAACTGGTTCTTGAACGCGTTGAGGTTACCCTTCGCCGTCGAAAGCGCGTTGGCCACCGCCTCCACGAATGCGGTCTTCGCCGATTCAAGTTCCTTTTCCTTGGCCTTGACGGCCGGGTGGAGTTTCGTGAACGTCGCCAGCATCTGGTTCATCTCCAAATTCGCCTTCTGCAACGCCTCATAAGCCGTTCCGATTTCAGCCGAACGCGGTACAGACGACGGCAGAGTGGCAAAATTTTCCGGATGGGCCTGTGCCTTTTCAAGTACAGAAACCCATTCCGCCGCAGCAGTGACTTCCGACTGCAACGAAAGCAGGTCGGACGTCGTCTTCTGCAACGACTGCTCGATGAGCGTCCTCTGCGACAGCATTTCGTCAATCTTGTTTTCCGTACGGAACTTGAGCAGTCGCTTCGAAATATCCTCGTCCACACGGCGCTGATGAAGCACCTGGTCCGTAATCTGCTGCACGGCTTTATCACAAGCGGCCTTGTTTTCTTCGTCAGTAAAGGCCTCAATGGATTCCGCATAGGCATTGGCAAGCGAAGCCGCCAACTGCGGGGATGTCGAACGCACCGCGATCGTAATCAAGCGCGAATGACGCACGAGTTCAAGTTCCGAACCCGACAACGTATCCAGAATTTCCTTGTCGGTCGTCGTCGATGCCGGATAGTTCGCACGATACTGCTGAACGACCTTCGTCGCAATCTTGTCCGACCGCCACTGCGACAGACGTGTGTTGAAGATTTCCTCATAACTAACACCGGCATCGCCAAAAATATCAGTGTCAACGCTAGCCCCCGTCTTACGGGCACGCGTATCCATCGTGAACTCGCTCTTCGCTTCGTAGATGGTCGGCGAAATACGGTAAACGGCAAATGCAGCCACCAAACCGATCAGCAGGAACACGAGCACGGAAATCCAGCGCTGCCCAATCACGCGCAACACACGACCGAGCGTAATCGTACCGACGAGAGAGTCCGCATCCTGTCCATTTCCCTGACCGCCGTATGAACCGCCGCCATAGTAATAGGGCGCCGCGCCGCCGCCACCGTAGTAGGCAGGCTGCGACGAACCGTAATAGAGGGGAGACTTTTTGGCCGTGCCGTAGTAGAGGGGCTTCTGGCCGTAAGTCGATGAAGAGGAAGGCGATGCCATAGTATCACTTCTCCGACGAATGTGAATGATGGTGTGAAGAGGACGACGCCTCGGAGTCTACCGACGCGCTGACGGCTCTCTCCCGCGGGAAGGAGGACGCAGACAGCGCCAACGGAACCACAGCGGTCAAGATGAACGTCGAACTATCGAGAATGGGAGAAAGCCAAGCCTCACCCAATAACAGGAAGATCGTCAGCGGAAGCGTCCAAGCGACCGGCGGGACGCTGAACACGAAGAGGCCGCCCTCGTCAAGCTGCTTATGATAGCGAATTCCGCCAACCAGACGCTGAGCATAGCTGGCAATCTGCAAACCGAGTCCAATCGCAATCAGCAAGGCGCCCGCAATACCCCGCTCAGCCAAGAGCATCAGATAACCATTCGGCGCGAACTCGGGTTTGAGCGGCAGAACCGCCCAGTCGGCCTTTTCGGCAAGGAACGGCACGTGAAGCGCGAATGCGCCTTCACCGACTCCGAACCAAGGACGCGAAAGCCACATCTTCTTTGAAATCCGCGCCATCGCTTCCACAAGCCCCTTGTAGGCTTCCGAAAACACATAGGTGGGATTCAGATTCGCGAGCTTCAACTCCATAAACGCCTTGGGCATGAAGGCCATGATCAAAATGATCGGAATGGCGATTCCCAAAGCCGCCAAGACCGCACACCGCGTGACGGCACCCGCCGAACTCTCCCGCTTGGCGGCAACCAGGCTAAACGCAAATGCCAGCACGGCAACCACCAACCAGGCAAGTGCGACAAGAGACGGCGCAAAAAAGACGAGCGCCGCAAGATTGCCGGCCACACCAAAGATGAAAGGCAACCGGGCAAAAGCCCATTTCCGGGCCTCGGCCGTTGCACCCGAAGTGACGCCAATCACAAGCCAGACGCCGAACGACGAGGCCCAAAAAGGAGCCTGTTCGAATCCGGCCTTCGTCGCCTCGACAAACGAATTCACCTGCGCACAGGCACAGACTCCTGCGGCCAATCCACCCAACCCCGCAAGGAAGGATCCCGTCACGCCAAACGCGATACGAGCGGAAGCACCGACCGCATTACGCAGCCCCATCACCACAAGTGCTGCAGCAATCGAAACGCAGAACGGCAGGAAACCACATTCCTTCGTCGATGCCGGAAATCCCGGCCATACCGGATCGCGCACAAGCCACATAGCCTGTTCGACATCATACCCCATCGCAATACCGGCATTCAGCCAACGAACGAATGCGTAGAGAATGACTAGGATGAAAAACCAGAAAAAAGGATCGAGAAACATCTCATGCCGTAGACGAATACGCGAGGTCGAAATATGCTCGCCATGGCGCAGAGAAGGTTCTGTAAAAAGCCAGACCGCCGCGAACGCGCTCAGCCATAGAATGACTGAACCCAGCGTTGCGACGGTCAAGAAAGGCGTTAGCGCGAGCGGGAGGGCTGCCAACACGGCAAGGTGGACGGACAGCCCATACTTGGAAAGAAACTTCTGAATCATCGAATCCTGCTCACGTCCGCCGATTCTTAATAGTGGAAGCGCATACCAACCGTACCGATGAAGCGGTCATAGTTGTAGTAATCGTAATCCTCGCACCAGCTCTCCTGCCACGTGAAATGCGCGTAGATCGAGATCCAGCGGTTGATCACGTAATCAGCTCCCAAACGAACGGCCAGCAGCGTTTCGTCATAGTCTGAACCATGGGCGAGATAACGGTCATTCCAAACAGCCTCTTCCAAGCGGTAGGAGATGTTGCCCGTCAAGGTCAACCTATCACCGCATGTCAGGTAGGAAACACCTGCCGAGAGCGAGTACACCTTGAGGGCCTGACCCAGCGAACGTTCAGACGGCTGATAGTAGCTGTTGCCGAGCAACGAGAACTGGATATTGCGACGCGCACGCCAGTTCGCCGAGAGCTGATAGGTCCAGCCGCTATCCGCATTGTCATGACCGCCGTACGAGAGAGAGGACGCACCCATCAACGCACGATACGTGATCTTCTCGGTCATATGCGAACCAATACCACCCTGGATCGACCACACCTGACTGTGCGTATCGTAGTTATGGAGACCATGCCCGCCGTGCTGGAGATAGTCGCTCCACCCACCGGCAATCAAGATGTCCGTGTAATGGCCCGCGACAAAACCGACTTCGGCTCCAACCGCACGCTGCTGCCAGCCATAGAGCGGCGCATACTTGCCCGTGTCGTTCTTATAGTCGAGGTAGTTGTACTGGCCCATCACATCAGCATGCCAACGCTCCGTGAAACGACGCTCGAGAACGCCGGAGACATCCAGCTTCTCACGATCACGCCAAACACCGCGGCCATCCTGCTTGCTGATATCGTCGTTCTGCGACATCAAAGCATAACGCTCGAGCACCTTGAAGTTCCAGCCACGGTCATCCTCACCGACGTTGGACCACTGATAGCCGAGGTCTTCACCATAGCTATTCTCGCCCATACGAGCCTGATACTTCGCATAGGCATTGTAGCGATACCAAAGGCCGCCCACCAACGCCCAACGGTCCTGCGTCCACGTGAACGTAGCGCCCGGGTTGACACAGAAGATACTGTCTGCATCAGACTTATGCGTTGTATCTATGTTAGAGTCATACGTGTACGAAAGCGACACATACGGCTTGATCGTCAGACGGCCATCATCAAAGATGAATCCACTCGGACGGCTACCTGCACTGCCGTTTCCTTTCGAGGCTTCAGCCGCAAGGCCGAGACCCGCCACGCTCAGAACAGCTACGCTCAGAATTAGTTTCTTCATTTTTGTCCTCACTTCCAAATTACCAGGCCTTCAAACCCTGACCCTTGTAACCACCGGTTCCGCCGCCGCCATTGTCACCGGGAGTTTCCGGTTCACCACGGCCATGACGATAGTACGGATTCGGATCGCCACCGTCCGCATACGGGCCATCGGCATTTCCACCAACCGGTTTCGGATTGTTCACGGCCGGACGAGCGCCATTGGACGCGTCGATTTCTACCGCAAGATCCCCCGCAAGACTCAGTCCCGGCTGATTCAGCGCACCACCGCCCATCTGGTCGGCCGGCGTCTGCATGCCCGAACCGATACCGCCGAGCTCGCCCAAGAGAGCTACGCTGATATCGCTTCCGCTCGACGGCATCGTCGGATTCGGCACCACGACGTCACCACCCGCGCCGCCAGCACCCGTACCGGCACCAGCACCCGTACCTGTACCAGCACCCGTTCCAGCACCCGTACCCGTACCTGCACCAGTACCCGTTCCGGTACCCGTACCCGCGTTGCCACCGTTCGTGCCCGTTCCAGTACCCGTGCCCGTACCGGTACCCGTTCCAGTCCCCGTACCCGTGCCGGTACCCGTACCATCCGTCTTTCCGTTGTTCGTCGTATTGGCCGGATTGTTATTGCCCGTACCACCGTTGGTGTTGCCACCGTTACCGCCATTGCCGCCGCCGTTGCCATCGGACGCAAGGATCTGGTCGACGACCGAATGATCCGGCTCGTCGCCCGCATTCGCCGCACCCAGCATCGGATCGTAAGACTGCGCATTGCCGCCCGTACCGAGCGCGGGACCAATCCACTCGCTCGCCGCCGTCTCGCGCGACTTGGGATCGCCCATCTGCGAGAGCATCGTATTGATATCGCTCTGCGTCGGCTGCTCGCCCATGCCCTTGAGGAACGTCAGCGCAGCAAACGCTTCACGAACACCTGCGTTCTCGCCCTTCTCGCAACGCTCCGTAATCGCATGCAGCGTGTTCGTCGTAATCGTGATGAACAACGGCTTCTTCATGTTCTTACGATTGAGCACCGTCTGCGCAAGCTTCTCGGAAACGACCGTCAGATACTCCGGAGGAACCGTCGCGAAGACTTCCGCAATCACCTGATTCGCAGCATGCTTCTCCTTGTTCTGAACCATCGCCGCCGTCACAGCCGCAATGTTCGCGCGCACATAGGCCGCCGCACGCTGTTCGTTCGAACCCGGCGTCTTGGCAAGCGCAGCATTCACCGCATTCACCAACGCCACCTGGTCAGCGGCCGACACGTTGGACATCGTGTCCGTCATCGTGGCTGCATTCACCGCACAGTCACCGACCTTACCCAGCCATTCGGCCCGCGGCATCTCAGCGCCGACAAGCGTCGTTACCATCAGTGCGAACGCACACAGGGTTGCCAACTTTTTCCACTGCACCTTCATTATTTTCCTCCTTCAATGAAATTGTTATCAATACCATGCCATCGGGACGTAGACGACATCTCCCGCCCTCAGTAGGATGTCCAACTTCGGATCGCCGTCTACCCCGATTGCAATCAGATCGACACGCTTCTTCTGCTTCGTGCCGTCCTCCAGACAGCGCGTCACCTGCACATCGCGCTTATCGGCAACGGAATTCACGCCGCCCGCCAACATGATCGCCTTCATCACCGACAGCTCCTGCGTCGCCGGCATATCAACGGGCCCCGGCCGACCGACCTCGCCGACCACCATCACCGTCCCCCACGGCGAAACCATATTGCTGTTCGGCGTGTAGACGAACGTCGCCGAGACGCTGGGGTCGACGTAGTACTCCTTGTAGGCGTTCGTAATCCGCTCCTGGAGTTCGATCAGCGACAACTTGTCGCACTTGATCGTTCCCACCAGCTCCATCGTGATGCAGCCTTCGGCGTCAACAATATACTGTTTCGACTCGCGGTTCGTAATCCCCGAAGCCGTCACGGAAATCGCCAACGCGACGCCCGGCCGCACGCGCGGAACCGGATCAACATACGTGGCCTCGGGCACGACAGTCATATCACGGCCGTTACCAGACCGGAGCAACTCCTGCAGCCAAGCACAGCCGCCTAGGCCCATCAACGCCAGGAAAAGCACCGCAATTCCTGCGAATCTATTGAATCGAAACGTCATCGAACTATCATCTTTGAGTGTGAAAATCTGGTTGCCCTAAACAAGGCGCCTTGTATCATACCCTTTTTTCGCGAAGAACGCAAGAGGGAAATTTGAGAAACGAGTCGCCGCGAAAAATCGTGGCGACCCGTCCTCTGGGACTTCCCTTAGGCCTGAGCGGGCGCCTCGGCGTCCAGAATCGAGACCTCGAAAGGCACCGTCACGCCTTCGCCAAGATCGATCTTGGCCTTGTACGTGCCGACTTCCTTGAGCTGGTCCGGCAGGTCGAGCTGCGAGCGCTCGAACTTCGTTCCGCGATCGGCCTCGATCGCCGCGAGGATGTCCGTCGCCTTGACGCCGCCGTACAGCTTCACGCCGTCGACCGTCTGCGCGTTCACCGTCACGTTGAGACCCGTCAGCTTCGCCGCGAGGGCTTCGGCCGCGGCCTTGCGCGCCTTGCGCTCTTCCGCACGCTGCGCCTCAAGCTTCGCGAGACGACGCTTCGCCGCCTCCGTCACCGGAGCCGCAAGGCCCTGCGGGAGGAGCATGTTGCGCGCATAACCCGGGGCGACCTTGACGATCGCACCCGCCTTGCCGAGGTTCTTCACATCGGCCATCAGCATCACTTCGGTCATTTTACGCGTTCCTTTCTTAGGCCATGAGACCCATGTTGCGCGCGCGACGCACGCCCTTCTTGATCTGGCGCTGCTGCATCGTCGTCACACCCGTCACGCGGGCGGGAATGATCTTGCCGTATTCGGTCACATAGCGCTTGAGGACCTCGATGTCGTTGAGGTCGATCTTGTCGTTCGCCGGGATTGCAGGACGGCGACGGGAGGTGAACTCTCCGCGGTCTTCGCGTTCCGGACGCTCGCTCTTCTTCTGGTAAGCCATTTTCTGGTTCCTTGTTTATGATTGTCTGTTAAAACGGCTGAGGCTGTTCGTCGTAGTCGTCGTACTCGCCTTGGGGGGGAATCGACGGCATCGCGCTCGGTCCGATCGGTTCGCCCGTCAGACGGCTCTGGTTCGGAGCCGGCAACGGAAGGAACTTGACGGTGATGGCGCGGACTTTCAGCTTCTGGTGCTTCTGCCCGTCCTTTTCCCATGAATCCATCTGGAGTCGCCCTTCGACAAGAACCGACCGGCCCTTGCGAAGATACTGGCCACACAACTCGGCGAGCTTCTCCCACGCGTCGACTTCGACGAATGTGGGAATGTCCACCATATTTCCGTTGCGGTCTTTCCGACGCTCATTGAGCGCGAGCGCAAAACGGCAAACCTTCGTGGCATTCATGCCAACAGAGCGGACCTCGGGGTCGCGCGTAAGGTTGCCCATCAGGATCACTTTGTTAAAAGACGGCATAGCCTGTCTCCGCCGTTATTCCGCCGCAGGCGCTTCCGCTGCCTCGGCCGCTTCCTTCTGAGCCTTCAGTTCAGCACGCTTCGCCGCGGCTTCCGCCTGGGCGGCGAGAATCGCCTCGCGGCGCTCGTCAACAGCCAGGATCTGCACACGGAACACCTCTTCCACGAGGCGATAGCGGTTCACAAGCTCGGTCACCTTCAGCGGATCGAGCTCAAAGCGAACGAGCACGTACACGCCGTTCTCGCGCTTGTGCATGCGGTGCGCAAACGTGCGCTTGCCGAGCACTTCCTGGGTGAGGACGTTACCACCGAGACGCGTCACTTCCGCGAGCGCCTTCTGGATCTGCGCGTCCAGCACGTCGTCCTTCGCCTGACCGGCGAAGATGTAAAGACCATCGTACTTCTTCATTTGTCGTTTTCCTTCCCGGTCTCGGCGGACGCTGCCGTCCATCCGTTGTACCGGTTCATCGCGATTTCAGTACTATTCAATTCGATCGTTTCTATTGCCTTGACGGCTTCCGCCACCACTTCGTCCATCACGACGCGGTCCGCCGGACCAAACTTGCCGAGCACATGCCCCACCACGTTCGCACGATTGCGCGCATCGCGGCCGACACCGATCCGAAGCCGAAGGAAATCCATCGTCCCCGTCCGCTCGATCACGCTCTTGAGTCCATTGTGTCCGCCCGCCGAACCGCCTTTGCGGATGCGCATCTTCCCCACGGGGAGGTCGATGTCGTCCGAGACGACCAGCAGGTCTTCCGTCGCTTTGGCATTGTGGTACTTCAACACGGGCGCCACGCAGTTGCCGCTCAGGTTCATGAACGTCATGGGTTTGACCAGCATGACTTTCACACCCCCCAAGAGCCCCGTCGCCAACTCCCCGTTGAAGGAGGACGAAGCCTTCCATGTCGCGCCGATCGAACGCGCCAGCGCATCCACGACCTCGAAGCCGATGGAGTGCGGCGTATTCGCGTATTCCGCGCCCGGATTGCCCAGCCCTGCGATTACCTTCATCAAAGCACCCGACGAATCGAATTACTTCTTGGCCTCCGCCTTCGCGGCATCGGCTTCTTCCTTGCCCTTCTTGATCACTTCAGGGCTCTTCTCCGCACCCGGAGCACCCGGCGTCGCCGCGTCCGCACCTTCCGGCGCCTTCACAACCGCAACCGCCAGTTCGCCACGCGTCACGAGCGTCTGCTTGTCGCCCAGCTTGAGATCGCGCACGAAGAGCGTCTGGTCAAGACCCAACGCCGACACGTCGACGTCGAACTTCTCCACGATATCCGTCGGCAGACACTCGACGTCCACCGTGCGGAGCGTCTGCTCGAGCACGCCGCCGCCGATCTTCACGCCCTGCGCTTCGCCCACAAGATAGAGCGGCACCGTGACGCGAACCTTCTGGCTGAGCGAGACCTCGCTGAAGTCCACGTGAATTGGAGTACCCGCCAGGACGTCGTTCTGCATCTCACGCAGAAGCGCCGGAACCTCGGTACCGTTCATGTCCAGCGTGACGAGGAGCTGCTTGCCGCTCCGACCACGCATCGCCAACATGAACTCATGGGCGTTGAACTTGATCAACTTCGTCCCACTCTTGTCCATGCTCATCACCGACGCCGGCACCAGGCCCGCGCGGCGAAGACGACGGACAGCACCCGTACCCTGTTCGGTACGGACTTCCGCCTTGATCTTGATCTGATCCATTTGTTTTTCTCTCTTCGTTTTCCCGCTTGCTCTCGCGCACTCGCGCTACCCTCGGCGGGTCAAAAGGCATATATTATAGCAAAAAATACGGAGGAATGTGAAATGGAATTGTAAAAAAAATTCACAATCCGGAAGCTTTCGAGGTTCGGATGAATTCATGGGTCGTACCGCCGGCGAGATTGAGCGCATCACGCGCCACCAGCAAACGGCGGACCTGCCGCGCGACCGCGTCCGACGGATCGATGATTTTCGCCCGCCCTTCCGCCACTTTTGCAATGAGCGGCGCCAAATGCGGGAAGTGCGTGCAGCCCAGCACCAGATGGTCCGCCCCCGCCGCCACGAGCGGCGCGACTTTCGCCCGCACCACCGCTTCGGCCTTCGCACCTTCCAGCTCGCCCCGCTCGACGAGCTGGACAAATTCATCCGCCACGCACATCAGAACGGTCATCGTCTTCGCAAACCGCGCACAGGTCTCGCGATAGAGCCGCCCGTTGAAGGTCCCCGCCGTCGCCAAGACCCCCACCACGCCCGTCTTCGAAAGCAACGCGGCCACCTTGACCGCCGGTTCCATCCCCACGAACGGGAAGTCGGGCGCCTCCGCCCGCAACACGTCGATCGCTGCCGCCGTCGCCGTGTTGCACGCCACCACGATCAGCTTGCACCCTTTCGCCCGCAAGGTCGCCACATGTCGCCGTGCGAGCGCGACGATTTCCTCCACCGGACGATTCCCGTACGGACAATTCGCCGAATCCGCAATGTAGATCGTATCTTCTCTCGGCAGCAGTCTTTTCACGGCATCGCGAATGCAGAGTCCGCCAAGGCCGCTGTCGAAGAAGCCAATCGGCGCCGCATTCATTTCACCGCCCCCAGCAGGTCCTGCGCCCGCGCCAGCCGGTCGGATGTCGGCGGCTCGGTCCCCGTCAGCGAATAGGGAATCCCCAGCCGCCGCCACTTCTCCTCGCCGAACGTATGGTACGGCAGCACCTCCACGCGCACGACATTGTCGAGCGTCCTGATGTACGCCCCCAGCCGCGCCAGCGCCCCTTCGTCGTCCGTGACGCCCGGTACGAGCACATGCCGGATCCACACGGGAATTTTCCGCTCCGCCAGATAGCGCGCACAGGCGAACACGTTTTCGTTGTCCGCCCCCGTGAGCGCCCGATGCGCCGCCGCGTCGATGTGCTTGATATCGAGGAGCACGGTGTCGCAGGCCGCAAAGAGGCGTGCCTGCTCGGCGTTCGTCGCGTCGAACGGACCCGCCGCCGTGTCGAGGCAGGTCGTCACACCCGCCGCCTTCGCCCGCTCGAACAGCTCCGCCACGAATGCCGTCTGCAGCAGCGGTTCGCCCCCGCTCACCGTAATGCCACCCTGCTCGCCCCAGTACGCGCGATAGCGCAGCGCGCGCGCGAGCACCGCCTCCGCCTCGGTCTCTTCCGCCACCGGACCCGCCCACGTGTCAGGATTGTGGCAATACCGGCAGCGGAAGGCACATCCGTGCAGAAACACAATAAAACGAACCCCGGGGCCGTCAGCGGCCCCGAAGGTCTCATAGGAATGAATGCGCCCCTTCACGGTCACGGACATCCTCTTTTAGCACGTCGCGAGCAGCGCGCGAATGGCGTCGGCGGCCTCCGCAGGCGCCACGAGCTTCATCGCGTCCTTCGGATCCTTGCGCGCCTTCACTTCCACGCCGCCCTTGGCGAGGCCCTTCGCACCCACCACGACGCGCACCGTGAAGCCGATGAGGTCGGCGTCTTTGAACTTGACGCCCGGACGCTCCTCGCGGTCGTCGACGATCACATCGACACCCGTCGCCTCCAGCTGGTCCTCGAGGTCGGCCGCGACCTTCGCCACGGCTTCGTCCTTCGGATCCAGCAGATCGATCACCACCTGATACGGCGCCACCGCAGCCGGCCAGATGATGCCGTCCTTGTCGTGGCTCTGCTCGATGACGGCCTGCACCGTGCGGCTCACGCCGATGCCGTAGCAGCCCATCACCATCACCTGCTCCTTGAGGTCGTCCGTCTTGTAGACGGCCTTGAACGCATCCGTGTACTTCGTGCCGAGCTTGAACACGTGGCCCACTTCGATACCGCGCTTGATGACCATCGGCTTGCCGCACTTGGCGCAGATGTCGCCGTCACGCACGACGACGAGGTCCGCGAAGTCGGCGTCCGCCAGCTTCGTGTCACGCGCGAGGTCGACGTTCTTGAGGTGGAAGTCGTCCTTGTTCGCGCCCACGATGCACCCGCGCGCGCCCTTGAGTTCCTGGTCCGCGACGATGCGCAGATCCGCATCGGCCGGCTTCACCGGACCCACGCTGCCCGCGTTCGCGCCGCTCGCCTTGAGCACCATCTCGTAGTCCGCGAGCTCGAGCTTCTTCACGCCGAGGAAATGCTTGAGCTTCACGTCGTTCACATCGCGATCGCCCGGCACGCACACCATCACCGGCTTGCCGTCGGCCGCATAGATGAGCGACTTCACGAACGCGCTTCCCGGCACGCCCATGAACGCCGACACCTGTTCGATCGTCTTCGCGCCCGGCGTGTGCACCTCCTCGCAAGGCGGGCAAACAACCCCATCCTCCGTTTTACATTCTCCATTTTCAATTTTACATTCGGTCTTGCGCTCGGCCTTCTCGAGGTTGGCCGCATAGCCGCACCCGTCGCAGAAGGCGATGCCGTCTTCGCCCGCATCCGCCAGCACGTGGAACTCGTGCGAGAACTTGCCACCGATGTCGCCCGTGTCGGCTTCCACCGGATACGCCTTCAGACCGCACCGCGCGAACACGCGCTTGTACGCGTTGAACATCGCCATGTAGCTCGCGTCGGCCGCCTCGAGCGAGGTGTCGAAGGAGTAGGCGTCCTTCATCAGGAATTCCTTCGAGCGCATCAGTCCGAAGCGCGGACGAATCTCGTCGCGGAACTTCCACTGGATCTGATACAGCGTGACCGGCAGCTGGCGATAGGAACTGATCACGTTCTTCGCGAGTTCCGTCA
>JAKSOY010000085.1 GCA_024405255.1 Kiritimatiellia bacterium
ATCGGTCCCATCAGTCCCAGCGAAAAAATCAAGGCACTCATCATGCAGTGCAGGGTGCCTATTTTTTGTTTTGGGACAGATGGGACGGATCGGACCGATGGGACCGATCTCCTGTGATGGGTCCTATGGGTCTTATGGGATTGATCATGATGGGTCTAATAGGTTCGATGGGATTGATTTTGATAATGGGGCAAAGCCTTTCGGAACGGCGTCCTTTGGATTAGATCTGCGATGCGGTCTATTGCCTAACGAATGTCCGAATGAAATCCTTCCAGTGCGCATTTTCCATTTCGCTTTACCAATCTTGACCGTGTTCCTCATTTGTGCCACAATGTAGTCACAATTCTGGAAGCATTATGCAAATGAAACGTACCGAAATGGTCAGGGCAAGGATTTCGCCCGCACTAAAAACATCTGCCGAGGGCATACTATCCTCGCTTGGAATGAATCCGTCACAGGCAATCGTGCTGTTCTACAAGCAGATAGAACTCCATAACGGGCTGCCGTTCGACTTGCGGCTGCCTCCCCAGTCTATTCCCAACAGGCGTACATAGCGGTTCTTCGACCAATCACGCCGACGGCTCATGAAAGCCCCATCAATTTGGAAAATGGCAGAATAACGTCAAAATACCCTTCGGTCTCAAGGCGCGGGGATATGTTGCCGTCGTAAACCAGCACGGGACGAAACGATTTCCCGCGCGGGCGCTTGAAACGCGAGATCTTTTCCTCGACCTCCCTGACCACCTCCAGTCCGATGTCCTTCATACGTTTGATTTCAATCACAAGATTTGCGTGAGCGATCTGAATGAGGAAATCGATCTGTACCCCCGGAGTTCCCGAGGTCCCCGTACGACGATAGGGTGCCGCCGATTCAATGACCGTACGTTCGAGATGCAATGGTTTCAAAAGCTGGGCATAATTGTTGATGACCAGGTTTTCAAATTGATATCCCATGATCGAATCCCAGCCCTTCAATTCTTCCAACGCCACGAATGAATATCCGCCGCGATCGATCTGGTGTCTGCAGGGCTCAATGTATTTGAGATAAAAGCGACTGTAATTGTCGCGGATTCGATAGCACCGCTCGCGGATTTCCTTCCCCGTCTCAGGATTAAGCCCCTCGTCGGACGCCACCAGACCGGCTTCCTCCAATTGTAGAAGGAGATCGGAGACCCACCCGCCCTTTTCGGATTTGAGTGCGACGGCTATTTCGGACACCGACTTCGGCCCCTCGACCAGGCAACGCAAAATTTCCCCGGTTAATGTAGGCTGCCGCGTAATCACATCCGCAAACATCTCTTCAAAGTCTGTTCTCAACGTTGTGTTTGGTGCAAATGCCATGAGCCGAATGTTCTCTCCTGCAGAAAGCGAAGGATTCACCTCTCGCAAATAACGAGGCACCCCACCGGTCACAGCCAGCACGTCAATGATCTCCCGCGGATCGATTCGTTTAGCCGTCCTGCCCCAGAACTTGACGCACTCGGACAAGGGCAATTCCCGAACCACGACGTCAAGCGACCTACGACCAAGGAATGCAGCATTGTCGATGAAGTTCTCCCGAATCCAACTTGACACGCTACCACAAACTACCACCACCAGGCGGTCATGAGCCGACCAGTGACTATCCCAGACAATCTTCAACATGTCCGCAAAGGTTTTGTCGTAGTGACCAAACCAGGAGATCTCATCCAACAGAACCACCGTTCGCTCCCGGTCGTCAAGGACGGAATCGAGCAGAATAAACGACTCCAGCCAATTTTTCGGTTTTTCCCCAGTGACCTTGGCTTGAGCCGTCAATTGGGCGTAGAATGCCTCCAGTTCAATTTCATTGGTGTATCCCTCCCGAGGCCGTACACCCTCAATTCGAATGAAGCGCGCCTTGCTTTTCTTGGCGAATTCCGTAATCAAAGTGGACTTACCAATCCGTCGGCGACCACGACATGTCACCAACGAAGAGGTCCGTTTTCCCCAAAGATTGTTCAACTCTTCGAGTTCTTTCTCTCGTCCGAAAAACTCCATACCCTAAGCCTCCTTTGATAATTTGCGTGTAATTATATCAAAATCAGCAATATTCAACAACAGGAATGTTGGCACCTATCAACACAAAATGTCAATAGGTGCTAGGTGCTTGACGACACAAACACATGTGTTTCGGTTAACGAAACGGATGGTCTCCATGACCTGCTCCGTACAAGACATCTTCCTCACGCAGAGTCTGCGGAGGCGATACCACCTTCGGGGTCTGTCCCCAACGGGGTATGGTGGTAGGGCACGGACTCCGGCCGCGCCGCAAGGGATTGGGAATGGGAATCCAAAAGTCAAGCATTGCGGCGCGCTCGGAGAGCGCGCCCTACCAATTATCCGAATGTTTGAATGCTTGAATGAAGAACGGCTGGGCGCGCATTTTCCATTCGCCGTTTTAGACCAGCAGTTTGAATCGGTTTTTGACTGACTCGATCCGGCCTTCGGCTCGGAGCTTTGAAATCTCGGCGGAAAGCGCACTGCGTTCGACGCACAGATAGTCGGCGAGAGATTGACGATCGAACGGTATTTCGAACTCAAGCGACTTGGCCCGTTTCGCGCGAATGTTGAGGAAGGTCATCAGACGCCCGCGGATTGTCCGCTGGGAAAGGATGCGCAGTTTCTGTTTCAGCGCGAAGGTCGTCTGGCTCATGACCATGAGCAGGTTGCGGACGAACTGCATGTGCGCGTCGCAGACATGGTGGCAGGGACGCGTGATGTTCGCCGTTTCGAGCAAGAGCACAACCGTTTCGCCCACGGCCGTCGCGCTGATTCCCATCGTCTTTACATCGCGAAAGACGTATGTCGCGCCGAATGTGCCGTTTTCAGAAATCGTCTCAAGAACGCTCCGCCCGCCGTCGAGCCGCTGCCGCGACAAACGCACCGCACCCGCCACCACGATCCCGATGCGCGTGCAGGGATCCGTTTCGCGGATGAACGTCTCTTTGTTGGCGAGATGAAGTTCTTTCGCATTCAGGCATTCGCAGATGCGTCCAAAACCATCCTCGTCGATGTCCTTCAACAGCGGACACAACCGAGGGAAAATCATCCTCGGCGTGTCCGCCTTATGCGACCCCTTTTTCGTTTTTTTCATCTGTGTTCTCATAGGCAATGCTCGGTGTGAATGATTATAGCACAAGACCTCGCCCTTGCCTAGCGGCAGATGACGGGGAACCGGACGCGCGAACGATTACGTTTTTCCCGAGGCTTTCCAAAGGCCATGCAGGTTGCAGTATTCGTAGACGTTCTTGACCTTGTCGTAAGGCACAAGCGCAAACGTCGCTTCAGGAGGGCCGTTCGGGTCCAGTTCCTTGCGTTGATTGCCGGTTTCGGTTTCAATGGCAATCCATTCGATGTGGTGGGCATCCAGCATCGGATGAGCCACGGAACCGACTTTTACGGTCACGGTGTTGTCCGTCACCGAATAGACCGGCACATGCTTTTCCGCCGCGCCATCCGTCGTTCCCGGAACGAGTTCGCGCATCGTACGTCCACAGCAAACCGTATCGACCGCCGTGGCCTTGACCATCGCAATGATCTTGCCACACACCTTGCACTGATAGAACTTCATGAGATTCTCCTTCCCTTTTTCGTTTCGGCGGGAGACGCGGATTCGCGCCACGCCTCCCGCGCGTTCTTCGTTTATGATTCAGCACACGTATCGATTTCAATCGTCATGGCTGCTCCGGCAGAACCAGCGGAAAATCCCAATGATTCCACACAGCAGGACAACCGAAATGACACCCAGAACAATCCAACTTGTAATCGTCATAACACACCTCTCTTTCGTCTGTTGTTCATCACGTACCAGAGCCCGGTTACCGCACGCCCCCTCCGGCGCCGGCTTTCAGGCCATTGGGTGCCTTGCCGACATTCGCATTGGCAGAAGCACCGTGCTGTCCCAGGGCGGTATCTCCATCGATGGAGGCACCCTGACAACCCACATTCGCGCCCCCATTCGCGGACATCGTGTGACTGCCTAGATTGGCATCACTGCCCACGCGAACGCCGTCCGTACCCAGGCCGAGCGTAACCGACGCATTCGCGCCGTGCTTCGGGCACCCTTGAGCGGGCGCGCAGCAGCTGCCCTCCTTCGAGCACTTGCACGCATCATCCGAACGCCACAGGCAGCACCCGGCGAGCGCCGTCGCCAGAAGGCCCGCCGTCAGCGCGACCTTAACCGTTGTCACAACTACTTGCTTGTTCATTTTGCACCTCTTTCTTCTCGTTCACATTTGCCGCTCGGAACTTTCGGACGTCCCAACCACTCGGTTGAATTCGCCTTTCCTCGCGACGGCGCATATTATGAACTTTCTCTTTCGCAAAGTCTGTTGTAATTCCAACAAAATGAAAAAATCTTAAAATCGTCCTCTTGTGGGGATGAAATCAGTTCGGATCTTGGGATATCCGACGCAATTGCTGCGGGCGTTCTCGACAATCACAGCGTCTAGAAAAGGCCGCCGTTGACGGAGATGACCTGGCGCGTTACATAGGCCGCTTCCTCGCGAAAGAGGAACGCGACCACACCGGCGACTTCTTCCGGTTTTCCGAAGCGGCGCATGGGAATGGCCTTCTTCACCAACTCGGGTTCCTCGATCGAGGCGGCCATTTCCGTTTCAATGACGCCCGGTGCGACCGCATTGACGGTGATGCCGCGTTTCGCCAGTTCAACGGCCAGTGCCTTCGTCGCGCCGATGACGCCGGCTTTCGCCGCCGAATAATTGACTTGTCCACGATTGCCCGCAACGCCGCTGACACTTGAAAGCGTGACAATGCGGCCACGGATGCGATTCGAGATCATTGGCATGACAACGGGTTTCAACAGGTTGTAGAGTCCCGTGAGATCGGTGTCGATGACCTTGTCCCACAGGTCGCCTTCCAGAATCGGAAACGGCGCATCCGCATTCACGCCTGCATTGGCGACCACGCCGAAATACGGACCATTCGCCGCGATGTCCGCCTCCAGCGCCGCCGCCACGGCCGCACGGTCCGCCAAGTCGAAAACCAGCGTCGGCTGAACGGGTTCACCCGAAAGACGGGCACATTCCGCCGCCACCTCCTGCGCCGCCGCCGCGTTTCGGACGGCGTGCGTCACGATGGCAAATCCATCCGCCGCAAGGCGCAACGCCACGGCCTTGCCGATTCCACGAGAGGACCCCGTCACCAATACCCGCTTCATGCCTTTGCCTGCTCCTTCAAAAACTGTTCAAGGTTCTGTGGACGATAGGCGTTCAAACTCGCCGTCGCGACCACCTGGCCCGCATCGTCCGTAATCGTACAGGCAAACGACGCCGCATCGGCATCGCTGAATGCATTTTCTGCCGTCACGTGATAGGTTCGACCCTGTTCGAACTTCGCCAGATTCAACTCGAGTTTCCGCGTCCCCAACAGCAATCCCGGACGCGCCGGCAGATCGGGGGCCACGTGTTTATCCCAGCACCCGGCGAGCGCCGCACTGGCCTGCGCCATATACTCGATCGCCACCCAGTTCGGCACCCCGTCCTGCCCTTTGAAAAAGAAGATCTGCTCAGGCGTAATCGTCACACGAACCGTCAAACGCTTGGACGCCGCGTCAAAGGACTCGACCTCGTCGATCAAAACCATCGGCGGACGATGCGGCAGCAATTCTTCCAGTGTCCATTCAACGGCCGCCATCTCAAGCTTCCTCCCGCGCGAGAACAACGCTTGCATTCGACCCGCCAAAAGCAAATGAATTACTCAAGACGGCCCCCTTCACCTTGCCCGCACGCAGCATCAACCAGCAGAGCGCCGCTTCAACGGCACCCGCCGCGCCCAGACAGTGGCCCGTGAGCGCCTTCGTCGACTCGACGACGAGGGGACTGTCCCCATCGGCGCGAGAGCGGGTCCCTTGTACGAGGGGACTGTCCCCAAGGGAAAACACACGCGCGAGCGCCGCCGATTCCATCGCGTCGTTGGCGGGCGTGCCGGTTCCGTGGAGATTCACATAGGAAATGTCCGAAGGAGAAAGAGCGGCCTCGGCAAGAGCGGCGCGCATCGCTGCCTCGGCTCCCCGGCCTTCCGGATCGGGCGCCGTCGCGTGATAGGCGTCGCTCGACTCCCCGCAGCCGGCCAGCTGAATGGGAAACGGAAAATGGGAAGTGGAAAATGGCGATGGGGATTTTTCCAACGTGAACAACGCCACGCCCTCGCCGAGGTTGATGCCATCGCGATCGGGCGCCAACGGACGACAACGCCCCTGGGCCAAAGCGCCGAGTGCGTGGAATCCGTTCATCGCGAAGCGGCACCGTCCATCGACGCCGCCGACAATCGCCGCATCCGCCAGACCGATCTCAATCAGGCGGCGCGCACTCGCAAACGCCTTCGCACTTGAACTGCAGGCTGTCGACACAACGTAGGCAGGACCTTTTGTGCCGATCAGCTTTTTCAAATAATCAGCCGACGTGCCAAGTTCGATCTGCGAAAAATGCATCGTCTCGGGCTTCGATCCCGTTTCAAGCCATTGATCGACATTGCGCTCGGCCTCGTCAATGCCCGTATTGGACGCACCGAGGACGATCGCAATCCGAGAAGCCGCGTAACGCGCGAGGAACGCGTCCAATTCGCCTTTGAAATTTTCGACCGCCAGCCGCAGCAGGCGATTCGTACGCATGTCGAATTCGGGTTCGTCAATGGACGGCAACTCTCCCGGCACAAGACCAAAGAAAATCTTTCGTGCCGGAATGTCGCCTTCGATTTCGCGCAGTCCGGATTCGCCCGCCGCGTAGGACGCCCAGACTTCATCGTTGGTACGTCCCAATGCGCAGGCGCAGGAGAGATGCGTGAGGTAGAACTTCATGGCTCGCCCCTGCGACGGCGCCCCTTCCTTCATGTGACTTAGATCCGCTTGGGCGATTCAATGCCGAGCAGGGACAGTCCCTTCGAGAGAATCTCGCCGAACAACGCGCAAAGCGCAAGACGCGCCGCACAGACATCCGGTTCGCTCTTCAAAATCGGCGAGCGCTGGTAGAACGAGCTGTAGAGCTGCGCCGTCTGGAAAAGATAATCCGCGAGCACGCTCGGCTTGTAGTTCTCGGCCGCCCGCAGCACGGCGGAACCGAACTGCAGCAACTGAAGCGCCAACTGCTTTTCAATCGGCGTCGCCAACGCGAAGGTCGCCGCCGGTTGAGCGCCCGTCGCCGCCGCCTTGTCGAGCAGCGAACACACGCGCGCGTAGGCATACTGGAGATAAGGCCCCGAATTGCCTTCAAGCGCAAGCGCCTTGTCCCAACTGAAGTCAATATCGGTGATCGGATCGTGCGAAAGGTCGGAATACTTGACCGCACCGAAACCGATCTGCTCGGCGAGTTTTTCGTCCTCGGCCGACGGCGCTGTTCGGGCGGCCGCATCGGCTTCGCCGTCCTTGCGTGCAAGCACGATCTCGAGCGAACGCCGCTTGGCTTCGGACAAAAGGTCGTCGAGCTTAATGAGATTACCCTCGCGGGTGGAAATCGCCTTGCCCTGATAGCTCATGAGCCCGAACGGCACATGCACAAGCTTCGCGGTGTGACCCATTTTTCCCGCGATGTTGAACCATTGCTTGAAATGAAGCTGCTGGCGGGCATCGGTCACATAGATGATGCGTTCAGGCGCGTACTCCTTCACGCGCATCTCAACACACGCAAGGTCAGAAGTGGTATAGTTAAATCCGCCATCCGACTTACGGACAATGGCAACGCCCAGCTTTTCCGCTTCGAGGTTGACGACGAGTGCGCCTTCTGACTCGACCGCGAGGCCCATCTGCTGCAACCGCGCGACCACACCCGGCATCGTCTCGTTGTAGTACGACTCGCCCCGGTAGGTATCGAACTTCACACCGAGCTTCGCGTACATGCGGTCGAACTCGGTGATAGAAATTTCGATGAACTTCTTCCAGAGAGCGAGGTTATCGGCGTCGCCCTGCTGAAGCTTCACAAGCTCCGCGCGGCAGGCGTCTTTCCACACGCCGTCCTCTTCTTTCGCCTTCGCGGCGGAGAGCACATAGCACTTTTCGAGGTTCGCAACCGTCAGATTGTCGCGTTCCTCCTGCGTGAGACACTCGCGGTAGCCCTTGATCAGGATGCCGAACTGCGTGCCCCAGTCGCCAAGATGGTTGTCGGCGATGACCTCGTAGCCGAGTGCGCGATAAATGCGGTCGATCGCATTGCCGATCACGGTGGAACGGATGTGGCCGATGTGCATCTGCTTTGCGGCATTCGGCGACGAATAGTCGATGACGACCTTCTGTCCGACGCCGGTCTGCGGGATGCCCCGCGTGGACGTGCCCGCCAGCTTGGCCAGCTGGTCTGCGAGCCAGGTGGTGGAGACCGTGATGTTCAGGAAGCCAGGGCCGGCGAGTTCGACCTTCTCGATGAAGGCGGGCTTCGCCTCCATCAACTTCGCGAAGACGGCCTCGGCGATTTTTCGCGGCGGCTGATGCAGCACCTTGGCGCTCGCCAGAGCATCATTGCACTGGAAGTCGCCAAACTTCGCATCCGTTGCGGGCAAGGCCCGCACCTTCGAAAAATCGTTTCCCGGGAACGCGGCCTCAAAACCACTCTTCAGCCAGCCCTCAATGCTTCCTGCTTCCATCTTGCTTTCGTACCTTTTTACAACTCGATTTACTTCTTCTCGGTCGGCTGCGCCGCCTTCTTCGCCGGCTTCGTGGCATCCTGACGGATGGCACCCACCAGACGTTTCATCTGCTTGACCAGGATGTCACGCTTCTTGGTCACGAGATCCTTATCGGCCTCGTCGATCGACATTCCCTCGACCTTCGCCGCAATCTTCTCCAGCTCGTCCGCCGCCTTCGTCAACTGCTCGGCCGTCGGCTTGCCCCGATTCAGCGGAACCAGAAGCGCCCGGATCTCGGCCTCCACCGTAGTGAAGTACTTCGCGTCGATTTCCGCCTCGCGCTTGTGCTGCGCCATCAGTTTCGGACCATTCTTGCGGACCTCGCGCAGATAGTCGGCATAGGCCTTGGCGCCGCCCTTGCGATACCCCGTCTTTTCAACCGTCTCACCCTCGCCGTTGAGAATGAGCGCCGTCGGGAAACCACGCACCTTGAACTTCTTCGTCAGCTTGGGATTGCGCTCCTTCGCCGCCTCGGACAGCAGGTCCTTGTCGCTCGGATTGTCGATGAACACGAAGAGATACTCGTCCTTGAGCGCGCCCACGAAGTCGAACTCCTTGTCGGAGAAGACCTCCTGCTCCAGCTTCTGACACCAGCAGCACCAGTCGCTACCCGAGAAACACGCATAGACATACTTGCCCGACGTCTTCGCCTGCGCGAGGGCGGCATCCAGATCGTCCGTGAACCCCTTCGGCGTCGACGTGGCCGCAAGGGCCGCCAAAGTAAACGCGCTGACGGCAAGCGCAAGAATGGATTTAACCTTCATTGTTTGTTCCTCTTTTGGCAGAACCGCGTTCTCACTTGGTTTCGGACTTCTTCTGGGAAGCCTTCTTTTCCGCCATCCTCTTCTGTGCCGCGCTGCGACGCTCGAGCCAGGCGATCATCCGCTGGGCCATCTTCACACGCTCGTCCTTCTTGGAGGTCATGGCTTCCGGCACCGTCAACGCCTCGGCTTCCTTCAAAAGCGCCTGAGCACCCGGAATCAGCAAGGCCACATCCTTGCCCGCGCGCAGCGTCTCGTTGATCTTGCTGCCGTAGCCCTCGAACTTCTCGTCGAACTTACCGAACACCGCCTTCTCGGCCGCCTCCGCCGCCTTGACGCCTTCAGGGCCCTTCTTGCGGATGTCCATCAGGAATTCCACGTACGACTTGGCACCGCCGCTGCGATACCCGGTTTCGGCGAACTGCTCGCCATTCGAATCAAGCACCAGCGCCGTCGGATAGCCCTGGATCTTATACTTCTTCGTGATCTTCTTGTTGTTCGCCTTCGCGTGGTCGGAAAGAAGGCTCTTATCCCGCGGGCTATCAATGAAGACAAGCACAAAGTCCTTCTCCAACGCGGCGGCGAAATCGAACGTCTTGTCCGAGAAGACCTCCCGCTCGAGCTTCTTGCACCAGCCGCACCAGTCGCTGCCGGAGAAGCACGCATAGATGTACTTGCCCGACGTCTTCGCCTGCGCCAGAGCTTCGTCCATATTGTCCGTAAAGCCCTTGGGCGTCGAAGTCGCCGCCAGCGTCACGAACGAAAACACCGCAAGGGTGAGAGCAACGAGGGATTTCATTTTCATTTTTCTTTTCCTTTTGTTGGTTAAGTTTTGGAAATCATCTGAAGGGCGGCAAAACTAGAGGTTGCCGCCGTTTTTATCCGCCAGCTTCTGAAGGCGCTTCGCGAGCTTGAGCTTTTCGACCGCGCTCACATGGTCCACGTAGAGCACACCTTGAAGGTGGTCGGTCTCATGCAGAATCGCCCGTGCCAGGAACCCCTTCGCCGAGGCGATTTGCGGCATTCCGTTCACATCGGTATACTGGCAGGTGACCTGCGCGGCACGCACCACAGGGGCGCCCATATTCGGGAAGCTGAGGCAGCCTTCACGGCCATCCTGCGAACCTTCCGTCGCAACGATGACCGGATTGAACATCACCAGCGGCATCTGCACGGCGGCATTGTAGGCCTTCGTTTCCTCGTCGTCCTCGCAACTCGCCGGCACGTCGATGACGCACATCGCCTCCAGACGCCCCACCTGCTGCGCCGCAAGGCCCACGCCCTTCGCCTTGTACATCGTTTCCAGCATGTCCTCGGCCACCTTCACAAGGGCCGGTGTCACCGCAGGAACAGGACGCGCCGTCTCGCGCAAGACCTTCGAACCGTATTTGACTATCTCAAGTAGCATGACAGACTTTCTCTTTTGTCCGCATAGTATACCATAAATCGCGCCGTCTGTGGACAATTCCCCGTGACAGACACGAAAGAAAGAAGTTCCTTAATTCAACCCCGTGGACCCGAACCCGCCCGCCCCTCGTTCAGAGGCATCGAGCGACGCGACTTCCACGAGCTCCGCCTGCGCAACCGGCGCCACGACGATCTGGGCAATCTTCATTCCCGCCTCGACCGTGAACGGTTCGCTTCCCAGATTGATCAGGATCACGCCCACTTCGCCCCGATAGCCCGCATCGATCGTACCCGGCGCATTGAGCACCGTCACCCCGTGCTTGAGCGCGAGGCCCGAACGCGGACGCACCTGCGCCTCGGCATCCGGCGGAAGCTGAAACGCCAACCCCGTATGAACCAAGGCGCGTCCACCCGGCGGCAACGTCACTGTCTCAATAGAACGAACGTCCATCCCGGCATCACCGGGATGGGCGTACGTTGGCATCTGAGCGGCCGGGTCAGTCTTCGAAATCAGCAGACGCATCTTGTGCCTCGACCGAAGACTGGGACGTCGTCTCAAAACCGAGACGGTTGAGATTCCACTCCTGCCACGCGGAAGCGAGCATCATCGCCGAACCGCGCGCGAGTTCGTCACGCAGCTGGGCACGCGCCATCTGGGCCTGCGCCGCATCGCCCGGCTCGCGGTTCGCCATATAGACGACGAGCGCACGCTTCGGGTTGGACGTGGTGATGAAATCGGAGAGCTGTCCCTTCGCAAGCTTCATCGTGTCACGCGCGATGTACATCGAATCGGCGAAGGAGTTGTTCTGCATCGCGGAGACGGAGAAGACGATCTGCGTGGAGACCGTCGCACCCGTAAACGCCTTCTCGTCGAACGGCTTGCCCTTGGCCAGGTCCGCCGCCACGAGCGCACGCGTCTTCTCGACCGACGCCTTGAACGCCTTCTTGCGCGCATCCGCCAACGCATCCGGACGAATGATCTCCTTCGCCTCGGCAAACGTCGGCACGTGCGCCTTCGTGAAGCTCGCACGCTCGATCAGGTACACGCAGTTCGTGCCCGCCACCACGCCGTAGCGCAGATCAGGAGACTCCGGATCGAGTTCCGCCACAGCGGCGGAGAATCCGCTGCAGCCCGGCGCAACCTGGCTCGGATAGACCATGAAGCCCTTCACATAGCCACGGCCATCCAGGGAGAACGGCTTCGACGTCTCGACCTTCACCTTCTCGTCCGCCGCGATCTTCTCGAGGCGATCCGTCTTCGTGTCGGCAGCGGCCTTCTCGTCCTGCGGATAGACGCGGAAGAGGAGGTTCGTACGATAGGCTTCAACCGAGGCGATGACCTTGAGCTCGTTCTCGAGAATGCTCTTGACCTGCTCGAACGTCTTCGTCACCGTGACGCCGTTCGTGCCGGTCGTCTCGAAGCGCTTCGACGTCGCATCATAGCGGTCATGGAGTTCTTCGTCGGAGATCTTGAACTGGGCCAGACGCGCCGGGGCATCGGCCTGGAACTTCGCGTACTTCACCGTCACGCAGTCCGGCAGCGCGAGCGAGTTCGTGTTGTCCTTATAGTAGGACTCGATCCCCTTGTCGTCGATCGTGACCTTGTCCGCATCGCGATCCGTGAACGCCGCAATACGCACCGAGAACTTGTCCGTCCAATCGTTGATGGCACCCTCGAGTTCCATCGGCGAAACCCACGCGGCGCTTCCGAGCACAACCTGCTGGAGCTTGTTCAGCGTGAGACGGCGCTTGAGGAACTGCTCGAAACGCTCCGGGCTCATGCCGTTGTCGCGCAGCAGCATCTCGTAGACGCGGGGATTGAAGGACCCGCCTTCGCCGCGGAAGGAAGGATCGCGCAGAATCGCCGCCTTCACATCCTCGTCCGTCGCCTCGAGCTTCGCCTCCTTCGCGACCTGAAGGGCCGCCGCCGTCTGCCAGGCCTGACGATTGATCTCGGCATTGGACGACTTGTTGTCGCGGCCGCGGCCGAAACCACGCGCCTCGTCCACAAGACGCTGGAACTCGTTGGCCGACACGTCCTTGCCGCCAAGCTTGCCGACCGTTCCCGAGGAACGTCCCTCGTCACTGCCGCCGACAAAAAGGAAGTCGAACGCGAAGAACACCGAGATCGCAATCGCGAACACACCCCAAACCCACTTGTTCTTAATGAGGCGGTTGAATTGATGAATGACCACTTTTTTATCCTGTCTTTATGTTTGCTTCTTGTTGTAAAACCTCACCGCAACCTTGCGGCGATCATCAAATAAAATCGTCGTCGTCTTTCTTCTCGTCCTTCTTCTCGTCCTTCTTCGGCGCAGGAGCCGGCTCGTCGTCGTCGGCCTTCGCGGCCTTCTTCGGCGCCGGTGCGGGTTCGTCGTCGTCAGCCTTCGCGGCCTTCTTCGGCGCCGGCACTTCCACGGCCTCGGTCTCTTCATCGACCTTCGTCGCCACCGCCTTCTTGTCGGCATCGGCGACCTTGGTGGAAACGACGAGTTCGCCCGAATTGACATTCGCACGGCCCTCGGCGAACGCCACACGGTTCTTCATCACGCCCGCAGGATCGAAGGTCATCATCGACACCGCCATGCGGCCGCTGACCTTGCTCTTCGCACGGAAGATCTTGATCGAGCACTGCGGCGAAAGCGAGAAGTCGAGCGTCTTCTTGGTTTCGACCATCTCGTCCGTCTCGAAATTGCGCTCCGCGAGGATGCCCTGGTCGAGCTGCGCCTTGCAGTCGCCGCTTTCACCCACCAGCGAGGTGTAGAGATTGTCACCCGTCGTGGTGATGCGCAGCTGGTTCGCCGCCACAAGACGCGGGAACTTGAAATGCTTGCCGTTCAGCGCCATCGAGCCCGTCACGCAGCGCACCACAGCCTCGTCGCCGTCGCCCGCAGCCGAATAGTCAAACCGGCTTTCGCCCGCGAGGTTCTCGCAGGTGAAGTACGGCGCCTCGACCCTGAAGAGGCCTTCCTTCAGCTGCAACGGCAGCGCGAGGGAGACACGGCCCTTCTTCAGCTGAAGCGTACGCACGCGATCGCCGATCTTGATCGGCGCCGTCGCGAACTCGGCATTGCTCGTGACCTTGAGCAACGACTTCTCGCCGAACTCGAACACCGCTTCAGGCGCCGCGACATCCGTGCCGGCGACACGCACCTGCGAACCGAGCGGGTAGTAGCGCCCTTCTTCCGCATCGACCCAATCCTTGGTCGTCGGACGAAGAATCTGCACCGAGCCGACCGCACGCTTGCAGCGCAGCAGCGGATAGAAGAACCGTTCCGTCGCCTTCGCGGGCGCCAACTCGGCTGTCTCATCCGCCGCAGCCTGTTCAGCCGCCGGCTGCTCGGCCGGCTTCTCTGCCGCCGCGTCATCCTGAGCCGGTGCGCAAACAGCGAAAACGGTGACGGACGCGAGCGCGGCCGCCGTCTTAATCGGGTTTGTGAAATTCATATGCAAAGCCTTCCTTCTTCTTGTGGTTCGTGTATTTTACAATTTTCCGCGACGAAACGCAACAAGGATAAATGCGCAACCGACGAGAAAAAGAATCAGAGAAATCGACTGACTGATGGAAAGCATCCCGACATTGGCTCGCGGGTCTCCACGCAAAACTTCAATTCCGAATCGAATAATCGAATAACAAATCATATAAGAGCCGATTGTCAGGCCCGGACGCGTCTGTCCGAACCGACGATAGACGGCCAAAAGAACCGCAAAAAGAATAAAGACAGAAAATGCTTCAAAAAGCTGCGTGGGCAAGACGGGGAGCGCCGCGCGGGCATCGGCGGCGATGAGACCGGCCTTCAGCTGCTCGTACCACGCAGGCGATCCGCGCGGGAAAGCAACGGCCCACGGCGCATCCGAAAGGCTTCCATAACAGCACCCGTAGAAGAAGCAGCCGACACGCCCGAAGGCGTGTCCTAGCGGAATCACCACGCCGAACAGATCCGCAAGCGCGATCTTGTTCTCGTGTTTCACAAAGCACCACACGAAGAACACGAGGATGGCGAGGATGAGGCCGCCGTAGAACATGAGCCCGCCCTGATCGACGCGCGGAATCAACTCCCAATGGCCCGCGAATTCCTGCGTCCAGTGCTCGATCACGTAGGCCGTACGCGCCCCGACAACGCCGCTCACCATCATCCACATGATGAGGTTCGTGCACGAGTCGGGATTGCGTCCCGTGCGCCGGCATAACCACGCCAGCACCTGCCACGCCGCCAAAAAGCCCAGCGCCATAAACGCGCCGTACGTCTTGACATGAAGGAAGCCGATTGAAATGAGATCAGGATGCATGCGTCTCAGAGTCCCTTGAGAATTTCCACTGCCAGACGTGTGGGCAACGCATTCGTCGGCGTCACCCACCAGCCCTCGCCCTTCTGGTCCGAAATGAGTTTCAACGCGATCTTCTCACGCGTCAGCCCGTTCGTCGCAAAGAGATCGCCACACGTGTCCACGCGGTTGGTGCAGACCCGTTTCGCCAACCACAACGAGGCCCGGTCGATTGCGTGATCGACCTCGTTCTGGATGGACGGCTCGAGCGGACCATCCGCCTGCGGCAGCGGCCGAACTGAAAAAGTCGCAGCCAACAGCACAATGGGCATTGCCAAAAACGTCTTCATCGTGTAAACTTTCTTTCTCCCTGCAAAAGGAATTATAGCACATCCCCCCATCCCGGGGAAAGTCAAGAATGAGGAAGTAAGAAAAATGGAACGAAAGGCGAAGGGCTTGAGCCTGGTGAGCGGCGGACTCGATTCGCAGCTCGCCGTGTGTGTCTTGCGCGAAGCGGGCGCAGAAGTCGAAGGCGTTGTGTTCGCCACCCCCTTCTTCTCACCCGAGGGCGCCAAGAAGGCGGCAGCCGCATTGAACCTGAAATTGCACGTGATCGATTTCACGGCAGATGAAATCGCCTTGATCGAAAACCCGCCCCACGGTTTCGGTGGCGCCATGAACCCCTGCATCGACTGCCATGCGAAAATGATCGCGCGCGCGGGCGAGCTGATGGTGGAACTCGGCTACGATTTCGTCGCCACCGGCGAGGTGATGAACCAGCGCCCGATGTCGCAGAACAAGCAGTCGCTCGGCGTCGTCGAGAAATGCTCGGGACTGAAGGGCCGTCTGATCCGTCCCCTCTCGGCCCAGCTGCTCGAACCGACCATTCCCGAACAGGAGGGACTGCTCGACCGTTCCAAGCTGCTCAACATTTCGGGACGCTGCCGCGAGCCCCAGATCGCCCTGGCCGAGAAGTTCGGTCTCGTGGACTACCCTTCCCCCGCCGGCGGCTGCAAGCTGACGGAGAAGGGATTCGGCCGCCGTCTCAAGGACCTGCTCGACCACGAGGGCCTCGGCGAGCGCCGTCTCGTCGAACTATTGAACATCGCCCGCCGCTTCCGTCTGCCGGATGGCACGGGCGTCATTCTCGGACGCGACGTGCGCGAGAACAAAACACTGAACGTGCGCGTCGCCCCGTCGGATACGCTCGTCGCCCCCGTCTCGGTTCCCGGCCCCACGGCCCTTCTGCCGCGCGTCGCCTCCCCCGCCGATCTCGATCTCGTCACGCAGCTCGTCTGCGCCTGGAGCCGCTACGACAAGTTCGACGGCGACATCACCGTCAAGATCACCGCCAACGGTTCCTCCCGCGAGGTCTCCGTTCCCCGCCCCTACAACCGCGATCCCTTCCTCCCCTACCAAATTCTCTAATTCGTCCCTCATCGCCGCATAGGCAGTTTTACAGTGTTTGAGTTTGCCAGTTAGCAAGTTAACCCGAACCCCCACCCCCCAACCCC
>JAKSOY010000086.1 GCA_024405255.1 Kiritimatiellia bacterium
GGTCGAATGGACCCCCGACGAACGCTAATGAATGAATTGTCCAGTCATGCCGCGGCTCTTTCTGCGTGCAGACGGGGGGATTTTATGATAAAATGGAGGCATGAATAAAATCTTCTATTGGTGCATGATTGGGGTCTGCTGTACGTTGGGCGCGTTTGCGCAGGGCGACGTGCAGGGCGCGAACCGTCCCGTTTCGGGGACGGGCGAAAAGACGAAGGCTCTCGAGACGTTCGATCTCTCGGGGGCTTCGTGCGGACTCGGAAAACGTCCGCAGAAGAATCGGTCGCTGTTGGGCAATCCGCTGCGCCTGGGCGACAAGACTTATTCGCGCGGCGTCGGAACGCATGCCGAGAGTTTGATGTACTTCAAGGCGAACGGCAGGGTCCGTGCATTTGACGCACTCGTGGGCATCGACCGCGAAGCGCAGGAGTACCCGGCGAGCTGGTGTACGCGCAAGAACTGGGGGCGTGTGTCGTTCCGCGTCTATGCGGACGACCGAATCGTCGCGGACAGCGGCGTGCTTCGGGAACGCGACGCACCGAAGCGGTTGCATGCCAACCTCGCGGGCGCGAAAAACATCGTCCTCGAATGTACGGACGGCGGACACTGGGCCGGCTACATGATGGGACACGGCGACTGGGTGGATGCGTACTTCACGCTCGGCGAGGGTGCGGTGATCGAACCGGACAACACGCGGTACGCGAAGGAACAGCTCGGCATTCTCACGCCCCCGACACCGGCCGAACCGCGAATCAACGGCGCCGACGTGTGGGGCGTGCGGCCCGGCCACCCGATCATCTACCGCGTGCCTGTCTCGGGTGAACGTCCGCTCACGCTGACCGCGAAGGGCGTTCCCGCCGGTGCGACATTTGACGCGGCGAAGGGCATTCTCGGGGGCGCCGTGGCGAAACCGGGCGACTACCCGATTGTCGTGACCGCCGTGAATGCGAAGGGCACGGCCACCCGTACGATCACGCTCAAGGTCGGCGAGAAGATCTGCCTCACGCCGCCGATGGGCTGGAACCATTGGAACATCTGGACGGGGAGCGTGAGCGACGAGAAGATCCGCGCGGCCGCGCAGGCGATGCATACAAGCGGACTCGGCGACCACGGGTGGAGCTATGTGAACATCGACGACTGGTGGCAGGTCAATCCCAAGGCGGGTGCGAACGATCCTTCTGTGGATGGTCCCGAGCGTCTGCCGGATGGAACCATCAACCCCAATCGCCGGTTCCCCGACATGAAGGCCCTGGCGGACTACATCCATTCCTTCGGTTTCAAGGCGGGCCTCTATTCGTCGCCCGGACCCTACACCTGCGGCGGTTGCACGGGCAGCTACCGGCATGAGCTGCAAGACGTGCAGACCTGGGCGAAGTGGGGATTCGACTATGTGAAATACGATTGGTGCAGCTACGGAAAGATCTTTTCCGCCGCCACGAAGGGACGCAAGCCGACCGTTGACGACTATGCGAAACCGTACCGTCTCCTGTCGGATGCGATTCGACAGCAGAACCGCGACATCGTGCACGCCTTCTGCCAGTATGGCATGGGCAACGTGCAGACTTGGGGCGAGGCGGCCGGTGCGAACGTCTGGCGCAGTTGGGGTGATCTGAAGGATAGCTGGACCTGCCTGATCAAGGCGACGGAAAGCTACGCCGATGCGTACAAGTACACGAAGCCCGGCTTCTGGTGCGACCCGGACATGATGGTGCTCGGCGTGCTCTCGACGGCGAATCGTCGGCATGCCTCCTATTTGACGCCCAACGAACAGTACACGCACATGTCGCTGTGGTGCCTGCTCAACGCACCGCTTCTGCTGGGGAACGACCTCACGGAACTTGACGACTTCACGAAGTCGTTGCTCGTGAACGACGAGATTCTGGCGGTGAACCAGGATCCGCTCGGACGCCAGGCGGGCCGCGTTTTCCACGATCGGGCGACCGACATCTGGTCGCGTCCGATGGCGAACGGCGACACCGTCTGCGGCATCGTCAACCGTTTCCCGTTCACACGTCAGGTCTATCTGCGCTGGTCGTTCTCGGGTCTCGCCGGAACCTATCAGGTGCGAGACCTCTGGCGTCAGAAGGATGTCGGTGCGTTCAAGGACGGTTGGCGGGTCAACGTACCCGCGCATGCGACGATCGTCGTGCGTCTGCGCAAGTGTCCTTGATTTTCGATCAACACATCTCACATCAAACAGAGGAAATCGAACGATGAAAAAAACAGCATCTCTTCTCGCTCTGGTTGTCGCGTGTGCGGTCTCGGTTGCCGGTGCGGCCGAGTCTCCGCTCGCGACGTATTTCAAAGGTCTGCCTGCGGGCATGGACCCCGGGACGATTTCGCGTCGTGTGACGGATCAGTTCCTGTCGTCGCGGCCGGAGAACTACCGTCCCAAAGGCTATCATGGCAATGAGGGCTATGGTTGGAATCGCGCGGTGCAGTACTCGGTCGTGTCGCTGTGGTTGAATGCGATTTCGTGTGCGCGGCTGGTGGGCGACAAGGCGCGCGAGGCGCAGCTGGTGAAAATGTTCGACGACTTCCTGCCGGGACGCCCCAAGAACCGCTGCTGTTCGCGTCCCTACCATGTGGACGATACGATCTTCGGTGCGCTGCCGCTTGAGATCTATCTCGGCAACAAGGACAAGCGTTGTCTCGAGATGGGCCTCTTCTATGCGGACACGCAGTGGACGCCGCCCTGTGAAGGCACGCTCAAGGAACGCCACATGCCGAAGAAGGAGGTGCAGGATGCGTTCTGGGCGAAGGGCTACACGCCGCAGACGCGCCTGTGGATCGACGACATGTACATGATCACGGTGTTGCAGAGCCAGGCGTATCGCGCGACCGGCGACCGCAAGTACATCGATCGCGCGGCGCGTGAAATGTGCCTCTATCTCGACGAGCTGCAGCTTAAGGACGGCGAGGCGAAGGGGCTCTTCTACCACGCGCCTGACGTGAAGTACGTGTGGGGACGCGGCGACGGCTGGATGGCGGCCGGCATGGCGCTTGTCCTCGACCGGCTGCCGGCGGACAGTCCCTATCGTACGCGCATCCTCGCGGGCTACTACCTGATGATGCGCACGCTGCTCAAGTTCCAGCGTCCGGACGGACTCTGGTGCCAGTTGATCGACCGTCCCGAGGATATTCGCAATTGGGCCGAAACCTCGTCCTCGGCGATGTTCGCCTATGCGTTTCTCGTCGGCGTCGAACGCGGCTGGTTGAACGCCGAGACGTACGGACCGGCGGCCCGCAAGGCCTGGCTGGCGCTCTGCAACCGGCTGGACACGTTCGGCAATATCTCGGACGTCTGTGTGGGGACGGGCAAGAAGGACGATCTGCAGTACTACTTCGACCGTCCGCGCGTGAACGGCGATTCGCATGGCCAGGCGCCGATGCTGTGGATCTCGTCCGTCCTGCTTGAAGCGGGCGCGGGCAAGGTCGAGGGCTTGCATACACCGGCGACGTCGAAGTTTTTCGAAAAGCGCGTGGACCCCGTTTCGGGCGTTGTCTCGTACGCGCTGACCGGCGGCCTCGAGAAGAGCTGCCAGTCGCTTTACTTCACGACGAAGTCGATGACGGACGACGGACGCTTTCTGCTCTTCGACGTTTCGCCGAACGAAAAGGGCAAGTTGAAGGGCGGACGCAGCCGCGCGTTGATTGACTTTGCAACGGATACATGGACGGATCTGCCGGCCGTTTCGGGAGGAACGCCCTATGTCGAGATTTCGCAGAACTACGTAGTCTATGGCAACAAGGATGGATTCTTCCGTCTTGACTTCGCCAATCCGAAAAAGCCGGTCAAGCTCTGTGATGTGCCGCCGGCGTTGCTCAAGCAGGGCCGTATCAACTACTTGTATACGCATCTCACCTTGAGCAAGGATCGTTCTGCAGCATTCTTGGACTGCGGCCTCACCTCGCCCGAGGGGAAGCGCCTCTATGTGCAGGGAATGCTCAACCTCAAGACCGGCGCCTACACGAGCTGGGGCAAGACGGATTTCTTCGCCAATCACGGACAGATCAATCCGGCGCGTGACGATCTGGCGATGTGCGCGTGGGAAGAATGCTGGAAGGACGCGGGCCTTGCCTATCGCAAGCAGACGGGCTGGTATCCGCGCATGTGGCTTGTCTACCCGGATGGTTCGCGGACGATGGTGCCCGCACGTGCGAACAACACGGCCTCGCACGAAATCTGGGATGAAGACGGAACGGGCTTCAGCTGGTGCGGCGGCGGTGTCTACCACCACGATCTCGCGACGGGCAAGCAGGAGTGCTGGTGCCCTGATCCAAAGGCGCGCCACAATCGCGTGTCGGCGAACGGCAAGTATGTCGTCTACGATGTGGCGCCGGGGGCCTGGTGGCGCGGTTGTCCGTGGTGCGTGCGATTCTACAATCGCGAGACGAAGCGTACTGTCGATGTCTACTCGACGCGTCCGGCGTTGATGCCGCGCGAGAATGAAAGCAAGCGTCATCCCGATCCGCATCCGCATTTCGTCTGCCACGAGAAGTATGTCATCTCCACGGCGAACAACGCGCGCGGGAACATGGAGCTCTTCGTGACGCCGGTGGACCAGCTGATCGCCCGTACGACGATGTCCACGCCGAAGGACGGCAAGCTCGTGCGTGTGACGAATCCGCTCGCGGTTCCGCGAGAGGCCGAGACGGTGGCGGTGAAGTGGAAGGAACTCGGTCTCGAGCCGGGCAACACGGCTGTGCGCGTGTGGGATGTCGCCGCGAATGTGCCGGTTGCGTGGCAGGATACGGGGCGTGAAGGCAACTTGATCTTCTCTACGGCGCTCGCGCCGAATGAGACGCGCGTGTTCCGCATCCTCGCCGATGCGACGCTGCCGCAGGCCGACCTCTCGATCGTCTGCTGGAGCCAGTATCTGCCTGAACGCATGGACGACTTTGCGTGGGAGAACGACAAGTTCGGCGCACGGGCATACGGACCCATCATCATGCAGCCGGCCCCGAAGGGCCAGAAGCTCGTCTCGAGCGGTGTGGACATCATCAACAAATGCGTGTCGTATCCCGTGCTGCATCGCTGGTTCGTGGAACGTACGGGCGAGGGCTCGTATCACAAAGACCATGGCGAGGGCATGGACAACTACAAGGTGGGTCCGAGCCGCGGTTGCGGCGGTCTGGGTGCTTTGGGTGCCGACGGAAAGTGGGCGACCTCCATCAACTGGGCGAAGTCGAAGACGATTATGAACGGTCCGGTTCGGACGGTGTTTGAACTGACCTACCCGGCCTGGGGCGGGTTCGGCGAGGAAACGCGCCGTGTGACGCTGGATCGCGGCCAGCACTTCGCCCGTTTCGAGACGCGTTTCAAAGGCAAGGCCCCGACGGGCGTGAAGGTGGGGCCGGGCCTCGACTGCGCGAAGGCGCGTCAGCACGACGGCAAGATCACGCGTGATCTCGCGGCGGGGTGGATCGCGAACTTCGAACCGAACGGTGTCGACGGCAAGTACACGGGTTCGATCGCGACGGCCGTGCTGCTGGCGCCGTCGTGCGGGGCGGCGACCACGGCAACGGACGCTCTGGGCTGCGAGTATCTCTTCCCGTCCAAGGCGGGAACCTCGTTCACCTATTGGTCCGGCGCCGCTTGGACCGGTGCGTACAAGATCCGGAACGAGGCGCAGTGGAAGGCGTACGTGAAGGATTTCGCGGCCGCACTTCGCGCCCCGGTCAAAGTCGAGATCGCCGACTGATTGAGAACTCGGTCAGACCCTCGCTTGAGGGCTCATACGCCACGCGCTGTCGTGGCGTATTTTCATTTCATTTTGTCTGTAAGATGAGCGTTCCGAGTCCCGAATAAGGCACGGAAGGGGAGATTGTCTGCGGGATGATCTGAGAGTGAAATGAAAGTAAACTTGAAATTTGGAAAGCTTTTTAAAAATATCGTACGTGCGCTCGTTTGGGTGTGCGTGGTCGGCGGCATTGTGGGAGGCCTTGCGGCCGTTTGGGTGGCGCGAAAGGTCGACTGGCGGACGGAACCGGCGGCGGAGGTCTATCCGGGTGGAACGGTTCTCTGCGATGCGGCGGGCGAGGTCATGCGCGTCTCGCTTGGTCCGGGCGATGTGGACTGCCGGCCGTCCTATCAAGCGGAACCGAACGACTGGGTGGTCAAGGCGCTGGTAGCCTCGGAAGACGGTCACTTCTGGTCGCATTACGGGGTGCGTCCGTTGAGCGTTTTACGGGCCGCCGTGCAGAATGTCGTCGCGCGTCGGCGCGTATCCGGGGCCTCGACGATTACGATGCAGGCGGTCCGGCTCATCAAACCCCACCCGAAGACCTACAAGCAGAAATTCATCGAGGCCGTCTGGGCGGTCAAGATGGAATGTCAGCGGGACAAGAAGTGGATTCTTTCGCAATATCTGAACCGGGCGCCGTTCGGGTCGAACTTCATCGGCATCGAGGCGGCGGCGAACGGCTGGTTTGGCAAGAGCGCCAAAAATCTGGGACCGGGTGAAGCGGCGATGCTGGCCGGTATGGTCCAGGCGCCGAGCCGATTCCGTCCCGACCGCTGGCTGGATCGTGCGCTGAAGCGGCGAACCTATGTGTTGGAACGAATGGAGAAGCTCGGCTACCTCACACACGAGCAGAAAACGGCCGCCGCGACGGTGCGTCCCGTCATCTGCCGTGCGCCGCGTCCTTTCCGGGCGCCCTACTACAGCGATTGGGCGCTGCGACAGGTGTCGGATGTTTCGCGCGTGGGGGCGGCCCCCTTGCGGACGACACTGGCCCTCGACATCCAGGCGCTGGCCGAACGGGCGATTGCTGAATCCACAAAGCAGGGCGGCTGGTCGTCGGCCGTTGTGGTGATGCGCGTCGATTCGGGAAGCGTCCTCGCCCTCGCTTGCAGCGGCAACTACTTCGATACGGTCAATGGACAGGTCAACACGGCGCTCGCACCTCGACCGGCGGGCTCGACGTTGAAGCCGTTCCTCACGGCGCAGGCCCTTGATGCCGGACTCGTTACGCCCGAAGAACGTCTGGCGGACTTGCCGCAATCCTACCAGGGCTATTCACCGTCGAATTTTGACAATTCGTATCGCGGTCTCGTCACGGCGCGCGATGCGCTCGTCTTGTCGCTCAACATTCCCTTTGTCCAATTGCTTCGGCGGTTGGGCGTGTCGCGCTTTGGTACGACGTTGCGTTCGCTGGGTCTTGCCCACATGACCGCGCCGGACGAGTCGTTCGGCCTCGGCATGGCGATCGGCAATGTGGAAACGACGCTCGTTGAACTCGTGGGGGCCTACGGTACGTTGGCACGAGGCGGCGTCTATCTCGAACCGCGGGCCTTTGCGCGCTCGCAGCCTGCCTCGGGCGGCGAGCAGGGACCGCGTCTTTTTTCGGAGGGTGCGTGTTGGCTGGTGTCGGACATCCTCTCGGGCGATGAACGCAGTGCCGCGGCATTGGGACATATCGCGGATGTCAAGGCGCCGAAGTTCGCGTGGAAGACGGGAACGAGCGCAGCCTATCGCGATGCGTGGACGGTGGCGTGGAATCCGGAATACGTGGTGGGCGTGTGGTGTGGACACAAGTCCGGCGGGTTCGGAGATACGACGCTTGTCGGAGCCAAGGCGGCCGCGCCCATTGCGTGGAAGATCGCACGTGGCCTTTATCCGCAGAATACGGGGTCCTGGTTCATCGAACCGGAAGGCATCCAGCGCCGGACCATTTGCTCGGTCAGTGGATTGCCCGCGAATCCGGATTGTCCGCAGACGGAAGAAGGACTCGCGCTGGCGGGTCGTAGCGCGACGAAACTCTGCAGCATCCATCGGCGGGATGCCGAAGGACGGCTCGTCACCTGCAACGACGCCTATCTCGCGGCTTTTGCGGGGAAACTTGCGAAGGCTGAAAAGCTGTCCATTTCAAAGCCGGAAAACGATGCGACGTTCTGCCTGGTCCCTGGACTCCCCCAACAGCAGATCGTCTGCCAGGTTGTTGGCAATGTGGCCGACGGACATCTTTGGTGGTTCGTCGACGGTTCGCCGGCGGGTGAAACGGTGGGACTGGCGCCGTTCGCCTGGTCGCCGTCCGAAGGCACCCATGACATCTCCTGTTCCACGGCCGAAGGCGTGACATCATCCGTGCGGATCTACGTTACGACGAAGTGAATGCCGGCGACGTGGAATGTCCGCCGAGAACCGAAGTTCGCAGGGGCTTCGTGAAGCGTGTTCTTTTCTTGTCGGCGAGGTGGAAAAAAGACCGCCAAGATGATATAATTGTCGGCAAGTCTCATGTTTGTACAGCCGAAAATCGATCCCGCCCTGTTTATGGACGACCCCAATTGGTGGTCGTTCCTGCCGGATGTCCCCCAAGGCGGCCCCAAATGCCGCATGCCCGCGCATGAGGACTGCACGCCGTTGGATGTGGAGTCCGTCGCGCGCCATCTGGCGGAAGGCGGTACGCTCGGGTCGATGCCCGGCTACGAGGCGCGTCCGGGCCAGCTCGACATGACGCGCGCCGTGACGCGTGCGTTCAACAGCCGTGAACATCTGATGGTCGAAGCGGGGACAGGCGTGGGCAAGTCGCTGGCCTATCTCGTGCCGGCGGTGCAGTGGAGTTTCGTCAACGATACGCCCGTGGTGCTTTCGACGGCGACGCGCAATCTGCAGAGCCAGCTCATCTCAAGCGATCTGCCGCGGGCGGCGAAGACGCTCGGCGCGGAGGCGACGAAATTCCGTGCGACTTTGCTCAAGGGACGTACCAACTACCTTTGTCTGCGCCTGCTGGGCGAGTATATGCAGAGCGGCTATTGGACGCTTGCCGAGGACGAACGGGCGTCCTTTGACCGGCTTGTCGACTGGCTGCACCAGACGAAGGACGGCGACCTCGACGATTTCGGCGACGAGCAGCTGCGTCCGAAACTGGCGTGTCCGCCCGAGGATTGTGCGGGTCGCGGGTGTCCGTTCCGAAACAAGTGCTTTGTCGCGCGGGCGCGTCAGCGCGCCTTGCAGAGCCACGTGATCGTGGTGAACCACGCCCTCGTACTGGCGGAGTCGACGAGCGGGGGCGGCGGCATCCTGCCGGCCTATGGACGTCTTGTCTTCGACGAGGCACATAACCTTGAGGACATTGCCACGGAGTTCTTCTCGTACGAACTGTCGCGTCCCGCGCTCGTGCGTTTGCTGGGCAAGCTTGCGCGGACCACGCGTTCGCGGCGGGGACCTGGACGCACCCGCGGTGTGCTGGGATCGCTCGAACGCCATCTGCGGCGCGGGGCCTTCCGCGACGCGTCCGTAGCCGAGGAGATCCGCGAGCTGCTGACACGCGCACACGTGCAGATCCGTTTTGCGCAGCAGGAAGGGGATGTCCTCTTCGGCGTCTTGGAGAGTCTGTTTGCGCCCGCGCCGCAGGAGTCCTTCATTCGCTATCGTTGCCAACCGCATCGGCAGTATTCGCTGCATGGCCTTTTCACCGACTACACGGGGGCGCAGTGGGATGAGGCGGCCTTGCAGGAGGCGACCACAAAGTTTGAAGGGGCGCTCGCGAAGTTGCAGGTGATTCTCGTCGGCATGGTCAAGCTTCTGCAGCACCCGTCGAACGAGGCGGCCAGCTTTGAAGACCTGGTCGTGCAGCTGCAGACGACGGCCGCGCTCTTTACGGCGTTCATTCTTGAGTCGAAGTTCGTGCTGAAGGCGGACGACGATTCGCGCGTCTACTGGGCGGAGCGGTGTGCGGCGAATGCGAAGACGCATCAACCGGCCTATGTTCGGCTCGTGGCGGCGCCGCTCTCGGTGGGGCCGCAGATGAAACGCTACTTCTATGACGTGAAAGATTCGGTCGTCCTCTGTTCGGCGACCTTGCGGGCGGGGGACAAGTTCGACTACATGGCGCGCAAGTTGGGGACGGCACTCGTTGAAAACGATCGCGTCCGGTCGCTTGTGGCGGCGTCGCCGTTCGACTACCTGCGGCAGTCGCTCGTCCTGGCGACGGACTGTCTGCCCGATCCGGCGGCGGCTGGACGGGATTACGCGGCGGCGCTCGTGCCGTTCTTGCGCGACCTTTTCACGTCCACCTCGGGCCGTGGACTCGTCCTGTTCACGGCATACGAGATGATGCGCGCCGTGGCGGACCAGGCGCGGGCGGTCTTCGCTTCGGCGGGCTTGGAGCTGATCGTGCAGGGCGAAGGCGTTTCGCGCGAAGGGATGGTTGCGCGGCTCAAAGACGCAGCCCCCGATCGCGTCGTGCTGTTCGGCGCGCAGTCGTTCTGGGAGGGCGTCGACGTACCGGGCGAGGCGTTGAGCTGCGTCGTACTCGCGCGTCTGCCGTTTCCGCAAGTGGGCGAACCGATCGTGGAGGCGCGGTGCGACAAGATCAAGGAAAACGGCGGTACGGCCTTCCGTGATTTCATGTTGCCCGAGGCGTTGATCCGGTTCCGCCAGGGATTTGGACGTCTGGTGCGGACGAAGCGCGACCGCGGCGTCGTCGTCGTGGCGGACTCGCGGATCGTGACGAAGAACTACGGGGCGCTGTTCCGTCGGGCGATTCCGGCGAGCGTGCATGGTGTTGCCACGCTCGACGAGCTGCTTGGACGTGTCGCGGCGTTTATGGAGACGTAACGATGTTCCCTGTTGAGAAGATCATTCCGGCTTTGGCCGATTCGCTGGAACGCAACCGTTCCGTCGTGTTGCGTGCGCCGCCGGGCAGCGGTAAGACGACCTGTGTGCCGCCGGCTTTGCTCGCGGCGAAATTTTTGAAGGGCAAGAAGATTCTCATGCTCGAACCGCGCCGTCTCGCCGCGCGCAGCTGTGCCGCGTATATCGCGTCGAAGCTGGGCGAACGCGTGGGCGAGACGGTGGGCTATCAGGTCCGCCTCGAGCGAAAGATCTCGCGCGACACGCGTCTTGAGATCGTGACGGAAGGGTTGCTCGCGCAACGGCTCATCGAAGATCCCGAACTCGCCGATGTGGGACTCGTCATTTTCGATGAATTCCATGAGCGTTCGCTGGCGTGCGATCTCGGGTTCGCGATGACGGTCGACGTGCGGCGCGCGCTGCGGGAGGATCTGCGCATCCTGGTGATGTCCGCCACGCTTGATGTCGAGTCGATCGCCGCGCATCTGGGAGACGCCGATGTACACACGGCCGAGGCGCGGATGTATCCCGTCGAGGTCAAATACCTGCAGGTGGCGTCCGACGCGCCGATCGCCGTACAGATGGCGGGCGCGGTGAAGCGGGCGTTGGCGGTGCCCGGTGGGGACATCCTGTGCTTCCTGCCGGGTGAAGGCGAGATCCGCCGCTGCGAGGACGACTTGCTTCACGACGGCGTAGAGAGCCTGGGGGCCGTGGTGATGCCGCTCTATGGCGCCTTGCCGAAAGAACAGCAGGATGCGGTGCTGCGTCCGCTTGCACAGCCGGGTCGGCGCAAGGTCGTGCTGGCGACGTCGATCGCCGAGACGTCGCTCACGATCGAGGGCGTGACGACGGTGATCGATTCTGGCCTGATGCGGGTGAGCCGCTTTTCGCCGAGTTCCGGCATGAGCCGCCTGGAGACGCTGCGCCTCACGCGCGATCGCGCGGAACAGCGCAAGGGACGTGCGGGCCGTGTTTGCGCGGGGATGTGTCTGCGGTTGTGGACCGAAGCGCAGGATCGTCAGCTGCTGCCGGCGATGAAGCCCGAGGTGATGGATGCCGATCTCGCATCGACGGTGCTGACTGCGGCGATGTGGGGAACGACGGCGCTTGACGGATTGCCCTGGCTGACGCCGCCGCCGTGGTCCAGCTGGGAGAATGCGAAAGGACTGCTGCGGATGCTCGGCGCGCTCGACGCAGAAGGCCGCATCACCGAGCGGGGACGTCGTATGGCGCATCTGGCGGCGCATCCGCGTCTGGCGAACATGATGCTGCACGAACGGCGGTCCGCCTACTGGGCGGCGATTCTTGAAGAAGGGACGAAAGTGCGCGAGACCGACATCGCGCGGATTCGTCCGACGCCGCGGATGCTCGAACTGGCGCGGCGGTGGGGATGGAATCGTGACGAGGGGGCGCCGGATCCCGCCGTGCTCGCGTACGCCTTCCCCGATCGGCTCGCGCGCAATCGCGGGAACGGCACGTTCCAGATGACAGGTGGACGCGGGGCGTTCCTTGAACGTACCGAGATTCTCGCCTCGGCGCCGTTTCTTGTCCTGTGCGACCTCGACGATCGGGGCGGCGATGCGAAGATCCATCTCGCGGCGTCGATTTCGCAGGGCGAGATCGAGGACATGTTTGCAGACGACATCACGGAAGGTACGGTGACCGAGTGGGACCGACGCGTGGACGCGGTGCGGGCGGTTCGGCAGCGACGTCTGGGGAAGATGGTGATTGAAGAGGGCGGACAGTCCAAGCCGAACGAAGAGGATGTGCAGGCGGCGCTGTTCGCGGGCATTCGGCAGAAGGGCGTGGCGAATCTGCCGTGCTGGACGCCGAACCTGCGCCAGCTGCAGGCGCGTATCAACTTCCTGCAGCGCACGTTTGCGGATGAGGACGGAACGGCACCCTGGCCCGATGTGTCGGATGCCGCGTTGGAGACGCATCTCGTCGATTGGTTCGGCGGCTTTACGCTGGGGATGAGCCGTTGGGCGCATCTCGAGAAACTCGACTTGGCGGCGGTGCTTGATTTTGCATTGTCCGAAGCGGGACACGACCGACGCGAGCTCGACCGGCTGGCGCCGACGAAGATGGAAGTGCCGACGGGGTCGCAGATGACGATCCACTATGAAGAGGCGGAACCGTTTGTGGCCGTGCGCTTGCAGGAGTGCTTCGGTTTGCAGGCGACGCCGAAGGTCGCCGGCGGGCGTGTGCCGATCGTGATGCATCTGCTCTCGCCGGCGCAACGTCCCGTGCAGGTCACGAAAGATCTCGCGGGTTTCTGGCGTTCGAGCTACGAACTCGTGCGCAAGGATATGCGCGGTCGCTATCCAAAGCATTATTGGCCGGAAGATCCCCTGACCGCCGTCGCCACGCGTCGCGTACGGCCCCATCCCTGAACCCTCATGTGCTTTGTTGGCATTGTTGGGCGGGGCGTTGTTGGTATTTCGGCGGCCGAGATGGAACTCCGGCGAAAAACGCAGACCCACGATGCCCTGATGGGACGGTTCCTGGTCAAATCGTGCGGGAACAGGAACTGAAGGCTACATCGTCTCCGCGTTCTCTGCGCCCTCTGCGTGAGGAAGATATCTCACGCGGAGAACGCCGAGAGCGCAGAGAGGGCTTTGGAGGTGCGTTCCTTCGGAACCGTTTCTTTGACCGCTGAACACGCTGAAACCCGCTTCGCGGGACGCGGAAGGCGATTGGAAAAATTCGCTTCGCACAGTCTATCGACTGGAAATCTGCCCTGCCTTGATGCAGTGGGTGGTGAAGGAGGGTGCGTGATGGCGAATCTACAGTTCTTTCGCCTTGATGCGCCGCAGAATGTCTCTCTTGAAATTTCGGGGGCCGCCGAAAAACTTGTGTTCAGATGTGGACATGTCGATTTGTTGGGCGAATTTCTGCTCGATGAGGGCTGTTGTGCAAATCAGGTCTGCAACTTGGAAGAGTTTGTAGTTGGTTGGCTTGACGCCTTGGGCGAATTCGGCGGGCGGCAGGAATCCCGGCGCGAAAATACGATGCAGAAGGTTGGTGATTGGCGCCTGTCCGCAGTCGTAGTAGATTTTGAGTCCGTCAAATCCCCTCAGTTCGGCACACGAATTCCAAAATTGGGAAAACTGGCGCTCAATGTCGCTGATGATTTGTTCGGACGAGTTGACGAATCTCTTGTCGACGGCAAATGTGTGGTAGAAGAAGTCGGCTTTACGGACAAATCCCATCATCGTGGAAAATATCTTGGCACGAAGCTCCCATCCCAGAATTGCAAATTCATCTGTTTGCCGGATGAGGGGCCCGGCATGAAAGCACATGCGTTCAATGCCCAGACGGCGAATCTTGAGGTCGAATTCCCGTGCCAGAGCGTCAATCGTCTTCGATTGGTCATGGAAGACCATCGTAAGAAGATAGAAGCGCGAGGACGTGTCCGACGGGTGAAGTACCCCAGACTCATCGACAAAGACACTCAAGATTCTTTTGTTCAAACGGCTCCTTCAAAATACGAAAGTGACGGGAATCGCTTCTCGTCACTTAAGGCGAAGAACATCCTCCGCGTCTCGGTAATCCCTTCCTTGCGGAAGACATCGCAAGACATTATCACACATTTTAAGCGTGGAGTCAAGGGGCGAAAGAAGAAAATGAAGGAGGAAGCGTGATGGCGAATGTGTATTATGAGAGCACGTTTGAAGAGGCGTTCGTCGAGCTGCTGAAGCGGAGCGGCTGGTCGACGGCGTTTGGTCCTTCGCTGCATCGTCGCCTGACGGATGCGCTGATCGTGGACGACCTGGAGTCGTATCTGCGGTCGCATTACGCCGAGAAGGGGTTGACGGAGCGTGAGTTTGCCGCCGTCGTCTCCAAGATGGAGAACGTTTCGGGAACTACGCACTACCGGTCGATGGTCGAGGCCGCGAAACTCGTGCGTGACGGCTATGACGTCACGCCGAAGACGCCCGGCGTGACGCCGTTCCATCTCGACTACATCGACTTCGTCCACCCGGAACGGAACATCTTCCGCTGTGTGAACCAGTACGAGTTCCATCAGGGCGACAAGGTGCGGATCCCCGATGTCGTTCTCTTCGTGAACGGCATTCCGCTCGTCGTCATCGAACTTAAGAATCCGATGAACGAGCACGCCACCATCGAGACGGCACACGGGCAGATCACGAAGCGGTATCGGGGCGACATCCCGGCGCTGATGAAATACTGCACGCTCGCAGTCGTCTCGGATGGTTCTCATACGCGGCTCGGCACCAGCGTCTCGGGATTCGAGTATTTCTACGCGTGGAAGAAGGTGGAGAACGAAGACGACGCCAAGAGCGGTGTGGGCGAGGTCGAGAAGATGGTCGAAGAAGCGCTCCAATGTACTGGCGTCGAGACCATCCTCGGAAAGGAAGTGGGGGATGGCGAGTTCGTTTTCGGCGACGACTTCATGGAAGAGCTGAACGATGTCGAAATGCCGAACACGAAGTTCCAGCTGCTCGTGCGGTTGTTGAAGCGTTCGATCAGGGACTATCGGAAAACCAACAAGGTGAGGGCCGACTATTTCGAGAAGATGCTTGAAGAGACGGTCGAGGAATACAACACCCGCGACAGGTTGACCTTCGCGAACGAAGTCGCCACGGACACGGTGAACGCCGTGACGAACGTCCTCGACAGGCGCATCGAGGAACTGTCCGCCAAGCTACTCGACCTGCTCAAAGGCGTCGAGAAGGACAAGCAGGGATTTAGGGACCTCGGCATCACCTTCGAGGAGAAGTCCTTCTACGACATTCTCGTGGATCTGCGCGACACGCACAAGTTTGAATATCCCGACGATCGGTGCAAGGCCCTTGCGTGTAAGATCAAAAAGCTGATCGACGGAACCTCGGTTTATGCGGACTGGCTCAACAACGACAATCTCCGCAACCAGCTCGCCACCGACCTTACGACGCTGCTCTACACCGAGGGCTATCCGCCCGACTGGGACGACGAGGTCTTCCGCCGGGTCCTCGAACAGATGGAGAACTATAAAAAGGGTCACGTGAGTCGCCAAAGACGGAGAAACAAAGAAGGTTCGCCAAAGATGGATGAGTGTTGTATAATATCGTCAAGCGACGAAGAAAGAAGAACGAAAGGTGATTGAAAACATTCAGTCGGTTTGTGTCAACACAGCCTACGCCTGCGCGGCAGGAGTAGGTGCTGTTGTCGTAGCCTACGGCGTTGCGCGTGGAATGAAGTTTCTTTCCGGCGGTGTGAAGTGCCTTGCGGCGGCGTCACTCGCGGGTTCGCTCATCATCGGCGGCATGACCGTGACGGGCGTTCATATCGCAGGTGCCAAGACGAACGACACGCAGCAAGTCGGCGGTGACCTTTCAAATACCAACGACATCGGGCAAGTGGAAGGGACAACAAACATTCTCAGGGGCGTCGTTCAGGGTAGGGCGCGGATTCCAGCCGCGCCGCAAGGAACGGCGAACGTGGAAGCCAATGTTCCGGCATTGCGGCGCAGCCGGAGTCTGCGCCCTACCGGGATGGCCCCCGTCACCGACGAGGACATCGCCCGCCGCTGGCGCGTCGTCTCGGTCTCGTCTAATTCCGTTGACGCATCGGTCTTTGCATTCGAACAATCGAACAATCAGACAATCGAACAATCTCCTGTCGTCTGGGAGGCCGCCCAGCGGCGCGGTGCGGTCTTCGGCGCGTGGCATATCCCGCTTGAAGGCTGGCAATTCCCGTTCGACGACTACGGCTGGTTGAATGCCTTCATGCGCTGCGAGGGCGATATCTCAAATGTAAAATGTAAAATGGAGAACGTAAAATGCTAGCATCCCGTAACGGCATTCTACGTTTTCCATTTTCAATTTTCCATTCGAGATGGGCCGTGCTGGCCTTCCCGAGCAACGCGGCGGAGATCGCCGCCCTTGGCTACACCGCCTGGGCGACCAACAGGGCCGACGAGGCGAACCGCCGCCTCGTCGGCTTCACCGTCGCCTCGCCGAAAGGAAACTGG
>JAKSOY010000087.1 GCA_024405255.1 Kiritimatiellia bacterium
TGCAGGTTAGTCGAGCGCGGGGCGTCAGCCACACACTCGACTAACCTATTACCGGTGATTCCTTGTTTTGGCTTGACCGGTTTCAATCCGATGTGGTAGAATACAAAAAGTTCGAGATGTGAGGTCTTGAGTTGATGAAGTTTGTTTAGTATGTGGCGCTCTTAGAGGAGAATAACGGATGAAAATGAACTTAGGTTGGCTGTGTGCTGGTTTCCTTGTCGGGATTTCGGTTTTGAGCGGCCGCTCGGTTGCCGCCGATGTCGTGTTGCCGGATGGGTATACACAAGTGGAGTGGATTCAATCCACCGGTACACAGTGGATCGATACCGGCGTGCTCGGCAAGTCCACGGTGAATGTGGCGCTTGATATGAGTAATTGGACGAGCGGAAACCCTCTCTTTGGCGAACGGAGTTCCACGGCGGCGAAGGATCGGTTCGGATTATGGGGGACGGGTACTTGGGTGGCCATCAATTACGGGGGCCTTGATTCGGGGGGGAAGAACACTTCGGAAATGTCAGGGCGGGTCGTGGTCCGCAACGATAATTGCGAGCTCTTCGCCAATGACAATTCGCTTTATACGGCGGCCCGGCAGCAATTTGCCAGTTCGATTCCGCTTGCCATCTTCACCGTGCGAAAGAGTGTGAATCCGGCGACGACGGAGGCATGTTCCCAGTATCGACTCTATGGGCTCAAGATCTGGGATGACGGGGTGCTGGTGCGCGATTTCGTGCCGTGTCGCACGTCGTACGATGAAATCGGCGTGTACGACCTTGTCGAGCGGAAGTTCCATGGGAACGAGGGGACCGGTGTTTTCGTCGCGCCTGCTGTCGAGTCGGCGAGCGGTTATCCCGAACTTGTGTTCTGTGATTACATCCAATCCTCGGGCGAACAGTGGATTGATACCGGGGTCTTGGGGAAATCGACAGTGAATGTCGAACTTGACTTTCAGAGTTTTGCCGGCAGTGGTATCTTCGGAGAACGGACGTCCAAGGCTGCAACAGATCGGTTTGGAATCTGGGGGGCCTCCACATGGGTGGCGATCAACTACGGATCCCTTGATTCAGGTGGTAAGTATTTCTCGGAAACCCCTCAACGACTGGTGGTTCGTAACGACAACTGCGATTTGTACCTCAACGACACTCGGCTCTACACGGCTGCGCGGCAGACTTTTGCGGGCTCGTTGCCGCTGGCCGTCTTTACGGTTCGCACCCAATTGGAACCGGCGCTTGTCGAGGCCTGCTCTTCACTCCGGCTGTATGGACTCAAAATCTGGGATGATGGCGAGTTGGTGCGGAACTTTCTTCCCGCAGTGACGGTTGAGGGTAAGGGTGGCCTTTATGACCTTTGTACCGGGGCCTTTTATGGAAATGCCGGTACGGGCACGCTTGCCTCTGGTGGTGATTTTTGGTATGCGGGTACGGAACAGACGATGCGGGCCTACAATGGAACGATGACGGATGCGGTGCTTGCCCGTTATTCGATGGTGGAAAAACTGGGCGATGGTGCGGTCGCACTCGGTCTCGATACCGTCAACTTGCCGTTTACGTTTCGAAGGGGCACGCTTCGGGTGACTCGGCCGGTTTCGTTTACCCAGTCATTTAAGATGCTCGGAGGAACGACCCTCTCCTACGATGTCGGCAGCGAGGGATGTAGTGCACTGACAGTCAATTCAATCGATTTGACCGAGGTCACTGCTGAACATCCTGTGACGATCGAGCCGAAATTCGTCGGTCTGGCGACATCGATTGACAGTCCGCAGATGTTGCTTGCTGGGGCGCAGCTTCAGGAAGGTGATCTTGCCAAGTTTGTCCTGGCGGAAGGCCAGGATGCTTCGGTAGAGTTGCAGATTCAAAACGGCTGTCTGATGCTTGTGCCGCAGGGAGGTACGGTTGAAGTGGCGTTGCCTGCGGGCTACGTGCGACTGGCGTATGTCGAATCCACGGGAACGCAGTGGACGGATACCGGCGTGAAGGCCAAGGAGAATACGCGAATCACGGCGGAGCTGCAGGCCATGGCGGCGACGATTCAGCGCGGCTTTTTCGGCGTGGTCGATTCGGGGACGATGAACCTTGGATTGACGATCAACGGGAGCGGTTTTTTCGCGTCGTCGATCGGCGCCGCTGACGACCAGACTTCCGCGCACCTGACGGTAGATACGATTGCGCGGCACAGCATTGTTCTTGACGCGGCAAACGGCGGTTCGCTGACGATTGACGGAACGAGTCTTGAGTGCCAGAAGAATGCGGTGACGAGCCCGAGCATGAGTGATGAGAACATCGCTCTCTGCGCGTGCAACAATGCCGGTGTCGCCGAGATTCTGCCCTGTCGGGTGTACGGTTTCAAGATCTATGAAGCGACGACGCTCGTACGCGACTTCGTACCGGCCCTGAACACGACGACCCATCAAATCGGGTTCTACGATCTTGTGGGCGCGCAATTCTATGGAAGTGCTTCTGCGACAACGTATGTGGGGGCTTACCCTGCCGAGTTGCAGGGGCTCAACTCCACCAAGACCGGTGATTTCCGTAAAGTGGTGAACGGGGTGAATCTCCTTGGCGAACTGACCTTGGAAGGTGGGTCATTGGAGGTGGCGGAGACCGCGACGGAAACCATTCGTTGCAACAGCCTCAACCTCGCCGGCGGAACGTTGGCCTTTGCGACGCTTGGCGTCGGCACGCCGGAGATTCAGGTGGCGGGCGCGGCGCGGGTGACCGGCAATGTGACGGTGACGGTGCCGCCGGCGTTGGCTACGGGAACCTACAATCTCGTCTCCGCCGAATCGTTTACGGTGAACGGCGGCACGGTGACGTTGGCGAACGGTTGCGAACAAGGAACCGATGGCGCCACGCGCACCGTGCAGATGACCGCAACCGGCTTGCAGCTGGTCGTCGGGCCGCAGCAACTTCCAACGGGTTACACGCGGCTCACGGGCATTGCTTCGAGTGGTACGCAGTGGATCGACACGGAAACGGAAACCAGGGAACTCTCCTCGGTCGATCTTCGGTTCTCCAATAGCGTGTATGTTAATGGTACGGCCTTCTTCGGACAGGATGCGTGGACGAACAACTGCTGCCTCCTTGATCAGCAATCCGGGCTTCTTTATTTCCATGGAAACGCCGTACCGATCGGGGTGGTACCGATGTCCGATCAACATTGCCGCGTGGTCGTGGGCGCGGACGGTTTCGTGCATGTCACGCGGGGCGAGACGACAGCCGCGTATGCAGTGTACAATGCGTTCTCGGGTACCGATCGAACGCTCAACCTTTTCGCCGTGAAGGGTGGAGCGCATGTCGCAGCGTATACGTTGGAAGAGTGCCGCATCGCCACGGATGGTACCTTGCAGCGCGATTTCGTGCCGTGTCGCAATCCGCAGGGCGAGGTCGGTCTTTGGGATTTCGTCGAGGGCAAGTTCTTCGCCAACCAGGGAACGGGGAAATTTGTGGATGCGGGGACGGATGTCTCGGCGCGGCTGGACTATATCGAACCGACGGCGGCGCAGTTCATCGACACCCTCTACACACACACGGAGACGACGAAGATCGTCTGTCGGGCGAATGTGGCGACCGTACAGCCGTATACCACATGGACGTTTATGTGCCTCTTTGGTTCGCGGAATGTGGACCGCACGAAGAACGCGTTTGTCTTCTACTCGCATACCAATAAGAACGGTTCGTCGTTCAATCGTTCGGGGGTGGAAGACATCGGCCCGTTCATCCCGTTCGATACGGATGTTACGATCACGTGTCTGGGGAGGCAGGCCTACTGGCCGGTTGCCGATGGTACAATGAATTTCATCAATGCAACGGGAACTGTTGACGCGGGCGTGAACTCGATGTACATCTTCGCCGTCAATTCGGCAGCGCCGGGAGATCTCGGGGTGCCGGGTGGAAATAGCAAGATGAAGCTTTACGCGTTCGACATTTATGACAACGATGTGTTGCAGCGTAGTTTCATCCCCTGGCGTGATGCGGCCGGGCGGGTGGGGCTTTATGAGACCGTGAACGGAACTTTTCATCCGAATGGTGCCATGGGCGTGTTCGATTACGGTTACGCGTACAATACGACGGCGGACGGTGTGACGGTTTACGATGGCGTGGTGACGGATCCGATGGCGCTTCAGAATCGGGCCGTGCTGAAGATGAGCCGCGAGGCGATCAACCTTGCGCCGGTGGCGAGCTATGCCACACTGAATCTGGCGCAGGGGGCGATCAGTCTCCTGGATGGTGCCGGTCGTGAAACGACGGTGGCGGGCTTGCTCACACTTGGCGGCGATACGGCGATTACCTTTGACGTGGTGCCGGGCGGTAGCGATGTGCTCGCGGCGGAATCGGTTAACTTGTCCGGGGCGAGCGCGGAACACCCCGTGACACTGCATCTCGTGCAGAAGGGCGGTGGTACGTTCAGTGCAACAGGGTCGATCCCGTTGATTGCCGGTGGCCTTGTGGCGGGCGACGAGCAGAAGTTCGTGGTTGACGGTTTGCCGGCTACGCTCTCGGTCGAGAACGGCATGTTGATTGCGACGTTGCCGCCGGATATCCCGTACACGGCGGAGTGGACGGGCAATGGCGATCGGACGAATCTTGCCGATCCCGCCAACTGGAACTGTCTCAACTTCGCGGGGCAGACGCTTCCCGGGCTCGTCCCCACGGCGGCTTCCGCCATCATGGTGGGGGCGAACACGACCTTCTGCTGGCCGGAAGGACAGTCCATTGAACGTCGTGACGTGATCTTCGAGAAGACGATCACGTTGGCGGACGACTGCGATTGGCGCGGCCTTGAGCTGCCGATCGATTTCACGGTCAACCTGAACGGACACAAGCTTCTGCTTTCCAAGACGGACGGTACGGGCACGATCACCGATGCCGCCCCGACCTATCAGAAGTTGGAATGGGTGACTGCGACTGGCAGCCAGTGGATCAACACCCATTATTGTCCCAAGACCGCGACGCGTATTGTGGCACGCTTCAACGCCATGGCCCGCACAGGGGATTGGGCGGAATTCTTCGGCGTCATGAGCAATAATTCTCCCGCAAATGCAGTGGCGTTGCGCTATTTCAGCAATACGGGCACGATTAACGGTTTGTTCTGCAACGCCACTTACAGTGAGGCGACCACGACCATGGATCTTCAGAATACTGATGTAGACGTGGTTCTGCAGGCTGGTAGTATGACGGTCAATGGAACGTCCTATCCGATTACGACGGTGAACGCTCCGTACAATAGCGAGATGCGCCTGTTCTGCGGGAACAATAACGGGACGACCCGTCGTCCACAGGCTGTGCGCCTCTACACGTTCAAGGTGTACGAGGGAACGACGCTCGTACGGGACTTCGTGCCGGCGATACGGACGGCGGACGGCGTGGTGGGGTTGTTGGACATTGCCAATGGCGAGACTTTCTACACACTTGAAGCCAACAGCACGGGAAGTCTGGGGGCTGGTCCAGCCGTACGCGCGGATGTTCAGACGGTGGCGGCAGGCGAGGTGCATCTTGAGGTGCCGGATGGAAAGACCGTGACGAACACGTCGCTCAAGTTCACAGGTGGAATGAAGTTGGTGAAAGAAGGCGCGGGTGTCTTCGTTGCCGCGCTCAACGATCAGCTCTATGTGGGCGGTACTGAGGTGGCGGCTGGAAAGGCGACTTCCACATTGAGTGGTTCGGCGAGTACCACGTATGCGGCGAGCCATCGTTTGTGGGGCGCGAGCGGGCCGATCACGGTGGTGACCGGTGCGACATTCGATACATTGGGCAACTACGATTATACGTGCCATCGGTTCGTGCTGAACGGAGGCGTGTTGATCAACAGCGGATGCGACATGACCAAGGGAACGGCGGATAAGATTGATGCGAACGGGATGCTGCTCTTGATCACCAACAGTACCTATTCGGTCAACTACAATACCCGCCATACCGCCGGTGTGCTGGATTTGGAAGGTACTGAATTGACGATGCCGATTGCCAACGCCAAGCATTTCTTCCTTGACGGATCGAGCGTTTTCAGCAACGGCCATGTCACGGTCACGAGCGGGGGATGGTTCCATCCGATGACGACGCCGAAGGACATGCGCACGGTGGATTTCACCTTCAATTGCGCATTGTCGTTGGGGAGCGACATGCTTGTGCGGGATGTCACCATGCGGTACGATGCCGATTGGGCGGAAGGTGATGGCCGGATGTTGATTTACGGCGTTTTCACTCCTTCGGCGACGAAGAACTATGCGCGCAATTTTGTGATGCAGAACGGTTCGACGATCAACCTCGCCGCACAGTTGCCGAACTGGAAGTTGGAGAGCGCACTGTCCAAGTGTAACGGCGTGACCTTTGCCGAAGGCGCCATCGTGGGCGTGAAGGTGGGGGACCGTCGGCTTCAAGACGGCATGCTCCTCATCGACTGGGAGGGGAAGGAACCCCCGGTGGCGACATTCAAACTCCTTGACAATCGGAGTTTCCTCGTGAAGTCGACAGAGGAAGGTTTGCGGTGCATTGCCAACAACACGATCATCTTCCTACGGTAAGGTTTCAGGTGAATGTCCTCGACGAACCCTGGTCGGCGGGGACAATACACCTTGTCGGATAAGAGGTTGGCAGATACGGTGGTTCTAGAAAACAGAAAATATTGATGAGTATGAAATCGAGTGTGATGGTGTTCTTGGCATTGGTTGGGATGACAGCCGTTGCAAAGACGGAGGTGACGTTCTATGCGACCAATATCGTGCGTGTGACGAAGACGGAGGGGCGGCCTCTTGTGCAGCCGATCGATGTCGTGCGGTTGAAGCCGGCGGCGGACGCTGCGGCGAGGTCGCCGTTGACTGTCGAGGTGGATGCGCAGGGCGTGGTGACGTTTCGATTGAAGGACGGCACGGTGCTTTTGAAGGAAGATGGTCCGAGCGTGCGCAACCGCCAGTGGTTTCTCTTCGACCGGCATTTGCCGATGTACGGCTTCGGCAGTATTCAGGACGATCGGCTCAATCGCCGCATGGGGCGTACGGTCATGTGTCCCGGCAATCTTGATGACGGTATCCCGTTCATCCAGACTGTGAAGGGCTGGGGACTCTTCTGGAACAACACGTCGGTTACGACTTACGATGGCCTTGAGGCGGGGTTTGGACTTTCCAGCGAGTGTTGCGATGCCATCGACTATTTCTTCATCTACGGTGGCATGATGGATGGAACGGTGGCTGGGATGCGCGAGCTCACGGGCGACGTGCCGATGCTTCCGCGCTGGTCGTACGGATTCTGGCAGTCCCGTGAACGCTACAAGAGCCAGGCGGAATTGCTGGAGGTGGTGACGCGTTATCGTTCGCTCGGAATTCCGCTCGACGGCATCATCCAGGATTGGCGGTATTGGGGCGAACGCGATTCGCTTTGGAACTCGACGGAGTTCCTCAACAAGGGGTTCCATGACCCGAAGGGCATGGCCGATGCCGTACATGCCGCTCATGCCCACCTGATCATCTCGGTGTGGCCGAATTTCGGGAACACGACGAAGCCCTATGCGGCGTTTGAACAAGCGGGACAGCTCCTGCCCGGTGCCGGCTTTCAACGGACGACGCGCGTCCACAACGTCTACGATCTGGCCGCGCGTGCGACCTACTGGGACTTCCTCTCGAAACTCTGGTCCGTCGGTCTCGATGGGTGGTGGATGGACGACACCGAACCTGAGTTCCAAATGTCCGAACGCGACCTTGATCGTTCGCTCGGCTGTGGGACGTTCCGTGAATTGCGCTGCGCCTTCCCCTATATGACGGTCAGCAATGTTGCGACGAACACGCGGCGTGTTGCGCCGGACAAGCGTGTGTTCATCCTCACGCGCAGCGCTTTCGCTGGCCAGCAGTCCACGGGCGCACAGGTGTGGAGTGGCGATACGTCGAGTTCATGGGAGACGTTGCACAAACAACTGCCCGCCGGTCTCGGGTTCTCGCTCACCGGCAACCCGAACTGGAACTGCGACCTCGGCGGATTTTTCGCGAACCGGAGTGATAAGGACTTCGTTGAGCGCTATGTGCGGTTCCTCCAGTTCGGAACGACCTTGCCGATGATGCGGAGCCATGGCACGAGGTTTCCGCGCGAATTCTATTTCTTCGGCAAGGCGGGCGAGCCGGCATACGACGCAATGGTCAAGGCGGTGAAGTTGCGCTATCGCCTGCTGCCCTACCTCTACTCGGTCGCGTGGGAGTGTTCGCGTTATCGCAGCACGTTCATGCGTGCGATGGTCATGGATTTCCCCGAAGACGAGAGAACCTGGAATGATGGCGGAACCTACCTCTGCGGGCACGCATTGATTACCGCCCCCGTTCAGATCGGTCATCCTAAACAGATGTGCATCTATCTGCCAAAGGGAACGGACTGGTGGAACTACTTCACTGGAGAACGTGTGACCGGTGGCCGTGTGGTCGGCATGCCTCCGAAACTTGACGAGTTCCCGCTTTATGTGCGCGCCGGCTCGATCATGCCGTACGGACCTGACGTTCAGTGGTCCGACGAGAAAACTCTCGACGATCTCGAAATCACGGTCTATCCGGGTGCAAACGGTTCCTTCACCCTCTATGAAGACGAGGGGGACGGTTATGGTTACGAACAGGGTCGTTATACCGAAATCGTCTTCCGTTGGGATGAGGGGACGAAACAGTTGACCATCGACAACCGTAAGGGCGCCTATCCCGGGATGCTGGAAAAACGTCGTTTCCGTATCACCCTCTTTGGCAGCGGTACACCGGAGAAGTCCGTGGCCTATGACGGCAAGACGGTCAGTGTCCAGTTCTGATTCGTCCGCCCCTCCTTTGCCCCGTCCCTCATCCATCTACGTTAATCGCGCGTGGTTCTTGTTCTGCGGTGTGATTTGTGTTATACTATTCGTACCTCTTTGAAGGGGAAATAAGAAAGGTGCAAAAATGAAACTTGCTGATCTCAAAGGCAAAACGGTAGGCGTCTGCGTGTCGGGCGGCCTTGATTCGAAGACGATCTGCTGCGTGTTGCAGGATGCGGGCGTGAAGGTGAAGGCGTTCTCTGCGAACGTCGGTCAGCCGGATGAAAAGGACATCAACGACATCAAGAAGAAGATGGCGCCGACGGGCGTCGACACGACGATTGTCGATGTGACGAAGGAAATGGCCGAAATCTGCTTTGAGACGGTCAAGTGCCAGGCGATGTACGATGGCGGCTACTGGAACTCGACGGGTATCGCCCGTGCGGTGACGGTTGCGGCGTTGCTGCCGGCGATGAAGAAGGCCGGCTGCTCGGTGCTCGTGCACGGTGCGACGGGCCGTGGCAACGACCAGATGCGTTTCGAGCGCTATACGAACGTGCTCGATCCGAAGTTCGGCGTCTATGCCCCGTGGCGTGACTCCGATCTCCTCAAGCTCTTCCCGGGCCGCACCGAGATGGTGGCGTTCCTCGCGAAGCGCGGCATCACGGCGTTCGTCGGCACGAAGAAGAAATATTCGACGGATGCGAACCTCGCGGGCCTCTCGCACGAAGCGGAAGACCTCGAGTCGATGGAGACGTCGATGCGCATCGTGAAGCCCACGATGGGCGTGTGGCCCGAGAAGGCGCCGAACAAGGTCGAGAAGATCACGCTCAAGTTCGAGAAGGGCCGCTGCGTCGCGGTGAACGGCAAGAAGCTCTCGCCGCTGCAGGTCATGCTCCTCGCGAACAAGATCGGCGGCCGCAACGGCATCGGCATGAAGCATGCGCTTGAGAACCGCATCATCGGCACGAAGAGCCGCGGCGTGTATGAAGCTCCGGGCATGGAAGTGCTGAGCTGGGGCCTCAAGTACATCTACGAGGGCATCATGGACCGTCGCTCGACGCTCCTCTTCCAGCAGCTCTCGAAGCTCGTCAGCGACCAGATCTACGACGGCCGCTGGTACGATCCCGCCACGCAGGCGGCGCGTGCGGCCATCCAGGTTTGGGCCGACAAGGCGACGGCGGAAGTCACGCTCGGCCTTTACAAGGGCAACATCTTCTTCGAGTCTCTCAAGGGCCTCAAGGCGACGATCTACAACGAAGCCGACAGCTCGATGGAAGCTTCGAATGGTTTGAATCCGCACAGTTCCCAGGGCTTCGCGGAAATCCAGAGCGTCGAAGCCAAGATGCTCGCGAAGTCGGGACAGATCGCGAAGTAAGACGTGATTCGTCAAGTTTTCGAGTACGGGCCGTTGCTGGCGTGGGCAGGTCTTCTGCTGATGTTCGTGCGGCCCCTACGGCTCGGGCGCGCAGGTTCCTGCGCGCTCGGGCTTTTCCTGCTTCTGCTCTCGCAGAAGTTTTTGATCTATAAGGTTTTCGGCGGCGATTCGTTTGTGCCCGACTTGCCCGAGCGCTTTGTGAACGTCACGGGCTGGACATATTCGTCGTGCATGGTTCTTTTCGGTTTCGCCTGCGTCTGGTGGGCTATTTGTCTCGTACGGCGCTGCGTCTGTCGGACGCGGAAAGCGACGAGTGTGTGTCGAGACCGCGTGGTGCTGCTCGCCTGTGCCGTGGTGGCGATGATGGTTGCCGGCTGGGGCATCTGGGAAGGCGTGCGCGTGCCGCGTGTTCGGAACGTCTCCCTTGCCATCAAGGGATTGCCCCGCGAATTCGACGGATTCCGCATTGTCCAGATCAGCGATTTGCATTGCAGTCCGGCTGCGCGCAAGCACCGCACGGCGGGAATCGTCGCGTGCGTGAACGCGCTTAAGCCCGATCTCGTGTGCATTACGGGAGATTCCGTGGACGGTTCGCCCGAGCAGCGTTCAGACGATTTGTCCCCATTGAAAGACCTGAAGGCGGTTCATGGCGTACTCGGCTGTTCAGGCAATCACGAATACTATCATGACTATTTGCTGTGGGGACAGATCTATGAAGCCTGGGGCATACAGATGCTCGACAATGCGCATCGTGTCATTACGCGCGGTCAGGGCAAACTTGTCGTCGGGGGCGTGACGGACCGTGTGGCCCTCTGGAATACCACGCGGGTGATGGCGGGACCGAACCTGGCGAAGGCCTTTGCCGGTGCGCCGCCGGACGGTTGCCGCATTCTCTTGCAGCACCAGCCCATCAATCTGGCGTTGGCTTCGGCGGCCCGGGTACGGCTTCAGCTTTCGGGCCACACGCACGGGGGCGCGATTTGGGGACTCGACCGTCTCGTCAAGCGGATGAACCAGGGACATGTCCGCGGCATCTATCAGGTCGGCGACACGACGCTCTATGTCTGCCCCGGTACGGGACAATGGGCCGGTTTCCCGCTACGTCTGGGCGTACCGGCGGAAATCAGCGTGCTCACGCTTCATCCCCAATCATGAATTTGAGTCAACAATCAATCACAAGGAGTTCACAATGAAATTCGCAAAGTTTCTTTCGCTCGCGCTTGTCGCAGCGAGCGTTCTCGTCTCTTCGGCGGCCGACAAGGAAGTCGGCGATTTCGCGACGCCGCCCCGCAGCTGGAAGAATCTGCGCGTGGGCGTGCTGGGCGATTCGATTACCGACAAGCACCAGATCAAGGGCAACAACGTCTATTGGCAGTATCTCACGAAGTGGCTGAACTGGGATACGCACGTCTATGGCATTTCGGGGCACCAGTGGCGCCATATCCCGGGTCAGACGGACCGGATGGTCAAGGAAATGGGCGACAATGTGGATGTCGTCTTCATCTTTGTGGGCACGAACGATTTCGCCGGCGGGGTGCCGTTGGGCGAATGGTACGACTATGTCGAAGGCCAGGTGAACTGGTGGGGCAAGATGCGTACGCTCAAGCAGCGCAAGCTTTCGTTCGATCCCAACACCGTGAAGGGGCGTATCAACATTTCGCTCAAGAAGCTGAAGACGCGCTATCCGGATTCGCAGATCGTCATTCTCACGCCGACCACGCGCGCGTTCTTCCAGTGCTCACCCACGAATGTGCAGCCGTCGATGGACTGGCCGAACACGCTGGGACTCTATCTGGATTCCTATGTCCAGGCCGTCCGCGAAGGTGCGGCGATGTGGGGGTGCCCGGTGATCGATCTCAATGCTGAGGCGGGACTCGTTCCGCTGGAGAAGGGTGCGTACGGCAAGTGTTTCCGCAATGCGGACAGCGACCTGCTGCATCCGAATTCGGAAGGTCATCGCCGTCTCGCGGAGGTCATCTATACGCGGTTGAACGCGCTGCCGGCGACTTTCCGCCGCACCGCGAAGTAAGTCGCTTGTCGTTCGTCTGTCATTCGTCACGGAGGTGGAAAAATGAAACTTGCAAGTTTGATTGGTTCTGCGGCGCTCGTCCTCGTTGCTGCGGGGGCGGATTCGGCACTCGTGACGAATGGCGGATTCGAGCGCGTGGTCGATGGAAAGACCGAGGGATGGCGTGAGGTCGGTTCGCACTACGTCTATCGGGATGGCGAAGGTCGGAGTGGAACGCGTGCCCTCTGCTTTGAAAACAGCGACCCGCAATTCTATGCCTTCCCGATGCAAAAGCTCTCGTTGAAGGCGGGCCATGTGTACGAATACGAAGTGTGGGTCCGTACCGAGAACCTGGTGGGGGATGAATCGGGTGCTTCCCTCTGCATCGAGTGGGATGGTCCCGACGGTCGCTGGATGGGCGGGGCATATTTGGCCGGTGTCAAAATGAAGGGCACGAAGGACTGGACGCGTCTGGCCGGGGTGACGGAGCCCATTCCGGCCGGTGCGGTGAATTGCCGGATTTGTCCCTATGTGCGCAAAGGCATGACCGGCAAGGCGTGGTTCGACGATGTGGTCGTGCGCGAGCGTCGTCCGGAGCCGCTCAAGGGACTCTATTCCTCGGCCTATCGCAATCAGGCGGTCGAGGGCGAAGTGAGGTTCCACACGTTGATTGGCCTGCCGTCGGACGAATGCGGCCCGGACCTTTCGGTGCGGTTCACGTATCAGGATGCGGCGGGAATCTGCCGGTCTGTTCAGGCGACCAATTCCTTGATTAATCGTGTGACGATTCCGGTGGCGTCTCTCAAGTTGGGCGAACAGCTCGTGAAGGCCGCCTTGTACAAGGGGGAGCGTTGTCTCGGCGAACAGACGTGTCGTTTCACGCGACTCGCGCAGATGCCCCAACGTGCGACCTGGTTCGATGCGTACGGTCGCACGATCCATCAGGGGCGTCCGTTCTTTCCGCTGGGCATGTACTGGGGCGCGGTGACGACGAACTTGGTTGAAACCTACGCGAAGGGTCCGTTCAACTGCCTGATGCCGTATCAGGCGCCCAATTCGCGCGATCTGATGGATCTCTGCGCCGAGAAGGGACTCAAGGTCATCTACAGCGTGAAGGATGTCTATTATGGCACCCAATGGGCGCCGAAGGGCATTGAGACGGAGGCCGATGAAACGCGTTACATTCAAGATCGTGTCTCTCGTTTTAAAGACCATCCCGCCTTGCTTGCGTGGTATCTGAATGATGAACTTCCGATTACAATGAAGGACCGTCTGACGGCACGGCGCGATCTGATGGAAAAGCTGGATCCGTCCCATCCCGGCTGGGTGGTGCTCTATCAGTGGACGCAGATTGCGGACTATCTGCCGACGTTCGATGTGGTGGGGACAGACCCCTATCCGATTCCGGCTAAACCCGCGGCCGTGGCAACGGAGTGGACGCAAGCTACGGTGCGGGGAACCCTTGGGTGTAAACCTGTGTGGCAGGTGCCGCAGGCGTTCAACTGGGCGGCCTACCGCAAGACGCCCGAAGAGCGGGCAAAATGCCGTGCGCCGACGGAAGCCGAACTGCGCTCGATGTGCTGGCAGTGCATTGCCCGAGGTGCGAACGGACTCATCCTCTATTCCTTCTTCGACCTCTACAAGCAACCGAATGGCGAACCCGTGGCGAAGCGCTGGGCGGAGTGCTGTCGCGTCGGCGCGGAGATTCGTGAATATTTCCCTATTCTGCTCTCTGAACCACCGCCACACCGTGTGGTGGGCGGGCTCGGAATGGGCGTACCCTCGAAAAAATGGAAGGGACCGAAGCGCCCGGTATCGCTTCGTGCCTGGATGAAAGATGGAGACGTTTACGTACTTTTCGTCAATGGCTACGATGAGGCAATGCCTGTTTCGACGTGGGTGTGGGACCCGTCCTTCACGCGGGTGACGGGCGTGTTCGGTCCGACGCCGAAGCTGATTCCGTCCGAGCGAAACAAAAAGCTCGCGGTAGAACTCGCCCCGCTCGAACCGGCGCTCGTCCGCCTCTCGCGCTAAACGGAAAATGTAGAATGAGAGTGGTTCGTAGATGAGCGAGACGACAATCAATGACGCGCCGACAATACGCGACGAGGCGGCGGGGAATGCCGGACGCCTGCGGTCCGGGGACGAGATCCTCGGGCGTTATGTGGTCGAAAGCGAACTCGGCCAGGGCGGCATGGGCGTCGTCTACAAGTGTCTCGACAGGGTCGGCCGCGTGGAAGTCGCTGTGAAAGGCCTACCGCCCGAAGTCTCGCACAATGTCGACGAGATGGAGCTGTTTGCCGGTCGTCTGCCGTTCGACGGCGACGACCTGACCGTCCTCTGTCAGGCCGTTCTCAATGCACCCGCGCCGAAGATCCCGACGGCCTCGTCGGTCGTGAACGCGGCTCTGGCGAAGGCCCTCGCGAAGAAGCCCGAGGATCGCTTCTCGTCCTGCGCGGCGTTCGTTGCCGCGTTTGCTGGCAAGGTGCGTGTCGTGCCGAAGCGGCCTGTTGGAAAGGCCATCGCGGTGGCCTCGCTCCTCGTCTTCCTGGCGGGCGGAGGTCTCGTCTATAAACATCAAGTCGACAGGCAAGAGGCTGCGCGTGTGGCGAAAGTTGCAGCCGACGAGAAGGCCAAAGCGGAGGCGAAGCAGCCGAAGCCGCAGTCCGTCGACGAAACGGAGGTTCAGCAGAAGATCGCCGAACTGCGGCGGCTGCGGACGCTGATCGACATCAAGCGGACAGGACTGCGCGAGGCGGTCGAGAAAGTGGCGCCGTACCGAGACGACACCGATGGTCTTGCGGCGCATCTCGCCGCGGTCGACGCGGCTGCAAAGGAAGTGGAAAATGCGAAAGACCCGGCTGACGTATCTGGCGCGAAGGCGCTGGCGGAACGGTTGGGCAAGGCCGTGGACACCGTCGCCGTCGAACTGAAGTGGCTCGAGACGAACAAGGCGGCGCGAGACAAGGCGAAGGCGATCGACGGCAAGATCTACACGTCGCCCGTCGAGCTGAAGAATCTCGAGAAGGGACGTCGTTTCGCCTCTCTCTCGGCCTCGTACGAGGCGGCTGGGAAGCGCTACCGTCAGACGTTCGTGTCAGTCGACGTCGACTGGATAGGGCCGAAGACATTGGCTCTCGCCTTGCCGGAAGTCAAGGAACCGATGGCGGGTACAGTGAAGGAAATCGAACTGTCGGGCGGGGTGAAGATGAAGTTCGTGTGGTGCCCGCCGGGTTCGTTCACGATGGGCAGTCCGACGGATGAGGATGAACTCGGTGACGACGAGACCCAACACCCGGTGACGCTGACGAAGGGGTTCTGGATGGGACAGTACGAGGTGACGCAGGCGCAGTGGCGGTCGGTGATGGGAGATAATCCTTCGAATTTCAGGGGTGACGACGATCGTCCTGTCGAGCGTGTTTCGTGGGAGGACTGTCAGAAGTTCGTCGAAAAGTGCAATGCTGTGGTGAAGAACGTGCGGTTTGTGCTCCCGACGGAGGCGCAGTGGGAGTACGCGTGTCGTGCAGGTTCGACGGGTCCCTTTGCGGGTACGGGCGACTTGGCCGAGATGGGCTGGTGTTCGTATAACGGCGGTGAAAAGACGCATCCCGTCGGGCAGAAGAAGCCGAACGCATGGAACCTGTACGACATGCACGGGAACGTGTGTGAGTGGTGTGCTGACTGGTATGGCACCTACGAGGGCGACAGTACGGATCCGACGGGACCAGCTTCGGGCGAGTCCCGTGTCCTTCGCGGCGGGGGCTGGGACAACGGTACCCGCGACTGCCGCTCCGCGAGTCGCAACTGGTTCAGGCCTGGCTGCCGCTACTACGACATCGGCTTCCGCCTCCTCTGCTCCGCAGGACCACATGAGTAGCGGAGCAAAGGTGAGAAGCGTCTGACCGTGGCGTCCCGCGCGGAGCGCGGGTTTGCGGAGCAAAAGCCCGGCAGACGCGTGTCGAATGAAGATCTGTTTTGAGATGCTTCGCGTCCTGCACAGGTACCCCCTAAACTTGAAAATCTTCTATCTGTCTGTCGGAGCTGCGGCGATTGGGAAACGCGCCAGCGCCTCCCTAATCCTCTCCTGTCTCCTGCCTCTTTCCCTCCTGCAAGATGCCCGCGGCAGCGAAACGAGGCTTCGCGCGTACTCCCCGACTCGGTACGTAATTCTAATCAATCCGTGGACAAGCCCGACTCTGCGCGCTCGGCGTTCTCAGCGTGAGGAAGATGTCTCACGCGGAGGACGCGGAGAACGCGGAGACGCAGGGGTGACGGTAATTCTGTTCAAACCCGACCCGTAAAGAGTTTGAACAGAATTACAGAATTAACAGAATTGGGGAGGCCTTCAATTGGATTTAGAATGATGGTCGGTGTCGACCAACCTCTCATTCCCTCCGTGTCACCGTGCCTCCGCGTG
>JAKSOY010000088.1 GCA_024405255.1 Kiritimatiellia bacterium
TCGGCGGCTTCTGGGGCGAGCAGTACCGGATGCTGATCGAGAAGTGGCTGCCGCATTGCATCCTGCAGCTGGAAAAAGGCGGACACGCCTCGGGCTCGCATCTGCGCATCCTCGCGCGCTTCCCCGACCGCGCCGAGTCGCGGCTCTATCGGATGTCGCCCGCTGTCGCGCACGGCTATCGCGAGGTGAAGGGTGCGTGGGAACTGCCGTTGCCGGAGCAGAAAGTGACGGCGATAGACGAGGTGAAGGCCTGCGCAGGGCAGGAGGCGTTCCAGCGCGGACCGCTCGTCTATTCGTGGGAAGGTCCGAATTTCGACCTCAAGGTGCCGAACTATCGCCGCCTCAATAACGGCGGCGAAAGCTGCGTGTGGAAATAGAAATGAAGAAACGTTTCATTTGCCGCAATAGGACTTATGGATTCACCGACAAACGATGTTGGAAATGTGGAGGGAAATCATGAGTGAATTTATCCCATATTTATTGTTGATGGTGATCTTGTTGGTGGCACAAATATTTCAGAAATGGAGTATGGCGTTACTGTTGGTGATCCCGGCAATGATTGTCTGGGACGGAGATGATACATTCATTTTGGTTTCGATTTGTGCGGTGACTTATCTTGTCATTACGGATGCAAAGAGAAAGAAGGACGATTCGGTGTTTCTTAAGTATAATCCGTTTTGCGATGCTTGCAAGATACCTAAAAGTGTTCGTCTTATCTTGCTTGTGCTTGGCGCTGTTCTTTCACTCATAAAGATGTTAATGATTATGTTTCACAGATAGGCACAAGGACAGCGACAGGGCGCATCTGAGTTTTTCACCAAGCCCACTCTTGGGGGCTCCAGCCTGCGGCAGCTGACACGGGAGGTCACATGGGGGGCCAAAAGGTGGTGATGGCTGTTGGGAGAGGGGGCATGCCCCGCCTTGCGTTCCCTACGTTACCGCCCGTGAGGCCCTTGGCTTGAACAAGAGGAACGCGCGGAAAAAACTCAGATGCGCCCGAAGGCGAAGAGCGACGCCGAATGAGATTGACAATCTGCCGTAGGATGGGGTATACTGTCTTCGTTGCTTCTGGTGGTGTTTGTTTTTTCATGATCCTGTAGGCTACGGGAAATTGCCGCTAGATGCAACGTTAGACGTCAATCCCGTTCGCGAACGCAGTAGGCGAACGGGATGCTCATGTTTTTGGGTATGATCCTAAATTCATGTGGGAAACAGCGAAAGGAACAGGTAGATGAAACGAATGGTATTGATGATGGCGACGCTCGGCGTTTGGGCGGCGTTGGGGGCGACGCTTCCGTCGGGCTATACCGAAATTGAATACGTCCAGTCGTCTGGGCAGCAGTATGTCGATACCGGCATTATCGGCCGGGCGGGGCTCGAGTTTGAAATCGATGCCATGCCGCTCGACACGTCGAGCGACACGACCTGTATCGGTTCGCGAAACGGGTCGGATGGACGCTTCTACGCTTTTGCGCTTCAAGGCAACAAGATGCGCTATGGCTATGCGACCCAAAATGGCGGCAGTACGATTGCGGCGTCTCCCAATATCCGCTATCGGGGGATCCGCACGGTACTGCACGCGGGCGAGCAGTCGATTTCCTATGGGAACCAAACCTACTCGCGGACCGATGCGACCTCGCTCAACACGGGGCGCAACATGTACATCTTCAGTAACAACAATTCTGGTAGTTCCGCTTTCCCGACGAAGATCCGCTTCTATAATATCAAGATTTTCGAGGGCGGAACGCCGCTCGCGAATTTCGTGCCGTGCCGGCGCGACGCGGATAATCTGCTTGGTTTCTACGATACGGTGCGCAATGCGTTCTACATGAATGCCACGACCACCCCGTTGACGAGCGCGGGTCTCGTCTGCTCGGCCGACGGGACGTCGCTCACCATCCATACAGGCGATCAGACGGTCCTGTGCCAGGCGGTGAACATGACGGGCTATACCTCGCTCGGCAAAACGGGCTCGGGCACGCTTCTCTTGGCGGGCGACTTGGCGCAGGCGGGCGTCTATACGTTCGATACGCTCACGGTGGGCGAGGGCCTGTTGCGTTTGCCGGTTCTTCCGGATGTGCCGAAGGTCGTCTGCCGCGAGGCGACGTTGGGAACCTGCGCGTTGAATTTCGTGTGGGGGGCGGAATTGACCAGCTATACCGCGTCGGGCAAGGTGATGGTGAATGGCACGGTGTCGTTGAAGGTGCCGGCGTCCTTGCCCGCCGGCACGTATCGGCTCATCCAGGCGGGCGAACTCGAATTCAACGGACTTGGCGAATTCGTGCTGGACGAATCTCCGTCGGCGGGGCGTACGCTTTCCGTGGACGCGACGGGCGTGACGCTCACGGTGGCCGAGGAAGCGGTTGCGTTGCCGGCGGGCTATGCCCAGGTGCCGTTCATCAAGTCCACGGGCTGCGAATGGATCGACACGGGCGTCGATGTGGACGAGAGGGCCGCCGTTGAAATGGATTTCAGCGATCTCGCCTATGTGCATCAGACGGCGCTCTTCGGGCAGGATTCCTGGACGGGGTCTCGTTATTTGTTCAACCAGCAGTCGAACAAGCTCATGTTCCACGGTGCCGGTACCGATATTGCGTCTTCTGTGGATGGTTCGGCCCGCTACCGCATTTTGATCGCGGACGACGACAAGGCCTATTTGACGAAGAACGGCGAACGCGCGGGAGGGGTGAGCATCAGCCGTACGACGGCCGCCCTCAACAAGCATCTGGCGGTTTTCGGTCTCAACAACGGTACGCGGTGCACAAGCTATCGCTTCTATGGCATGAAGATCTACGTGGCCGGAGAACTCGTGCGCCAGTTTGTGCCGGTGCGGAACGATCAGGGCGAATACGGGCTCTACGATTTTGTGACGCGGGGTTTCTTCTCGAACATGGGACCAAACCAGTTCTTCTCGGAAGAGGGAACGGATGTCTTCCTCAAGGCCATTGATTCGAATGGCAACCAGCGTATCGATTCGGGTGTTCTCGCGAATGCGGGCATTGAGGCCGACCTCGACGTGCTGGTGCTCAACGCGGGCAATGGCGATGCCATCGTGCTTGGGGCCCGCAATGGCGGGCAGCGCTTCTATGTGTTCCATCTCGCAAATCCCAAATGCGGCTTCGGCTATGCGGGGAGTAACAATGTGCCGTTCGAATACGAACCGCTGAAGCGCATGCTTGTTCGTTCGGTCATACACGCCGGCGAGCAGTCGCTTACGATTGATGGCAATGTGGTACAGACCGGCACCGATGCGACCGATGTCCAAGCCGGGAATACGCTCTATTTCTTCGCGATGCACGACGGAACCGGCGTCGGTTTCGGGGCGCAGGCCCGTCTCTTCAGCGCCCGGATCTCGCGCGGGGGCGTGTTGCAGGGCGACTATGTGCCGATGCGGCGCGCCGACGGTCTGATCGGTCTCTACGATCGGTTGAACGGCGTATTCCTCCCGAATCTCAACCCGGGCATGCCGTTCACGCGCTATGGCATTGCCTATACGCTTGATGGAACCACGCTCTGCCTGCATGACGGCAATCTCGAAAGCGATGACATCAAGTCGACCTATACGGCGGTACGGAAGGTTTCCAATGGCACGCTCAACGCGGGCGACCAGACGGCGTTCCCCGCGTTGTCCATTGAGAGCGGTCGGTTCAGTTTCCAGAATGCCAAGGCGGATGCGCTGACGGTGGCGGGTACATTGGCGTTGAAGGGCGGCACGAGTGTGGTGTTGGATATGACAGCTGACGGGAACGACTGTCTCACGGCTACGGCATTGGATTTGGCGGGTGTCACGCCGGAAAACCCTGTCGTGCTCGTCATCAATCCGATTGGCGTGACGATGCTCGCTGCCGACGAGACCCGCACGATCGTTACGCAGGGGCTCGCGGCGGACGATGCCGCGAAGTTCAAGGTACAGGGATTTCCGGCTTCGGTCGAAGTGCGCGAGGGTGCCTTGGTCTTGGTGAAGCGGGAAATGGGCGCGTTCATCTGGCAGGGCAATGCGGCGGATTCGCTGTGGTCGTCGGCAGACAACTGGAATCGCGGCGAAGCGGTGGGCTCGGGTGCCGAGCTTCACTTTGATCTTCCGTCGGGTGGTACGGCGAACAACGACGTGGAGGGTTTGGCGGTCAAGACGGTGTCCTTCGGTTCGGCCGCAGGTGCGTTCACATTGGGCGGCATCGCCGTGATGACGGTTCAGAATGGACTCGTGAATGCCTCGCCGGCGACGCAGACGATGGAGATGCCGCTCTTGTTGGGTGTTGCCGGTTTGCCGTTCACGATCGATACTAAGGGCAATCTGGTCCTTCAAGGCGGTACGACCGTGCAGACGGAACAACTTGTCAAGACCGGCACGGGCGAGCTTGCGATTGACGGACTTGCCCTCTCGGCGCCCTCCGTCACGCTCGCTGCGGGCCGTACGAAACTCGTCGATGTCAATCGCGGTGCCGCCGATGCCAATTCTTCGACGGGCACGCTCACGATTGCCGAAGGCGCGCAGTTCGACGTCAATTTCCCGGAGGAACTGTCGAGTGGCGACGCACGCTGGTCGAGCTATACGGCCGGCAAGGAACTCCATGTGGCGGGGTCGGGACCGGATGGTACAGGCGTCCTCGTGAACACGGGCAAGAGCGGTTGGTGTTCGATGTTTACGCGGATGACCTTGGATGGCGACACGGTGGTGGGAGGTCCGAACCGTATCGATCTGCGGAACGCCTGGAGCCCCAATCTCTACAAGGGCCGCACGTGGCTGAAGGGGCCCGAGCAGACGTTCATGTCGAAGGTGGCCGTGCAGCATGGTTTCAATTTCAACAATTCCGACATCGCGGTACGGAAACTTATGGCGGGCGAACAGGGCCGCCTGGGGCTTGAAGGTACTACGTGGCTCGATGTGCCGGACGGCGTGGAGATCTGCAACGGAGGGCAGTTGGACTTCTACAGTTCGACCGTGAACGGCACGTCGACGGTGTTCGTTGCGTCCGGCAGTTCCGGAAACATGAACAACTACAACGGCACGTCGGAACTCAATGTGCCGGTGGAGGTACAGACGGGTGGCCAGTTGGCGCTTTCGGGAACGATGCGGTTCTGTTCGAATGTGACGGTACGTACGGGGGCCACGCTTCTGGACAACAACGGCTCGCAGGTCATTTTCAAGGGACCGCTGGCCGTGGAGGGCACGTTGGAAAAGACGTCCGGCGGTGGCAAGGTGCAGCTGGATGGTCCGCTTTCCGGGTCGGGACACGTTACGATGTCCATTGGTGAGCTTACCTTCGGCAATCGTTTCTCGTTGCCCACGGGGCAGGCGCCCACGGTGAGCTACACGGGCAACTATCTGCGCTTCGGCGAATATAGCGAGTCCGTGGGCGTACCGCCGGCGATGCCGCCGTTCGATACGATGACGGCGGAAATCCGTTTCCACCTCATTGAGGATGCGCTCTCGACCGATCACGCGCTCGACGACGTGATGGCGAAGTGCTCGGCGGCGCAGAAATGGGTGCGCTTCTATACGAATGTCCGCTCGCCGATTCCGATTCTTACGGTGAAGGATTCGACCTGGGACATCTATGGCCTCGCGGTCGCGACAGGTGGCGAATATGGTGCGTTGCGCGTGGGCGAGGGGGCGACGCTCAATGTAGCGAATGGCGGCATTCGCATGGGAGACGGTGGTACGGCGTCGTCGCGCCTTGAACTTGAAGCGGGCGGGCGGATCAACATGGTGGGAGACACCCCCTTGCGTGTTGGCTACGACAGCAGCCAGACTGATGTCCAGCGTCATGACTTCGTGGTGAATGGCGGCGTGTTTGATTCAAGCAACATGATTTTGACGGTTGGCTACAATGCTTCGCATGCTTTTGTCACGCAGAATGACGGACAGGTTTTGGTGAAGAAGCTCGTTCTTCGCGGCGGCGACGAACGTGTCGCCAAGCACGACGAATGCTACACGCAATTCGGCGGTTTGCTGGAAGTCGGTTCGGACGGTGTGGTGGGGCCGAACAATCTTGCCAAACACAATGGACGGCCTCAGCTCGATCTCGCGGGCGGTACGTTCCGCGCGGCGGCCTCGTTCAATTCCAACTATGCACGCGTTCAGACGGTGTTCGGATGCGATTTGCGGGACGGCGGCCAGTATACGTTCGATCTGAATGGCAAGGACATCAACTGGGTCAACGCCATCGGAGGCGCGAGCGACGTGACGTTTGCGGGTACGGGGTCGTTCACGACGCCGCGCGCCCTCCAGAACATGATGTTCGGCACGGTACGGGTTCCCGATGACAGTACGGCACGACTTGACCTCTCGGGCGTGTCGGGCTTCGTGGGCGGTATCGATCTCGGCGCGGGCGCTTCGGCGACGATCGACATCAGTGGCGAAAGCCTCGTTGAGTTCACGATTCTGAAGGCCTCGGAATTCACGTCGTTCGACGCGGTGACGAACCATCTCGGATTCTATGCCTATACGGTCAACAACATGCGTCATCTGCATCAGTCGTTGGATAGTGGAAAAACGCCGATCAACACGTGCTACTACTGTTACCGTGGCCAGTTCTACGTGCCGGAAGACAAGGCGGGCAAGTGGTCTTTCGCCGGAAACTTCGACGACCGTCTCTGGTTCTTCGTCGATGGCGAACAGGTGTTCGACAGCGCGAGCTACCTGAACGTGGGCACCGGGGCGTGCACGCTGGCGGCGGGGTGGCATGATTTCCAGATCTTCGCCTATGACAACACGGGCGGGCAGGGGCCGCAGGCGGCCGACTGGAAGGCGCAGGGATTCGGACTTGGTTTCTTGAAGGATCCTTCGCGGTCCGGTTCGGTACAGGCGGTGGACTACACGCCGTTCGATCCCTCCACGCTCGCGATGCGGGTGCGTCCGATGACGGCGGGCACGCCGAGCGGCTATTCGTCCATGCGTTTCCAGCACGGACTTGCCGCGTCCTCGTATGAGAGCGCATCGCCCGATCTCATCTACGACGAGATTGTCTTTACGAGCGAGTTCCTCGATTCGAAGAGCGTCTCGCCGCTCAACGGCCAGCAGATGTATGGGAGCAACTCGCGCTTTACGGGCTACTTCAAGGTGACGGAAGAGGAAGCCGGCGAATGGCAGTTTGACGGCAAGTACGACGATTGCATCACGGTGAAGGTCGACGGTACGCAGATGCTCCGCACGACGTCCTGGACGGCCACGGGAACGGGTAAACGTCAGCTGGCGGCCGGGTGGCATTCGTTCGACATTCGCGTCAAAGACGGTGGCACGGCTTCGGGCAATGGCTGGGGCGCGGGCCTCACGGATTCGACGGGCGCGACCTGCGCCGTGCGCGTGAGCGTGAAGGGAGCGGCGACGAAGGCGTTCAACATGTACAACTTCCGCATGGCGGCGACGCCGATGGATGCCGGTAAGTTCGAGCGCGCGGGCCTCGGCGGAACGATCCGCCTGGCGGCGGGGGCGACGCTCTCGAATCTTGGCCAGATGCCGTGTCCTGTCTATGGCACGCTCACGGGCTCCGGCGCGCTCTCGGGCGCGTATGCGTTCACTCCGGCGGGCGCTTGGCGGGTGAAGGCGAATGCCAGCCGTCTGACCGAGGTTGCGGATACGAAGGATGTTGAGGGCCAGATGTTGGTCAAGAATCTTCGCAAGATCGAGCTCGTGTGCACGGCAAAGGCCGAGTGTGCCGCCTATCCGCTCTGTGCGGCGGGTGCGCTTACGGACGTCGAAGCGGCCGAAATCGAAGTTGTCGCAGAAGCGGAAGAAGGGGCGGCGGATGTCGTCGTCTTCCCGGGATGGCGCGCCGCCGTTCGCGAGGGTCTGCTCGTCCTCGTCAATCCGCGTCCGTCCGGCACGGCCATCTTCCTGCGCTAAGTCCACCTTGGGAGGCAGCCGATGAGAAATTCTGGGAATGTCATGCAGAAGATTGCGTGCGTGGTTATCACATTGGTAGTATTGGGAATCGCGGTCTACTGTACGCCAATATTTCCGTTTAGAGCAGTATATTACATGCAACGGTATCACCATGATCAGGAGTTGTGTTATATGGACATGCCGAAAGGTAAAGATACTCTCTCGTCGGTGGATGGAGTGCTTACAAACTACGAGGAGTCGCATGTCCTGGTCGGTAACACAATCCTGATCCCGTTGAAACTTCTTCTAGACAAGGATTTGCTGCGTAATTACACCGCGAAGGCAGGTTTGCTTTGCCCTGATGGAAATTATTATAGACATCCCGATGTGGGGTGTGATTTGTGGATTGAAAAAAGGTGAAATGAGATTCCGTCCGGTATTATGATAGGTTAATGCTTGAAGTATGCTAGATATGGTAATCCATAGTGAAGTGTTTGGAGGTTGCGCCAATGACTTTGACGCGCTTGAGCGGGTCGTTTCCTCGGTCGACTCGCACACATCTCCTCGCCAATGGCTTTACAACCGCCGCTCGGAACTCGTCGGCGCATCTGGCACACAAGCAAATCCCTACGACTACGCATACTCCTACGACTCCACCGGCAATCGGTTGACGTCTTCCGACGACTTCGGCACAGCAACCTATGCCGCCAACTGTCTCAACCAGTACACCGTCGTCAATCGAACAATCGAACAACTTGTCCTCCGTAGCTTGAACGAAGGAGGATCGAACAATTCATCAGTCGAACATTTTGGGGGCAACGACCTCTCCGGCAGCGAGCAGAGCGCGGGCGGCGTGGGCTGCCTGCTCGCGACACGGATCGACGGTGTGTTCTACGTGCCCGTGTATGGTAGCAACGGCAGCATCATGATGTACGTCGGCGGAAATGGCTGGATCGCCGCCCAGTACGACTACGACCCCTACGGCAACATCCTCCAGGCAACCGGCCCGCTCGCCCAGCAGTTCGCCTTCGGCTTCTCGACGAAGTACCACGACCGCGAAGTCGGCCTCGTCGCCTACCAGCTGCGCACCTACAATCCCACCCACGGCCGCTGGCTCAACCGCGACCCGATCGGGGAGCGTGGTGGTGAGAATCTGTATGTTTTCTGTGGAAATCAGCCCATCTACTATATTGATGCCTTTGGGCTTGATTTTAAGGGCGAGTTCATTTCCGCGATTCAAATTCTCGGTGGACTTTGCACTATAGCAGGAGGATTGTCTTTTGGTGCAGGAACAAGTTGGACAGGCGTAGGTGGTGCTGTAGGTCTTGGTATTGTTGCGCTTGGACTTGATCAGTTTGCAGCCGGCCTACAGAATCTTCAACGGGCTGTTAATAATGAAAAAAATTAGCGATGCTACGCCCGTGAAAACGTTTTACAGGACGTCTTTGACCTCGATTGCCGGTGATGTCGGTGCGGACATCGCATCGAGATGCGACACCGTTTATGGGTATGCCTCTCTTGCCTCGTCGTGTTACGGTGGTATTGTTTCGTTTAAAAGCGTTGTTTCTTCTACAAAATGGATTCTAGTTCCTGCGCGAACTGTTAAAGTCCCAGTTATTGAAGAACATTTTATTCGCTTCACGTTTGAACTCCGTGCATCGTATTGGAAGCTAAGTACTGGTGCGGAGAGTGTGAAGGGAACGTTTGAACTGGTTGTAACTGGAGCTGGCTATATCGCTTCACCTGAACCCGATTCTCAGCTTCCGGATAACATGACACCTGCTGAATAATACATAAGGAGGAAAAGATGACAGTCGTATGGTATTGCGTTTGCGCTTTAATCAGTATAATGGCCTTTGCCTTCAAATGGTATCTTTGGGGCTCGGTAGGTATGTTTTGTGTTCTAGTTGGTTATGTCCTTATTTTAGGACGACAGTCGTGTTTTGACAATAATTTTTTGATACTTGTCATGTCTTTGGTTTGTGTGTTCGTTGCTCTTGAGGGGAAAAAGAACAAAGAAAATTCAATGCTAGTAAAGCTTAACCCTTTGAGTCCCAAATGCAAATTGCCTCATTGGGTCGTTCTGGTTATGTCGGTGATTTTCTTTTTATCAACTGTTCTTGTTTTGCTTGTTCGTTTTCTTGGGGTGCAAAAGGTCACGAGTTCAAATCTCGTCGGTCCGACCATTTGGAAACCGTGTGCATTCATTGGGGCTTCCGCGCTTTTCCGTTCAGCGCGGAGCTCCGCCGGAGGCGTGCCGGAAAGGTGTATTTCAACACTTTTTCAACACTCCGCCGGTCTGAAAGGAGAGCGCATGACGATGAAGAGAGGCCGCGGGACGGTGTTCGTCCACGCTGGTAAGTGGTACTACTCGGCGAAGCTGCCAGGCGCATCTCATGGTCTGCTTCATCGCGCTGACGATGATGCGGCTCATCCAGCGCAAGACGAAGGCGGTCCTCGGCCCGGAGCTCGGCGAGGAACAGGACTGGACATACGGCCTGCCTGGCGCGAGACTCTCGAAGGCGCTCGCGGAATGGCAGGTCGACGAACTCCCGGGTGACTACTACCGGATGCAGAACGCAACGGGAGAGGACATAAGGCTGTTGTTCAGGGCGTTCGGAATCGACGTCCCGGCAAAGATCTACACGAAAGGAGACATTCGTGACCTGAAGTCGGCCATAACCGCGTTCTGAAACTGACACTATAATATTATGACGAGAGTGGCAACGTCATGCCTGTTGCCATTGAGCGGGAACGCATTTTAACGAAAGCCAAGTGGCAAACTCGGGAAAAATGACTTTTTCTTAATCGGCTTTGTCCGCTCCCGCCGATTTGTGCTATAATGTCCCGCGTCAAAGGAGAACTGCAGATGACACGCCAATTCATCATATCGATTCGTTCGTTCGCGCTTGGGATGCGGACGTTCGTTGTTCCGTTCTGCCGTCCTTACGTCGCGCCGCGCCGTGAGCGCCGCAGCGTGTGCGCGTATTTCGACGCCGTGTGCGGACATGTCGAAAAGGCGGAACGCAGGTTCTCGAACGATCATCCGGAGGTTGCGGCCAATGCCGACTGAAACCAGCATCGCCGCGCGCGACGGGAACGGGAACGAGCTGCTTGTCCGCCACGCGACAATCCCGTCCGTACAGGTCGTCGAGGCCTACGAACGATTCTTCCCTGGCGCGGCGCGAACGATGCTTGGCATGGCGGAACGCGAACAGGCGACCGAGAACGCCCTGCGTCTTTCCGACGCCCGTCTTGAAACATGGACGCGCATACTCGGCATGGCATTCGCATTTCTGCTTGCCTGCGGGATCATTTCCGGCGGCATTTTCCTCATTGTGTCGAACCACGAAGTGTCCGGGTGCATTTCGCTGTTTTCAGGGCTTGTCGGCGTCATAGGATGTCTCGCAACGGGCGGGAAGTCCAAGCCGGAGAAATAGTCGTCTTTCTCGTCTGCGGACGGGGGAGGAGTCAGTTCAGCTTGCCGATTCCGTCTGCGTCCGACTTCAGCTTCGGGGTCGCGATCCGCGTGCAGCTTTCGAGGTAGGCGTTGATCACCGCGCACGCAACGAAGCACGCCGTCTTCGCGCAGATGAATACGAACAGCCAATGCCCATTCTGCAGATTCTCGCCTTTACATCCCCATTGGAGGAAGTACGCCGCAGCCATGAGCGGAATCGAGACGACCGGCGAGCATCTGAGCGCAAACGCGAGCGCATTGTACAGGACGCCCAGCAGCGAGCGCGTGAATTTGACGATCACGTACTTCACGCGTCGAAGCTGAAGGCAGGTGTACATCCATGTGAGGTCCCGCAGCGACTTCGACCTTTTGTCCTGTTCGGACAGGCCGTCGCATGCCTGTCTGAATCTTTCCTCGTCAAGAGCCGGGCCCTCTTCGATCCTGACCAGCGACCCCCAGCCGATGAACGACTTTCCCTTCCATGCGGAGAATCCTTCGACTGCGAGCAGTATCTCGAACGACGTCTGAAATTCGAAGTCCATATTCAGGCAATCCGCCCCCAGATGGAGTTGAAAACGCTGCGCAGGAACGCGGCCTTCGCCGGACCGTTGCAGCAGACCTCGGCATGCACCGTGTTCGGAACCGGCTCCGCGTGGGCCTCTTCGAGCCTGTATCTCCGCCCGTCCACGACCATGAAGTGCTGGAACGACGCGCCCTCGGCGAGCTTCGCGCGCACGCACCTGAACTCGCCTCCGGGCTTCTTCTCCCTTGCATCGATCTCGTCCGAAAGCGCCTTGATCCTCGCGGCCGACCCGTCGGAGGCCCCGAAGGAGATGACGCGCATCTTGACGCCGCGCCATACGGCGTGCGTGATCGCGTCGTGTATCTCCTTCTCGCAGAAGACCCCGGCCCCGAAGTCTCCCGAGACGAACTCGACCGAATCGTTCGCAGCGTCGAGGAACGCCTGGATGATGCATCGCGCGTGCCTTTGGCTGTAGTTCGCGAAAATCGCCGACGAGTTCGAGTAAAGAAGCCCATAGAGCTTCTCCTTGTACCCGGCAATGTCGGCGTCGGTAATCCCGCCGGCCTGGCATTCTCTTTTTTCGGTTTTCATTTTTCGTCTCTCCTCCAGCACGCCGGATATTGTACCACGGCGCATCCCCCGCTGGCAATCCAAAAGCAAAAATAATTTTTTATCACTTTCCGCGCAGCCGCCCGATTTGTGCTATAATGTCCGCCGTCAAAGGAAAAGGAGTGCAACCAATGGAAAACAAAAAGGACATCATCCGTCCGTACGGAAATCTCGACGAGGTCAATTCCCTGTCGCGTCTGCTGTCCGAGCAGAAGGAGAGGGGCAGGATGCACGGCTACAGTTTTCTGGCGCCGCGCACCGGCTCCCTCACGGTCGGCGACATCGCGGCGGAAATCAGGAAGGCATACGAAGACTTCCTGGCAGGAAACGCGACGGACGTCACGGACAATGTTCTCGCAGGGGAGTATTGATGGCCGGAAGTCTTTACATCAAGGATGCCATCTGTCTTGCCCGAAAGCTGGATGCCAGCCTGCAGTTCCCGCAAAAACCGCAGACCGTGTCGCGGGAGACGTATTCGTTCGACGACGCCGGCATGTGCGTTCCCAGTCAGGAGCTCATCAAGTGCTCCTACGTCGATCCGGTTGCGTCGCTCGTGAACCACGTTCAAACGGCGAGGAACGTGAATGTCGGCTTCTTCGCTTCTGATGTTCTTTCGAGTCGGCTCGGCTTTGCCCTGCGGACTTCGGAGAAGGACGTGGCCGTGCTATTCCCTGCTTCCGCGTCGTTCTGCTGCAAAAGGTTTGTCATCGTCAAGGAACTCATTCACCAGTGTGACGACATGTTCGCGTCGACGGACACAACTGCGAAGAGCCTGGTGGAGGTGATTGAATCGGCGATGGGGTCGTTCGACCCGATGTCTCCATGGAATCCGATCAGCGTCGAGGACTTCTGCTACTACTGCGCGCTGGAGATCCTTCTTCCGTGGGGCGCGAACGGCGAGAGGCGCAAGGAGCTTCTGGACTATCGCGAAGCAGGACTTCCGGACATGGTTGTGGCCGAGGCGTTCCGAATCCCCTTGATGGTGGTCCAGGATCTTTCCAGCCAGTATCTGAGACTGTCGGGCGAGATCAACCAGGGATTGTCCACATGAACTTGACAGTGATGGTTTTTCGCCTTGCGGTGTGAACGCCTGGGAGCTGGCGTTCGCATGAAGCGGCGCGGGCGATCGTCCGCGCCCTTGCGACGCCTGGCAATGGCCATCTTCCCGCGCGGCGGGTGCCGCCGGATTTTCAACGGAAAACAAGCAACGCACATGGAATCCATTTCAACACTTCCCTCTTTTTGGTGGCGCGTGTCCGTCGGTGTCTCCCCGTTTTACGCGGGTATCCGTCGGTGTCTCCGTGCCATCGCAAATTGGGTGGAAATGACATTGTCCTGCTTTATGATAGGTTAATGCTTGAAGTATGCTAGACATGGTAATCCATAATGAAGTGTTTGAAAACGGCGTCCAAGACTTTGAGGCACTCGTTTGGATCGTGTCGACGGCCGACTCGCTCGCCGCGACGCGGCAGTGGCTCTGCAACCGCCGTTTCGAGCCCGTCTGCGCATCCGGTACGCAGACCCATCCCTACGACTACGCGTACTCCTACGACTCCGTCGGCAACCGGTTGACATCTTCCGACAACTTCGGCACCGCAACCTATGCCGCCAACTGTCTCAACCAGTACACCGTCGTCAATCGAACAATCGAACAACTTGTCCTCCGTAGCTTGAACGAAGGAGGATCGAACAATTCATCAGTCGAACATTTTGGGGGCAACGACCTCTCCGGCAGCGAGCAGAGCGCGGGCGGCGTGGGCTGCCTGCTCGCGACACGGATCGACGGTGTGTTCTACGTGCCCGTGTATGGTAGCAACGGCAGCATCATGATGTACGTCGGCGGAAATGGCTGGATCGCCGCCCAGTACGACTACGACCCCTACGGCAACATCCTCCAGGCAACCGGCCCGCTCGCCCAGCAGTTCGCCTTCGGCTTCTCGACGAAGTACCACGACCGCGAAGTCGGCCTCGTCGCCTACCAGCTGCGCACCTACAATCCCACCCACGGCCGCTGGCTCAACCGCGACCCGATCGAGGAAGAAGGCGGGGAGAATTTGTATTGTTTTTGTGGAAATTCTGTATGTGATGAATTTGATGGGTTTGGATTATGGAAAGTTGCTAAAAAGACATATAGGAAAGCTCGGCTCGTTTTTAGAAAAGGCGCTGGTGATACTGTAAAATCTTTATCGGGACATATTGGACTCGTTGAGGGAGAGTCGGCTAAATGGGGAAAAAGATGGGGATATGATCTAGTAAAGGCAAGAAATTTACATCAACTTCTTTCTGCTTTGTTGAGACATAATACTGATGTAATCGGTTTGACAGTATATGCTCATGGTGACGATTCTGGAAATATTTATGCAGAGGATGCGAAGAATGGTTATCCTCAACAAGCGTTAATTGACCAAATAATGAGGGCTGGGTATAAAATCAGTGAAGCAAATATGATGCAATGCTATAGTCATGTGACAACAGTGGTAAAAGGTGTTAAGGTTGATTTTGAAGCCGAATGGAAGAAGGTTGCAGTACGGGCCTTTGGGTATAAGGGTGTGAACTTCATTGGTGTTGATTTCTAAAGGAGGTCGGTTGTGGTTAGATTAATTGCTTCATCAATAATGGGTTTTCTGTTCTCAGGGTGTGTGATTCCGATTCCACTTTATTTGACTCGTGTGAACGAAATCGACGGAAGTATTGTTGACGCAACATCGGGAACGGAAATGCCCGGTGTAACAGTTCGCGCGCAGTATAGGAAATTCTCGAAGACGGTAAAGACAGACGAACGGGGTCATTTCCATTTTGATCGTGTGGGGCGTTGGCATGGTGCCTATTGGATAGCGCCACCATCACAAGGGGCATTATTTCCATTTTATCTTAATGGCCCAGCCCCTCAGTTGTTGTCGCTAGAGGTTTCTAAAGATGGATATGAGTCGCTTGAAGTTGTCGGATCTCGTTATTTCAAGCCTTGCGAGATTGGTAAAGTCGTCGGAACGGTGAATGTTTTGTCTCCCATTAAGCTCGTCAAGACTGTACCTGATGGGAAATGAAAGGAATTCTTACGGAAAGACAACCCGGAATTGTATCCTTGGGTTCACGAAAGGAGTCGACGGTGATTGACTATGAGTCAAGGAGATTCGTCTTTGGGGATACATTGGGTACTCATTCTGCGTCTCCGAGCGGCAATACGCTGACGTTCGCCCTCGCACGCGAACCGGGCCGGGTGACATGGATCACGCGGCGAGACTATGCGTTCAACGGCAGTCCGCTCTACTGGCACCGCACAACCTACGACGCGGAGGGCCGCCCGACCGAGACGGAAGATTCGCTCTCATCTACTCGCCTGTGGATATACAACCGCCGTTCTGAACTCGTCGGAGCGACCGGCACGCAAGCCCATCCATTCGACTACGCATACTCTTACGACTCCATCGGCAACAGATTGACATCTTCCGACAACTTTGGTTCCGCCACCTATGCCGCCAACAACCTCAACCAGTACACCGCCGTCAATCGAACAATCGACCAGTCCGTACAGTCGAACAATCTCACATGCGATGCCGACGGAAACCTCACGCAGGACGATCGTTTTACCTACGATAAAACTCCGATCTATACTGTTCGCCAAATTCTTGTTGATAAAACTTATATCATAAAACCCTACGTGTCGGAAGAGGAGGAAAGAGAAATTGTATCACTTTATTGGCAAGCAAATAGGGATTTTGAATTGAATAGTTGCCAAGCTGCTACTGACGATGAGGTCCAGTGGTATCTAAGGCATGGTTTTAAACGGTTGATCGAAACTCAGGGAAATACTAGGGAGGAATACGATGTCCTTATTAAAAAGTAGTTTTTTGAGGCTTCAGGTATAAGTGTGGGTCGGTAAATGTCCTTTCTCGGAACCTACAATCGTGTTGTGAACAACCGTCCGGCATTTTCCGGGCGGTTGTTTGCAACACGGCGTCGGCATGGAGCGCGGGCTGTTTGCAACCCGCCCCGCAGGCGTTTTTGATTTGCAAAA
>JAKSOY010000089.1 GCA_024405255.1 Kiritimatiellia bacterium
CGGGTCCCGCGACGAGCGGCTCGGGGTCGACCGAGTTCTCGAGCCCGTCGCCGTCCCAGTCGAACGGGAACACGGGCGCATACTGGACCGTGCGGTCGGGATAGCGATAGTCGAAGCGTCCGTCGGCGAAGAGTTCCGCCTGGAAGTTCGTGGGCGAGTTCACGTCGCGGCCATAGAGCGCGTTGTGCCAAGTCAAGATCAGCGAATTGCTCGGCGTCTGCTCGTGCCAGAACACGCTCTCGCCGCCGTCGGGCAGCAACCCCCAGTTCAACCTCGGCAGAAGCGACAACTTCGCGTCGAACGGGGACGGGAAGAAATGCGTCTTCACATTGGGGCGGAACTCGCCGCTCTCGAATACAGTGAGCCCCGTCGCCGTCTTGGCCCCGAACGGGAAGCGCCATCCCGCAGGTCGGATCCGAAGCGAATCCGACAGGCCGCCGTAGTCGCTCCAGGCGGCATTGGTCACGGCATTCGCCGTCGGCGCGGCGAACGAGTTCGCATCGAACATCGCACTGATTCGCCACAACTGCGCAACATCGTCATCCGTGATGACCGTCGTCACCCCCTGCGTGAGGTTCAGGCGTCCGAAGGCCCCCAGCATCAACGGACCTCCGACAAAACCCGTTCCGTTTGTCCCTTCGCCGCCGATTTGTCCGACGCTGTTCGTGCCTTCGACATTCGTCCAATCGTTGGTTCCGCCTTCGACTTGCGTCACCGTGTTGGTTTCTCCTTCCACTTGGCCGACACCGTTGGTACCTTCCTTGGTTCCTGCAAAGGCAATCCACACGGACACAAAAATCAGAATAAGGGTTTTCTCCCACCCTGGCAACCGGCGGAATCCTTGCCGCACGCGCCCAAGCGGATGCACGCCCTTCTCTGCGCAGAGCGCCAGCAGCCACAAGAAAACCAAGCCGAAAACCGAGACAACGCCGATGATTGAAACCGCATTCATAGTCCACCTCACCGGAAAAGGATTGCGGTCGGATCCAACGGTGTCCCGACTGTGAAAGTTTCGTCTGAATTGTGCAGACCGCGCCCCGTGAGCCGCATCAGGTTCCACTCCCGTCGGTGCAACCACTCGGGCGAGTCCTCCGACAGCGTGGGAAAAGCCGCCGTCCCGTCCAACATCACCGACAACCGAGCAGGAGTTGGAGCAGCCGTGAGCCGATAGTTCCACGCAAGCGTCTTCACGTCCTCCATCGAAGTTGAAGCCACCGAAAGCCGCTCGCCGTCAGTCCCATGCCGGATGAACCAATTCCCCCGTTTCCACCCCACAATCAAATCCGCCTCTTCGGGTTCAAGAACACCGTTCGTATTCACATCTTCCCCAAACGCCGCCTCGACATTGTTCGAAGGAGTCGCAATACACGACAGCGAGAACGCGAACTTCGCCGCGCCACGCTGCCACGAAGAAATGACGACGTTCGTCACTACCTCCGTGTCAGCATACGCAACCGGCGGCAGGGACAATACCGTCGGCATCGCCACTCCTGCGCACGATATTACAATGAGTAACAGAACTATCACTTTTGCCTTCATCTGTTTTGTATTATACATTATTTTTCTCCTCACGTGAATTCAAATCTTCCCGTTTGCGTCCCTTCAAGGATTTCCCCGTTGATCTTCTTGAAATTCATTTTACGCCTCCCAAAATCTTCAAACCTTCACACTCTCCCTTTTCGACAGCCGTTTCAACAGCTCGTTTGGCTAGATCAAGCAAAAATACGCTTTCTTTCTGCGCCATAAAACTCTGCCGAACCATATCCACGAGTTTAACCTGAACGGTTTTAGACAATATCGGAATTTTCACATCGGCGATTTCTGATGGTTTCCAATGCTGTATTATCGACCCACCCACATCACGTTCGGCCTGCAACTTCACCACAAGGGAATTCAACACAAGTGCCAGAAAATCAGGAAGTATGGCATCATCCTTGACTGTCAAATGCAATATCGCACCCGAAGTCACTGCGTCAACATCTTGATCGACTTTATATGCAATCCCAACACTGCCGTCCTTGCTCATCAATACAACGTCTTTGCGCAATCGTCGAATATCCTTACACAACTCTTTAGGAAGCTTTACTCCAGAATAATCAATTCCATGTTCCGACAAATCCGCAATTCTGACAAACGGTATACCATCGTTGCCGTAACACTCGCTACCAGGTTCAAATGATTTATAAAAGTCAACCAACGAAGCTAGTGAACGCAATTCGAGCCGTTCTAGCTTCGTCATTAATTCATCGTACTTCGGCTGATAATACTCCGCGTCAAGGCGCTTGACCACCATGGTGTCGGAGAATTTGCGCACGGAAACCGATTCGTCGTTTGGTGTGTAACCAACAAGACCGAGTTCGGAAAGTAACGCATCCTCTACCTCTTTATAAATCTCTAATGCCTGATTACGTTTTGAACAGCCTTTCTTTACTATTCTTTCTACACGGTCTTGAAATTTGTTGCTGAAATCAGGTAACAATATCTCGCGAATCTTATACAAAAACAGATTTTGCTGTACATTGCCTGTGGTTTCTCGTAATGTCTGTCCCTTTCCAAATTTTGAAAGTAAAAAAGTTGAGATTAGGTATGGTGAATAATTTGGCTTCCGAATAATTCCAATGTGCCTATCAGTGTTGGCCGGAAGAATGCTCTCATCAACTACAGCCGAATTACCGATCGTACCGACAGTGGAAACGAGAACATCACCAACCCTAACAGCCGTCCGAGGATTTGCATTGTGTGCCGACATGGAGATTCGCGCGCCACGCGATAGATCCACATAATTTTCCTTTGGAGATGTTGCCGACAAAAGATTCACAGGACTATCTTCGTCATAATCAATCGCAGTATGAATCCCATCCGTTACACAATCCCCGACAGTCACGGCTCCGAACGCTTCCAAAATCTTACGTCGTTCTAGGTAAAGTTTCAAGAAGTATTCGGCATCAATCCGGAACTCAGGATTCAATTCTGACATCTTGATCTCACTAATTTCCAACCCCTTCAACAGCGACGTGTATTTCGTCCCGTCAAAGGGGATCAACGAAAAAAATCAAGATTCTCTTTCTTGGCAAACTGAACGAAGGCCTCGGCAATTCCATCGCCAGTCAACTGAACTTTAACGTTCTTCTTTTGGGACTCGTCCCAATTGTAGTCGTAGGTCGCATAGAGATCATGGTAGATAATTGGATGCCCGTACTTGTCACAGAGTGCCAACTTCGGATCCGTTGTCGAACCCTTTTTGTCCTTCATCCAATAGAGCTTGTCGCCGCGCGAATTCTTGCCCTCTAGTCGTTGCGTAGCGAAGAAAATCGGATAGTCCGCGACCTCTGGATTATAATGCGGAAGGTTCTTGTCATTCTGCCATTTCTGAACAAACAGTACACTTGTCTTGGTACCGGTATGTGGCTTGAAAGTGTTCACATGTAACCCAACAACTGCGAGAATCCGACAACGCTTCGCGATATACTCACGAATGTACTGGTCTGTCGCATTATTGAGCCGCCCTTGTGGGAGGACAATTGCCATTCGTCCGCCCGCAGCAAGGAAGTCTATGTTTCGTTCGATAAAGAGAATGTCACGGACGACGCTTTTTTGAACCTTTCCTTTCTTCATACCAAGTTCATAGCGCGAAAGAATCTGCGATTCCTTCACCTCTCCGGCGAAAGGAGGATTCGCCATAACGATATCAAATACATGATACTTGTGAGAGGTGTCAATTTCAATCTTCTTAAGCTTCTTATACCCCTCGTTGTAGGTATCTATCCATGCTTGTTGTGATGTCGTCGCATCCCAGCGTCCATAATCAAGCGTATTAAGGTGTAGAACGTTCGTGTGGCCATCACCAGCAATCAGGTTTAGTGTCCGTGCTACCCGTACCGCCTTTTCATCAAAATCAATGGCAAACACCTTCTTCTGCACATACTGCGTTTCTGCATGGCCCTTTTTCGCAGCTGTAAACAGATGACTGACAGGTTTGTTTGCGTCAAGCTGCATCTGTTTCCACACATGAAAAATGGTGTGTACCGGAAAACCCGAACTGCCTGACGCTGTATCAATCATAGATTCTTCTGGTTTCGGATTCAACATCCGTACCGCCATATCAATCACATAGCGAGGCGTGAAATATTGCCCCTTCTCGCCTTTGCTGCTCTTACTCATCAAATACTCAAATGCTTCGTCAACCACATCAAGGTTGGAATTGAACAGCTTGACGGTTTCAAGTGACGAGACGCAAATAGAAAGATGAGAAGGCTGTAGCTCTATCTTATCATCCTCTGCAAACACACCTGGCCACTTCTCGCACGCCTCCTCAAAGAGTTTCTGTATTTTCGCCTTGAGCTGATTGTCGCTCTGTCCTGAATTGCGGAATTGAAGATTATAACTCTTGTCATCAGCACCAAGCTGTTCATCATACAACTTTGTGAAGATCAACTTAAACACAGCCTCGAACACATCAACACCGGCGTTGGCAAGTACCTCGTCTTCCATTTCAAGGACAAGATCCTTCAGTGACTTCCCGGTTTTCGTCAGTTTATCTTCTCTGATGAGATCGTCAATCGTAAATGGTTTTAGCAGTATCTCGGCTAGTGTCTGATTCTCTTTTGGTATGCCTGGTATGTCTTCAAAATAATTCGGATTTTTTCGTTGGTGGAAAGTAATACCGTCGCCATTCGTCCAAACTGCCATGCTCGCGCCAGTCGCAAGCGTATAGCTTTTCAACTGCTCACGTCCGTCCTTAGCCGTTGGCTTCTTAGTTTCAATGATAATGTACGGGACCGTAGGGTCATCTTTGTCTCGTATCACAATGTCCACCCGTTTCACTTCTCGACCAAAATTAACCGGATATTCGTATGCGATACGCGATTCTGGGTAGCCGTAATCGTCCATCAGTCGCTTGGTGAATATCTGCCTGACAATCTCTTCTGGTGTCATCTTGATCTTCTTATGACGATTGATGCATTCCGCATAGAACTTCGTGCCGTTCTTCGTGATACGGCCCTCCATCCAGCTTCTTTCGGCATCTGTGAAGAGTATGAGCTTTTGAACACCCTTCTGAAGAATCTGATCAATGAACATTTCCCCGTTCCTTTCTCCTTCGCCCGCCAGCCACGACCGCGGCGAAGAGAAAAACCGAGGACACACCTCCACCTATCTCATACTCTCACGTGGGTGCCCTGGAAGAAACCCAATTACGAATACAAGATGGCAAAAGAATGCATCCCCGGAATGGGAGCATTCCTGCCAACTCGTCGTTCGTAATTTGAAAAACTTTCCAGGGCTTTTCGTGAGAACGTCGCGTTGCAGTTACGCAAAATCTATTGTTTGATCGTCAATTGGATTCGCGTGATCATCCTTCGTCCCAGCAAGGGAGGAAAGACACACGAACCCGATCGGTCTACTTCTGGCAGACCTCCTTGTGATTTGTATGGCTGTGTTTGAAATTCATGGCATCTGTCAAAATCCAAACAGAAACGGAAGCCCCACGGTCTCAGTCGATGCGGAATTCCACGGCGAGGCGGGCCTTCCCGTCCGACGAGGCGGGGACTGTAAAGACCAGCTGCTGGCATCCGCGGTTGGGCGAATCCCATTCGTTCGGGCCCTTCGCCGGCTGAACCTGCCACGGGGCCTTCTGACCTCCAACCTGCGTGACGCGCAACGTGCGGTCCTTCTGCTTGAGCACGATCGTGTCGCCCTCGATTGTCGCCGTCGAGCCCTGCGTGTTCATGCACCAGCGCACGGACGCGCCAGCGCGCAAGCCGTCCACTTCGTCCGTCAGACGATAGCTCTTGCCCGAGGCCGCCATCGCTCCCGTACGGGACACGCGTTTCGCATTCGGATAAAGCGACGAGAGGTCCAAAACGACCGTCGAGGCGGCCCCCGTGCCCTTCGTCACCTGGACGACCTTCGCATAGCCCCTGACGAACTGGGGCTGGTTGTCGAGCATCAGCACGTTGTGTCCGGCCGTGCTGAGGCGGAAGATTTTCCAGCGATCGGAATTCTGCCGCGAATCCCAGAGATTCATCCCGCGCTTCTCGATGCCGTAGTAGCTTTCCGCGCCCAGGTCCATCGCCCAGCGGACGCCGAGCGCGTCAAGCACAAAGGAACCTCCGTCCATGTGCCCGTGGTTGCCCGAGGGCGATCCCGCCTTCAAACCGACGAACAGCGCGTCACGACCCCACGACGCACGCTGGATGGTGATGGGGACAGGCCCCTGGGCATCCCACACGAGCGGCTGTTTGTTGACGACATCCGCTGGCGGCGTCGACACGCAGAGCAGGCTGTGCGCGAAGAGACGATGGGGGAAACGCCCCCGCTTACCACCCCGGCAAAGTTCCCGATAGGCCGGAAGCTCAAAATACGGCAGAATGTCCGGACGATTGAAACGCTTCGCCAGCCACCAGGTCGCAAAGCAGGAGCCACGGTCTGCACCGCCATCCGCATAATTGAACGTGAGCCCCGACGGACCCGTCACGACATCGAGATAGTCCGCCGTCTCGCGAAAACCGGGCAGCTTCGCGAGGCCGAAGTCGCTTCCAAGCGTTCCTTCCAGCAGCATCAGGGCGATGCAGTTGAACTCCATGCCGTAGTTCCAATAGCCCGGCCCCTCGGGATAATTCCCATTCGGCGCAAGCGCCTTCATCGAAATCGGAATGTAGTCGACACAGCGCTGCACAAAGACGCCCGTTTCGACGGCATTCTCTTCGGCAAGCGCCAACGCGGCCGACAGGATGCCCGCATGGCAGACCTGTCCCCAGTTATTGCCCGAGCAGATCCACCAGGCCGGCTGCCGCGACGCATCCAACCCGTTACGGCGCAACCCGGCGGCGATCTCCTTGCGCGTCGCCGGATCGAGCTCGTTGTAGAGCCAGTCGTAACCGGTCGCCACAGCCAGGGACATTTCGCCGACGTCGAGGAAGTGCGACGGATTCCAGTCCGAAAACGCGCAGACGGCACGCAATTCGACCGTTGCACGGTCCAGATACTTCTTCTCGCCCGTCAGACGATAGGCCATCGCCCAAAGCGAAATCCGCGCAAGCGCCGCGCGGCTCACGCCCAAAAGGCGCTTGCCCTGTTTGATGTGTCGACTCGGCGGCGCCGCGAGCGCCAGATCCGCCCCGCGGCGCACACAGTCGACACCCGCCTTCACAAGCGGATCCGAAGCGGCACGCGTCTTCAGCGCCTCAAAGTCCTTCGCCGTCGCGAAAAGACGCGGATGCGGCAGCTGCGCCGCCTTCTTCGCCGCAGCCGCGATTTCCGCCCGCACCTCGGACGGTGCGCACAGTCCTGTGGAGGGTACCGCTTTCTTACCCCAAAGCACACACGGAATTGAAAGTACGACAACAAGAACCTTCCACATGGACCACCTCCTGCTTACAGTTTTTCTGCCGCGCGACGCAGACGCGCAACCACCTTTTCACGACCGAGGATTTCGCACATCTCGAAGAGTCCGATACCCTCGCCACGCCCCGAAACCGCCACGCGGATCGGATGCACCCAAGGACCCATGCCCTGACCCTGCGAAAGTTCCTTGACCATCGCCTCGCCGGCGGCTGCCGTGAACGGTTCAAGCTTCTCGAAACGCGCCACGAGGTCGAGGAGCGTCTCCTTGACGCCCGGCTTGTTCAGGCGCTTCTCGACGGCCTTTTCGTCCATCGGGAAATCGTCCGTAAGGAACGGCGCCACCATACCGGGAATGTCGTTCCAGAACTTCGTGCGAATCTGCAGCTGATCGAGCAGCAGGTCCTGCTGCGCAGACGCGAGCGCGGTAAAGCCCGCGAAGTCGAAACCCGCCGCCGTGACCTGCTTTTCGAACTCGGCCCGATACGTCTCCTTCGACGCACGGCGGATGTATTCGCCGTTCATCCACTGGAGTTTCTTGATGTCGAACTTCGCCGCCGTGACGTGCACCTTTTCAATGTCGAAGAGCTGCACCATCTCGTCCTTCGTGAGCACCTCGCGGTCGTCGCCCGGGTTCCAGCCCAAAAGCAGCAGATAGTTGAAGAGCGCTTCCGGCAGATAGCCGTTGTCGCGGAACTCGCCCACGAACGCCGCGCCGTCGCGCTTCGAATAGGGCTTGCCCTGCGCGTTGACGATCATCGAGAGGTGCCCATACTTCGGCGGTGTCGCGCCGAGCGCCTTGAAGAGCTCGATGTGCTTGAATGTGTTCTCGACGTGGTCGTCGCCGCGGATGACGTGCGTCACGCCCTGGTCGATGTCGTCCACCACGTTCGCCAGATGGAAGATCGGCGATCCGTCGGACCGCACGATTGCGAAGTCCGGCACGTCTTCGGCCTTCTTCTCCATGTGGCCCTTGACGATGTCGTCGTACGCAAGAACGCCTTCCTTCGGCATGCGGAACATGATGACCTTGCCCGTCTTGCCGTCACGCGAGGTCTTCTCCATCTCGTAGGCACGACCGTCGGCGAGCAGCTTCTTCACGCAATCCAGATGGCGCGCCACGTTCTTGGTCTGATAGAAAACCGGCTCGTCGCCGAGCCCGAGGCCGAGCCACTGCATGCACTCGAACAAGGCCTGAATGGCTTCGGGTGTCGAACGCTCGAGGTCCGTATCTTCCACGCGCAGCAGGAACTTGCCGCCCACGTGGCGCGCATAGAGCCAATTGTAGATGGCCGCGCGGATGTTGCCAATATGCACCTTCCCCGTCGGCGACGGGGCGAATCTCACTCTAATGTCTGACATGATGGAGGATATTATAGCAAAACTCGGCGCAAAACGATAGCACCGAGTTCATGAATGAAAAAGACCCCGACTTGCCGTAGTACAGAATCCCTGGAACCTCAAGTCCCAAGTGGGTGCCCCCACGAGCGGCGCATACGCCGCCCGCTTTAAGCTCCCGTCAAAAAATGAAGGTCAGAGAAATACACTGCCAAGTCCGCGTGCAAACCAGGGCCCACGCTTTTTTAGTGAATAACTAATAGGGAATAGTGAATAGGTTTAAGGTTAGAGGTTAGAGGTTAGAGGTTAGAGGTTAAAGGTTAGGGGACAGAATGAAAAGCTAGGGGGAGGATGGAAGTGATGTGAGACTATTAGTTATCACGGACCTCGACCTTGAGATTGGTCTTGAGGGCGTCGACGATGCGCGTGAACGCACGGTTGACTTCGTCGTCCGTCAGCGTACGGTTGTTGGCGCGGAACGCCAGCGAGTACGCGAACGAGCGGCGGCCCTTGCCGATCTCCTTCGAGGTGAAAATATCAAAGAGCGAAATGCCGATGAGTTCCGGCGGCGCCACCTTGCGGATGCACTTCTCAACCGCTTCGTGCGTCACGCCTTCGCCCGCGACGAACGCGATGTCGCGCGTGACCATCGGGAATGCGGGAACCGGCGACACCTTGCCCATCGCGTCGAAACGGCGCGTGAGCGGCTCGAGATCGAGTTCCGCCAACGCCATCTGCGTCGTCAGACGGAACGGGTGGCGCAACTTCGCCGACAACACACCCATCACACCGGCCGGACGACCATAGGCGCGGATTTCAAGCGCATTCGCAAAGGCCGGATGTTCCGTGGGACGGAACTCCAGACGCGCCACGTGAAGGCTGGTCGCCAACCGCTCCACCGCGCCCTTCATCCACAAGAGCGCCTCTTCCGCCGTCACGGGACGACGACGATCAAGCGCGCCTCGACCGACCGGACCCGTAAAGCCGAGCGCCAGGCGGTCCGCCTCGAACGGACGGCCGTCCTTTGCACGTCCGAACACGCGACCCAGTTCAAAGAGTTCCGCCGTTTCCAGCTGATGCGTGGCATTGCGTCCAAGCGAACCCATCAACTGCGGCAGCAACGTATCGCGCAACACACCATACTCGGCGCTCACCGGATCCGGCAGCGCGAGACGCGCCGCCTGCGTTTCAGGACGATTGTCAAACTGATTGAGTTCGTCGACCGACAGGAACGAATAGTGCATGCCTTCCGTGAACCCAAGCGCGAGGCAGGTCGCACGCACCTTCTCCTTCGCGCGGAACGGCGCATCGGAAAGCGACGAGACGCTCGGTGCGGACGGCATCGTATCCGGAATGTTGTCAAGACCGTAGAGGCGACCGATCTCCTCCACGAGGTCCGCCTCGAGAAGCAGGTCCCAACGCCAGCTCGGAATCGCAAACGTCGCCGACGTGTCCGTGCGCGCCACCGTCTTCAGCTGCAACGATTCGAGAATCGCCACCATGCGGTCCGCCGGAATGTCCACGCCGATGAGACGACGCGCCCGCGCAAAATCAAGGGTCACATCCTCATTGAACGGCTTCGCGCGATTGTCGACATCCACCACGCCCTTCGCAATCACGGCCTTGCCGTACTTCTGCAACAGATGGCAGGCCCGACGGCTCGCCCAGTCGGCGAGGTCCTTGTCGACACCGCGGATATAGCGGTAGGACGATTCCGTACCGAGGCCCAGCGCCGTGGCCGTGGCCTTCGTCGTCTCCGGCTTGAAGAGTGCGCTCTCCACGAGCACGCGCGTCGTACCGGCGGCGATTTCGCTGCCTTCACCGCCCATGATACCGGCAACCGCCGAGGGCTTTTCGGCATCCGCGATCACGAGCATGGACGGATCGAGCTTGCGCTCGACGCCGTCAAGCGTCTTGATCGTTTCACCCGGCGTCGCATCGCGCACAACGATCTTGCCGCCCGCAAGGGTCTTGTAGTCGAACGCATGCATCGGCTGTCCGCACTCGAGCATCACGTAGTTCGTGACGTCCACGAGCAGCCCCAGCGAACGGACTCCACACGCCTCGAGACGACGAGCCATGAAATCAGGCGACGGTCCGTCCTCGACGCTCGTCACGACACGCGCCGTATAGCGCGGGCAACGCTCGGTATCGAGCACCTCGACCTTCACTTCGCCGTTGACATCGGTTTCGCTCTCCGTGAAATCAACCGCCGGCATCTTCATGGGACGTCCCAGCACCGCGCTGAATTCACGCGCAAGGCCGATGACGCTCAACGCATCGGGACGATTCCACGTCACTTCGATGTCGAACACCGTCTCGGGCTTTTCTCCGCCCACGACATCCCGCAGGAACGTGCCATTCGGCGTTTCCGGCGGGAACTCCATAATACCCTCGTGCGTACCGCCCGGCAGCATCAGCTCGGCGGACGAACAGAGCATGCCGAAGCTCTCGACACCCCGAAGCTTGCCCTTCTTGATCTTGAAACTGTTCTGAGGTCCGACCGCGCCGATCTTCGCAAAGGCGCTCTTGAGGCCGGCCCGGCAATTCGGCGCGCCGCAGACGACCTGCACCGTCTCCTTGCCGTCCGTCACCGTCGTCTTGTGCAGGTGCGTCCCCTCGATCACCTCGCACGTGAGCACTTCGCCAACGACGAAGAAATCGGAGAGCGGCTCCGGCCCAGACGTCTCGATCGCCTCCACCTGCAGGCCGCTACGCGTCAGGCGCTCCGCCAATTCCTGCACGGGAATATCGGACACATCAACGAATTCATTCAACCAACTAATCGGAAGTCTCATTTGAAACAGTTAAAGGTTAAAGGTTAAAAGTTAAAGATTGAAGATTAAGGGTTAAGGGTTGAAAAGTCGCCCATGCGTGAATCAACCCTCGGGGGCGACTTCGGGCGCGGGCGCGGCCTCGGGAGCCGGCGCTTCAGGCGCGGGCGCTTCGGGCGCGGGCGCGGCCTCGGGAGCCGGCGCTTCAGGCGCGGGCGCTTCGGCTGTCGGTTCCGCAGGCTTCGCCGCCTCGGCCTTCGGCTTGCGCGGTTTCGGCGCCCAATGCGGATGCTCGGCCGGCGGCACAAGACCACCGTTCGTATAGCACACAAGATGGCCCTTCTCGAGCAGCCACATGATGTGGCCCTTCGTGTTCTGGGCCTTCGTCGCGTCGCCTTCCGACAGCGCGGTCACAACCGCACCCGGGGCGAGATCGAGATTCTCTTCGACATACTTCACGAGCGCGGCGAGTTCCGGAATCGCGTGCGTCGTATCGAGCGGCGTCGGCTTCACGGCCGTCACGAATTCGGGTCCACGCGGATCGTTCGCACGGAAGAACTGAAGCTTGCGATGGTGGAAGGCTCCGCGCAACGCAAAGAAGAGCGACGCCGGGAAACGCTTTTCCTTCTGAATCGCATCGCGGCACGCGAACACGAGACCGAGGTTCGAGGACTTCAACGCCATCTCGGCCGTCATATCCACCGCGCGCGGCTTCGTCATCAGCGCCGGAGCGAACATCCGGCGGAACTCGCGTTCAGCCGCCTCGCGTTCGATCGCCGGCACTTCCGGCGCTTCGGCCGGAGCTGCCCCCTCCGCCGCACCTTCCGGTGCCGGAGCCGGGGCCGCAGCCGCGCCTTTACGACGGAAAATCGTCTTCTTCGTCATGGACTTGCGCCATTCCTCGACCACTTCGGGGTCGCGCACCATCTCGATGCGCGCACGATACGAGGCTTCGTCCATGTTCGGATAGCGCGTACGCAGCACTTCGCGCACACGGGCATCATAGCCGTGGAGGTTCGGCGGCCCCAGAAGGACACCGCTCAGACCGCAACGCGCGACACAGTTGAACTGGCCCTTCGGCGGTTCGCAGTCGACCTCTTCGCTCTCGTAGTAGTCGCCGAGATGGGCCGACAGCACGTGACTCAAGAGGTCCTCTTCATTGAACGCCACAAAGCCGCACGCCTTGCACTGATGGAACGCGATCGGCTCGGCGTCCTTCTTCGGCGCAATACGCAACACGCAGGCTTCCGGATGGTCGAGGAAGAAATACGCGAGCTGCTTCAAGGGATACGCCATGAACGGCTGGCTCTGGATCTTGCGGATGAACTCGCCGAGCTGCTTCTGGCCCGGGAGAATGCGCACATCGACGTCGAGCGGCTTCGTGAACGTACGCGGCGGACGATCCTCGCGGCGCGGACCGCGATCGTCACGGCGCGGGCCCCGATCGTCGCGTTCGCGACGAGGACCACCAAACGCCGGCTTCGGGCCACGCTCGTCACGACGGCCTTCGGCGGGTTTACCGAATCCAGGACGCGGTCCCCGCTCGTCACGACGCGGACGGTCGCCACGATCACGCCGTTCCTCGCGACGCTCCTCCTGCGCCTCGAAACGCGCGTACTTCGCCGTATCGTTCGGCTTGCCCTTCGCCCAGGCCGGGGTGAAATCAAACGACCCCAACGCACTCAGATCGAGTGCGCCGGTACCGCCCTGCTCATTGTTCTCTTCAGCCATGCTCTTCGCCTTTTCGGATTCACCGATGAAATGAAAACTCGTAAATTATCCTCTATCCCCTGCGAAAAGTCAATGAAAAACGCATAAAATCGTCTCCGTCAAACATCCGTCGTGTCACACACAAGATTGTCCATGATGTAGTCTTTACGCTCTGGCGTATTGGCCCCCATATAAAACTTGATGGTCTTGTCGACCTCGCTGTCGTCGTGGCAGCCGACGAGCGTCAGACGCATATCCTCGCCAATGAAGTCTGCAAACTCTTCCGGATTGAGCTCGCCCAAGCCCTTGAATCGCGTGATCTCGGCGCCCTTCCCGCACTTGTTGATCGCCTTGACGCGTTCTTCTTCGGTAAAGCAGTAATACTGCTCTTTCTTGTTCCGCACGCGGAAGAGCGGCGTTTCAAGGATGTAGATGCGCTTGTCCAGCACGAGCTGCTTGTAGAAGCGCATGAAGAACGTGATCAGCAGATTGCGGATGTGAAGACCGTCCACATCGGCATCGGTTGCGAAAATGATCTTGCCGTAGCGCAGATGTTCCAGCGTCTCTTCGATGTCGAGCGTCTTGATCAGATTGAAGAACTCGACGTTCTTGTAGAGTACGTCCTTCGCCAGGCCGCAGGTGTTGAGGCACTTGCCGCGCAGGAAGAAGACCGCCTGGTTCTCGGCATTGCGGCTGCGGTTGAGCGTACCACCGGCGGAAACGCCTTCCGTGAGGAAGATCATCGTGTCGCTGCCTTCGGGCAGGTTCGTCTTCTTGTCCACCTTGTCGAGCTTGAGATGGCGCTTGCAGTCCTTGAGCTGCGGCACGCGCACGCTCACGGCCTGGCTGCGTTCACGCGCCTGCTTCTTGATCGTGTTGAGCTGGCTGCGCAGCTTGGAGGTCTCTTCCACCTTCGCGACGAGGCGATCGGCCTCGACGGTGTTCTTGTGGAACAGCGCCTCGGCTTCCTTCTTGATCTGCGCCACAAGATCGGCGCGGATTTCCGGCGAGCCGAGTTTCGTCTTGGCCTGACCTTCGAAGGTCGGATCCTGCATGCGAATGGCAATCGCGCCGATGATGCCTTCACGCACGTCGTCACCGTCGAATTTCTTCTTCGAATACTCGTTGAGGGCCTTTGTGAGACCTTCCTTGAACGCGGACAAATGCGTACCGCCTTCGGTCGTATGCTGGCCGTTGACGAACGAATAGTATTCTTCCGAGAAACGGTTCGTATGCGTGAACACGAACTCGAGCGTCTTGGACCGGAAATGGAACGGTTGATAGACCTTCTCGAACTGCGCTTCGTCCTGGATGAGGTCCGCGAGGCCTTCATCCGAAACGACCTTCGTCCCGTTGAGGTCAAGCGTGAGACCCGCATTCAGATACGCGTACATCTTGAGCCGACGCATCACATGCTCTTCACGGAAGCGGAACTTCTTGAAGATCGTCCCGTCCGGCAGGAACTCGACAAGCGTACCATTGCGCTCGTTCGAGTCCTTGCACTTGCCGCGGTGCTTCGATTTCAAAACGCCCTTTTCGAACAGCGCGTCCGCATACTCGCCATCACGCACGGCCCGCACGTAGAACCGGTCGGACAGCGCATTCACGGCCTTCGTACCGACACCGTTCATACCCACCGAGAACTGGAAGCTTTCGGTATTGAACTTGCCGCCCGTGTTGAGCTCGCTCACGCAGTCCACGACCTTGCCGAGCGGAATGCCGCGTCCATAGTCGCGAATGCTGCACGCACCGGAATTCCAGTCGAGCTTGATCTCGACCCGGCGGCCGAAGCCCATGATGAATTCGTCAATCGCGTTGTCGATGACTTCCTTCAGCAGCACGTAGATGCCGTCGTCGTAGTCGCTTCCGTCCGACGCCCGGCCGATATACATGCCGAGACGCAGACGGATATGTTCCATCGCGTTGAGGTGCTTAATATTGTCGTCGTCGTATTTTCCGGCCATCGTATCAAATGAAAAATTTAGAATGGAAAATGGGAAACAAAGGAAGACCCGCGAGCGGTCAGCCGCGAATGAGCGCCAGCATCTGGTCGCGCTTCTCGGCCATCAGTTCGGCCGTCTTCGCCTCGAGGTTGAGGCGCACGAGCGGCTCCGTGTTCGACATACGCACGTTGAACCACCAGCCTTCGCTCTCCCAGCGGTCGACGGATACGCCGTCGAGTTCGAAGAAGTCGGCGAACTGCTGCTTGATCTTCGCCAGCACCGCCGCCGCATCGGCCACCTTGGAATTGATCTCGCCGCTCTGCACGTACTTGCGCAGCGGCTTGATGAGTTCGCTCAACGGCTTGTCGCTCTTCGAGACGATGTTCGCCAGCGCAAACGTCGCCATCGAGCTGGACTCCGCCGTGGAGTTCGCCTTGAAGTAGTAGTGGCCCGAAAGTTCGCCCGCGAAGATCGCGTCGTTCTCGCGCATCTGCGCCTTGATGAAGCTGTGGCCCACGCGGCTCATCATCGGCTTGCCGCCCGCCGCCTCGATCACTTCCTTCGCAACCTTGGAGGACCGCAGATCATAGAAGCACGCCGCTCCCGGATTGGACGCCAGCAGGTCGCCCGAGACGAGCGCCGTCATGAAGTCCATCGGGATCACATCGCCCTTTTCATCGAGGAAGCCCGCACGGTCCGCATCGCCGTCGAACGCCACGCCGAACGCATACTTGCCCGGATTGTCGCGCATGAGTTTCTGCAAGTCCTTGAGCGTCTCTGTCTTGAGCGGATTCGCGTCGTGATTCGGGAAGTTGCCGTCGTACTCGCCGTAAAGCGCATCGTACGTAAGCGGCGCCCCCTGGAATGCAACCGACTCGGCGATGCCCATGCCATTCGCGAAGTCGACCGCGATGTGCAGCGGCTTCGCCATGTGCTGGAACTTCGCCACGTGCGCCGCATACTCCTTCGAGATGTCGACCTTCGTGATTTCGCCGACGCCGTGCGGCGGTTCGTTCAGGTCCATCGCCGCGACCATCTTCTCGATGTCCTTGATGCCCGTCGCACCGGAAATCGGCACCGCATTCGCCTTGCAGAGCTTGCAGCCGTTCCATTCCTTCGTGTTGTGCGACGCCGTGA
>JAKSOY010000009.1 GCA_024405255.1 Kiritimatiellia bacterium
TTAGTCCTGATAGAACTCGACCACGGGACCATCCTTGATCGACACGAAGGCGATCGCCGTCGTACCGCCAAGCACGAGCTTCGGCAGAAGCACGGCGGCACCGGCCGCAACGACCTCGTCGACAGCGGCCTGCACATCGGCGACCTTGTACGCGACATGCGTCTCGACGACCATGCGGTACGCCGCCGGCGTGTCCTTTTCCCAATAGAGATACTCGATATCGTAGTCCTTGTTGTAGCCGATCCACACCTTGAGCGAATCCATGTAGTTCATCCCGTCCATCTTCGCAGGAACCGGGATACCCGTGTGCATGTACGTCTTCTGCATCTTTTCTCTCCTTGTCTTGGAATGCGAACGCGTCCGGTCCATGGGGACAGACGCATTCAGTTGAGGTTAACCGTTCTTCTTTTCAAATTCCTTCATGAAATCCACCAGGCAGTCAACGCCGGCCATCGGGAAGGCGTTGTAGATGGACGCGCGAATGCCGCCCACGCTGCGGTGGCCCTTCAGCGAGCTCATGCCGGCGGCCTTCGCCTCGGCGATGAACTTCGCCTCGAGCTCCTCCGTCGGCAAGCGCCACGTCACGTTCATATTCGAGCGGAACTCCTTCAACGCCGTACCGCGATAGAAGCCAGAAGCGTCGATCACGTCGTAGATCTTCTGCGCCTTCTCGGCATTCAGCTTGAAGAGGTTCTCCTTGCCCATCTTCTTGACCCACTTCATGGTCTCGCCGAAGATGTAGATGCCCCAGGTCGGCGGCGTGTTGTAGAGCGACTGGTTGTCGACGAACGTCCGATACTGCAGCATCGTCGGAATCGTCTTCGAACCCCTCTCGGCGAAGTCCTTGCGAATGGTCACCACCGCCATACCCGAAGGTCCGAGATTCTTCTGCGCTCCCGCATAGAACATCACGAACTGGTTGTAGTCGCGCTCGCAGGAAAGGATGTCCGACGACATGTCGCAGATCAACGGCGAACCCGTCTGCGGGAACTCCTTGAGCTCGGCGCCGGAAATCGTCTCGTTCGAGCAGATGTGGCTGTAGACCGCACCCGGTGTCCACTTCCACTCGTCCGCCTTCGGCATGCGCGTAGGAATGTCCTTCTGGCAGTTGGCCGCCACATTCACCGAGCCGAGCGCCTGCGCTTCCTTGAGTGCCTTGTTCGACCACGTACCCTGGTTCGCATAGTCCGCGACCTGCCCCGCACCGAGGAAGTTCATCGGAATCATCGCAAACTGCAACGAGGCGCCGCCCTGGATGAAGCAGACCTCCCACTCGTCGCCGAGACCGCACAGTTCCTTGAACGTGGCGATCGCCTCCTGATGGATGGCATCGTAGTCCTTACCGCGATGGCTCATCTCCATCACGGACATTCCCGTGCCCTTGTAGTCGACAAGACCCTGCTGGGCGTCCTGCAGAACTTCAAGCGGCAACACGGCCGGACCGGCCGCAAAGTTATAGATACGAGACATTTGCTAGACTCCTTGCGTTTGGAACACAGGTGATATTGTAATCCTCGGACGCAGTTTTGGCAACTCAATTTGTCGTCCGACGTTAAAGAGCGTACCGATTGCAAAAAGGGCGGAGATGATGTGCGAACCTCCGTAGCTGATGAACGGCAGCGCAATGCCCTTTGTGGGCAGACACTTCGTCACCACGCCCAGATTGAAAAACGCCGGGAAAACGATCAGGAACGTCATGCCGTAGGCAATCAGACGCCCCAGACGGTCCGGCGAGCGCGCGGCGATGATCAACCCACAGGCGAAAATCGTCAGGTAGAGCGCAACCAAGGCCAGCGAAAAGATCAATCCCCATTCTTCTGCGCCGATGGCAAAAATGAAATCCGTATGCGCCTCGGGCAAATAGGCCAGCTTCTGCGTCGACTGGTTGAATCCCACGCCCGTGATGCCGCCGTTCTGAATGGCGATAAGCGCATTCTGAGCCTGGTACTCGGCCGCCTTCTCCTTGTCGGACAGCACCACCATGGTTCCATCCGACATCGCCTGGCCGAACCACCCCTTCACCCAAGAGAGGATACGGTTCATGCGATTCTGGTTATGGTACAGCAAAACGCCCACGCCCATCAGGCCTGCACCGCCGAGCGCACACATGTGCGAGAATTTCATGCCGGAAATCAGCAGCAAAACGGCAGCTGCTCCGCCCATGACCATGGCAGCCCCGAAGTCCGGCTCGCCCAAAGCAAGCCCCATCAGCACCGCCACGATCAAAACCGCTCGGCAAGCCCCCGTCCAGAATTTGGACACACGCCAGCCCGCCCGATCCAGGAACACGGACATGGCGATGACCACCGCCAATTTGCCGAGCTCGCTCGGCTGCAAACGAACCGGCCCCAACGGGATCCAACGGCGCGACCCTTTCACATTTGGAAAGAGGAAAACCGCCGCCATCAACCCGACAACGCCGAGATAGAAAAGAACCGTCAACCACGGAAACTCACGCCATTTGTGATAATCGAAACGCGCGGCTGCAAACAGAGCCACAAGGCCAATCAGCAGGAAGCCGCACTGACGAGTCAGGAAATGGTAGGAGTCGTGATAAATGTCCAATCCGCTCACGCCGCCGGCAGATGCGAGGACGAGGACCCCCATCGCCAGCAAAGCGAGAACGGAAACTCCCAAGAACCAAAGAACGCGATACACGTTTTATCCTCTGTTCTGGGCAAGCGGAATTAGTCCGCCGAGGGCTTCGCGCCCGCCGGAATCTTGAGCACCTGACCCGGCTTCAGACCATCACCGGCCTTGATGCCGTTGAGGTCCATGAGCTGGCTCGGGCTGACACCGAAGTTGATGGAGACGGAGACGAGATCGTCGCCTTCCTTCACCGTGTAGGTCAAACCCGCCGCCGCAGGCGCTTCGGCCTTCGGCTCGGCAACAGGAGCCGGGTCGGTATTCGGCTCGGCAACCGGAGCCGGGTCGGTCTTCTGCTCGACCACCGGAGCCGGGGTCTCTTCGACCTTCTTTTCGGGAGCCGGAGCCGCCGCATCGACCTTCACCGCTTCAGCAGGCTGCTTCGTCTCAACCGCCGGAGCCGCCTCGGTCTTCGTCGCCTCGGTCTTCGCCGGTTCGGCCTTCTTCTCAACCACAGGAGCCGTCTTCGGCGCAGCGACCGTCTTCGGCGCCTCGGCCGCAGTCTTCGTCTCCTTCACGACCTTCTCGGCCGGCACGAGGAGCTTCTGACCGATGCGGACGTTGTCCTTCACAAGCTTGTTGAGCTCCTTGAGCGCACGGATCGAGATGCCGCTCTCGCACGCGATCTTGCCCAGCGAATCACCGCTCTTGACCGTGTACTCCTTCGTCGCGCCGACATACGGCTTGAACGCAGGCTTCGTCTTCACCGGCGCAACCGTGCTCGCCGCCGTCGGAGCCGCAGGCGCCGCCGCCAACATCGTCGACTTCGGCGGCGTCGTCTTCGTCACCGCCATCGGAGCGACCGTCGGAGCCGCCGCCACCGCCGTCGCGCTCGGACCCGTCACGCCCGGAATCGTGATCTTCTGGCCGATGCGAATGCGATCGGGATTCAACCCCGGGTTGGCCTTGACAATTGCCGACAGGCGCACATTGTACTTGCGGCTAAGCGCGAAAAGCTGATCGCCCGGCTTGACCGTGTACACAAAACCCGCTCCCGCCGCAGCCGAACCCGCCGCCACAGCCGGAGCCGTCGTCGCCAGCGGTCCCTTCGGCGCCACCGCCGGCTTCGGACCGGCCTTCGGCAGCGCCGGAACCGTTCTCACCGTGGACTTCGGCGTCGGAAGCTTCGCCACCGGCGTCGGAGCCTGACCCTGTTCAATCACAATACCCGAAGGCTGCGTGCTCGTCGCAACCGGCGTCGCCGTCGCGCTCGGACCTGTTCCCGTCCCCGAAGTCGACGTCGCGACCGGTGCCTCCACCGTGGCCGTTTCCGTCGGCGTCGCCGCCGGTACCGCCGTCTCAACCGGAGCGGCCGCGACGACCGTCGTGTTGGAGGGCAACGGTTCCGTTCCCGCCTTGTGTGCCTTGCAGCCCTGCATCATCATGCAGGCCACCGCCATGTTCATACCCAGAACCCATCCGAGCTTCTGCGCCTTCATTTTTCTTCTTCCTCGTTTTTTTTATTCGGTTCCACTCCGACGCTTTCACGCTCCCGCACGAACGAGAGTCGCAAACACGTCGCCGCGTTCACCATAGCTTTTAAATTGATCGAAACTCGCAGCCCCCGGCGAGAGGAGAACCGACTCGCCTGAAACTGCATCGCGCCGAGCCGACTCGACCGCCCGGTCAAGCGTCTCGCAGACCTCGCACGGCACGGTTTCCCGCCACGCGTCCAAGAGCTGATTTGCGCAACACCCTATAAGATACACTTTTTTGACCCCAAAACGCAAGCGCGGAATCACAGAAAGTGGATTATCCCCCTTCGGAAGCCCTCCTGCGATGAGTCGAACGGGGTCCGCGCACATCGCCACGCCCGCGGCAAGCGCCGCGAGCGAGGTCGCCTTCGAGTCGTCAATCCAGGTGACACCGCCCTGCACCGCGATTCGCTGGAAGCGATGCGGCAAGGGTTCAAAGTCCGTAAACGCCGCGCGGATCGACGCGTCGTCGAGTCCCGCCGCCCGCAAAAGAGCCACGGCGCAAAGTCCGTTGACCCGCAAAATCTCGTTGTCGAAATAGGATCCCGCCAACAGCGCAACATCCGCCGCCGGTGCGCGCGCCGCGGCAAACGCCGCCCGCGATGCGTCGATCGCGCGAGGCGTCATCGCGAGCAGCTGGCGCTTGAGCGCATGGTAGACGCTCACATGTCCGTGCCGGTCGAGATGGTCTTCCTGCAGATTCAACAGCGCCGCCGCCTCAAACGCATCCTCGGGAAGGCAGGTCGTCTCAAGCTGGAAGGACGAAACCTCCACCACGGCCCACGGCAACGCCGCGCCTTCGCCCGTCTGCGTGTTCACGACTTCGCAGAGCGGCGTTCCGTAGTTGCCGCACGGGACGCCCTTGAGAGCGGATGCCACAAGCTTGACGACCGAGCTCTTGCCCTTCGATCCCGTGACTGCCAGCATACGCCCGCCCCGGGCACGCCACCGCTCGGCGCCGAGCTGCAGTTCCGAGATCACCGTCAAGCCCGCCGCGCGCGCCGCCTTCTGCCACGGATGATCCAACGCAATGCCCGGCGAAGTGATGCAGATCGTCGTGGCCGGCAGGAGGTTGCACGCGGCACAGTCGGGGAACACCTCGGCACCGTCGAGGATGCGCACCTCGACGCCTTCCCGCCGCAGCAGTTCCGCCGCCGCCTTGCCGCTGCGTCCGTTGCCGAACACCAACGCCTGTGTGAACCCGCTCGCCATCGACTTATTTTCCGGCAATTGCGTCCAAGGCTTCCACCATCAGCTGGCGCGCCGACGCATCGCGCAGCTTCGACGTCTGACTGCCCAGCACGATCACGATGGCGCGCTTGCCATTGCGCTTGCCGGTCAGGACAACGGAGGAACCGCCCGCGTCGATGTAGCCGGTCTTCAACCCATCGACTTCGCTTTCGCCCTTCTCGTTCAGGATCTTCTGCTTGTCCTTCACAAGGATGTTGTTGTGGTTCACCATCTTGAGCGGATTCCCGGCGCCGTCCGTCACCGTCGTGAGTTTCGTCTTCGTGTAGCGGAACACTTCGGGATAGCGCAGCACCGCCTGCGCAAGCTTCACGAGATCGCGCGCCGTCGACGTGTCGAACGGACGCTTCGACCCGGGCCGGGGCGGATAGCCGTTCGGCGTTTCATAGTGCGTATTCGACATGCCGAGCGACTCGGCCTTCTTGTTCATCCGAACGACAAACGCCTGCAGATCGCCCGGCTGGATGTCGCGACCCGCATTCTTCGCCGTGGAGTTTTCCGCCAACAGCACCGCCGCGTCGTTCGCGCTCTTCACCATGATGGACATCAGAAGATCGTCGACCGTCATCGACTGCCCCGGCTTCAAGCCGACGCAGCTCGGCTTCTCCTGGCTGCACCGCACACTGGCCGTCACACGCGTCGTCACGTCATACTTCATCGCATGCATGTCTTCAAGGCAGAGCAGCATCGTCATCAGCTTCGTCACCGAAGCCGGACGCGCCACCTTGTCGGCATGCCGCTCGAAAATGACACGGCCCGTCGCCGCATCAACGGCGATCGCCCCGACATACGGCGTGCAACGGAACGCCGTCTCCGGCAATGCCGATGCCGCAGGCGCCGCCGCTGGAACCGCCCGACGCGCCGACGACTTCGCCCGCTTCGCCGGTACCGCCGCCGCCACAAGGGCGAGCCCCGTCAGACAGATAAAAATGACATGCTTCATGCGTTTTCCTTCTAGTCGAAAATGATGCTCATATTATAGCATAAATTCGACCAGAAAGGCGCGAGAAAATCAGCGGATCAGTCGAGAATGCATTCGCGGGTGAAACCCTCGGGGATGTCTTCGGCACGATGCGCCACGCAGATGGACGTGCAGGCGGGATGACGACGCAACCAGGCGCTCACGCGCCGCTTGAGGCGCGCCGCCATCCGTGCGTCGAGATTGAGGCACGGTTCGTCGAGCAAGAGCAAGTCCGGCTTGCGCGCCAGCGCCGATTCGAGCAGCTCGAAGGCGTCACGCCCTTCGTACGCCTGCTGTTCCGGACTCACCATGCCGATGCGACGACGGATTCTCGCCAGTTCCACACCATCGCCCCGCACATGCCCGAACACCGACACGTCATTCGCATAGGCCTGAGGATTGTCGCCCGTGATGAGCGAAAGCAACGTCGTCTTGCCGCTGCCATTCGCACCGCGCAGGACCCAACGCTCGCCTTGGCGGATGGTCCAGGAAAAATCGGCGAAGAGTACGCGCGACCCCATCTCGAGATGGATGTGCTTCAACTCGACCACCGGTTTCGCGTCTGTCGCCGAATCTGCGACTGCCGCACCGCAGACCTGCGGCGCCGCCGGATTTGTTTCCGTCCGAACAGGTTCCGCCGCGCGGAAAGACGGCGCACGCCCCTTGTCCAGCGTCATCACGTCCGTCACGCACGCCGGGATCTCGTCCTCGTGCCGTACGGCGATCAGCAGGGACAGGCCCCGAGCCGCAAGCGCCGTGCAAATGTCCTTCACCTGCGCCCGCCGCGCGGGATCAAGTCCGGCACACGGATCGTCGAGCACCAGCAGCTGCGGACTCGCCAGCAGCGCGCGCGCCAAAAGCGTCCGCCGCGTCTCGCCGTTCGACAACGCCAGAAAATCGCGGTCCAGCAGCTCGTGCATGTTCAGCAGAGGCATCACCTCTTTGAACGCACGCTTGTACGCGGCGCGCTCCGCACGCAACGGCCGCCCCACTTCGAAGGGGTTCACGTCATAGATGCGTTCGAAGGAAAGGAACTCTTCCACCGTCTCGCCCGGACCCGCCTCGTCCTCGATCGAATAGTAGCGCGCCTGGCGGAATCCCCCTTTCGCCGCCGCCGCGCGCTGCTGCGCGAACGAGACGAGCTGAACGCGGTCCTCAATCGTTTCATCCCACGTCACGGAAAGTCCCTGCGTCATCGGCAGAACCCCCGCGACGAGCGCACAGAGGCGCGATTTCGCCACCCCGTCGTCCCCCACGAGGGCCCACTGACGGCCGGCTTCAAAAGACCACGCGGCGCGCGCGAAGAATCCGCGCGCGCCACCCTTTACCTGAACGAGTTCTGTTGCCATTTTTATTTATTCAACGCCGAGGCGATGCGATCGGAAAGATCCTTCTCGCGCAGAGCCGACAGCACCGGCTCCATTTCGCCTTCGACAATTCGGTCGAGCGAATAGAGCGTGAGATCCACGCGGTGGTCCGTCAACCGGTTCTGAGGAAAATTGTACGTGCGAATACGTTCCGAGCGATCGCCGCTCCCGCGCAGCGACAAACGCGACGCGCCCGCCTTCGCCTCTTCTTCGCGCCGTTTCTGGTCGAGAATGCGCGCCTTCAACGTGGCCAGGCATTTCTCCTTGTTGCGCTGCTGGCTGCGTTCGTCCTGGCACTGCGCCACAAGCCCCGTCGGCAGATGCGTCATCCGAATGGCCGAATACGTCGTATTCACGCCCTGACCGCCATGACCGCCCGCGCAGAAGATGTCGATGCGCAGATCCTTCTCGGGAATCTCGAAGTCGTCGTCCGTCTCATCGGCCTCGGGGAACACGACGACCGTCGCGGCGGACGTGTGGATGCGTCCCTGCGTCTCCGTCACGGGAACGCGCTGTACGCGGTGTCCGCCCGACTCGAAGCGGAACTGGCCATACGCGCCCTCGCCCTCGACCGTGAAAAGCACTTCCTTGTAGCCGTCCAGCGAGGTCGGCGACGAACTCATCACGTGCACCTTCCAGCCCTTCGCCTCGCAGTAGCGCGAATACATGCGGAAGAGATCGCCCGCAAAGAGCGCCGCCTCGTCGCCGCCTGTACCCGCCCGCACTTCAAAGACCGCCGCACGCCCTTCAAGCGGATCCGGCGGCAGAAGCCCCGCCAGCACGGCACGCTCGGCCGCGGGGATCTCGTCTTTCAAACGCGCGATCTCCGCCTTCGCCTCTTCCGCGAAATCGGGGTCTTCCACCAGCGTCTCGTTTCCCTCGAGATCGTCGAGGATCTTGAAGTAGCGCTTCGCCGCCGCCTCCAGCTTGCGCAGGGCCGTGTGTTCGCGCACCGTCTCACGATAACGCTTGGCATCCGCCAACACGGCAGGATCGCCCATGTCGGCTTCAACCTGCGTGAGACGATCGAGTACGGACTTGATCTGGCTCTTTTCGACCATGTGAATCAGATAAAACGAAAAGTTGAAAAGCTCCTGGCATCAATCCAGAAACTTCTCAACTCTTCAACCGTCAAACAGTCCAAGCTTACTTCGCGAACTTCGCGTAGCGCTTCTTGAACATGTCAACACGGCCTTCCGTATCGACCATCGTCTTCTGACCCGTGAAATACGGATGGCACGCAGAGCAGGTGTTCACCTGCATCTCCGGCTTCGTGGAGCGGGTATGAATGACGTTGCCGCACGCGCACGTGATCGTGGCGTCGACGTACTGGGGATGGATTCCTTCTTTCATGTCTCTCTGGCCTTTCCAAAAAATTGAAGCTATATTGTAGCAAATTTACGCCCTCTGCGCAAGGGGTAAATTCGCTTTTGCGCACTGCGCATCCAAGGTTCCTCAACCGATCGACCAGGCCGGACGCACATACGGCTTCAGCAAGGCGTTTGCCGCCTCGGAGTTCGTGAAACGACCTGTCGCCTGATTCCAGTCGAGGCGTCCCGGCACGCGCTGCGAAATGCAGCCGAGCACGACCATTTCGGTCAGCGGCACGGAATGATCGTAGTCCGAGAACGGACGCCTTCCGCCGCGAACGGCATCCGCAAATTCCTTGTGGTGCTGCGAAAGTCCGTTCCCCGCCACCACGCGCGGCAACGTGACCGGCAGATCGCGCGTCGCGGGATGGTCCTGATGGCGCACGAACTTCGTTTCGCCCGCCATCTTGATCTGGCCGTTCCACCAGGTTCCCTTCGACCCCACCACGGCCGTTCCGCTGAATGCATCCGAACGGCCGCCCGTCAGACGGCGGCTCGTTTCCTTGTCAGGACACGTTCCGTTCTCGGGCTTCGTCGCGCCATCGTACCAGTAGATCGTCACCGGCATCTTCTGCCGCGCGCTCCGCACGACGAGCTTGACGATCGAGCCGGCAGGATACGTCTCGCTGTAGGTCTTTGTGGACTTGACCATCTCCACGCTGATCGTCTCGCGCAGGTCGAGTCCGCGCCAGAAGAAGCTCATCGCGTGGCAGCCGATGTCGCCCAGGGCCCCCGTGCCGAAATCATGCCAGCCGCGCCAGACGAAACGATGGTAGACATTGCGCTTGAACGGACGCTTCGGCGCAATGCCCAGCCAGAGGTTCCAGTCGAGCGCGTCCGGAATGACATCGCTGCCTTCGGGACGATCCAACCCCTGCGGCCAGATCGGACGATCCGTCGTCACGTGGATTTCGGAAATCTCGCCCAGCACCCCGCTCTGCAGGACTTCCACATTGCGGCGCTGATAGTCCGACCCGTTGCCGTTGTTGCCCATCTGCGTCACGACACCGCAGGCCTTCGCCACATCGCGGAACCGCTCGGCCTCCCACCAGGTGCGAACGAGCGGCTTCTCCACATACACATGGCAGCCATGTTCCATCGCCGCAATGGCGCAGGTGGCGTGCATGTGGTCCGGCGTCGACACCACAACCGCATCGAGATCCTTCTCCTCGTCGAGCATCCGGCGCCAGTCCTGATAACGATGCACCTTCGGGAACTTCGGCGCCACATGCTTGGCCGCCCCGTCAAGCGCCCCGAGATCGACGTCGCACAACGCCACGATGTTCTCGCCCAGCTTGTAGAACTCATTCAAGTTGGCGCCCCCGCGTCCACCGGAACCGATGAAGCCCATGCGGATCTTCTCGCCCGGCTTACGGAACGTCGCCTTGCGCGAAATGACGACCGGCGCCGACGTTTCGCCGCAATCCGGCACCCCCAGGCACCCTGTGCAGCAGAAACCGGCAGCAAGTGTACCCGTACCAATGAAATCACGTCTGTTCAACATTTTCGGTTCTCCTTCTTTGGCTCAAAATCATCATTCGCACATCGACAGCGCCAACACGGCAAAGGCCGTCGCCAACACGGGATCGCCTTCCCAGAAGCGGTTGTTCTCATTCACCCAGCTGCCATCTTCACGCTGCAGCTTCACGAGCTTCGCCACGAGTTCGTCCTTCCAGTTCACCTTCCGGCCATTCGGCTGCTCCAGCACTTCGACGCCGGCCACGCGCAGGGCGCGCGCGAGGATGTCGTAGTAGTAGTAGAGTCCCTGATTGCCCATGCCCGGATTTTCATCCACAGTCCAGAACTTCGTGCAGTAGTCGAGCGCGCTCTTCACCCGCATGTCGCTGCGCGTCAGCTTGGCATGGCACATCGACAGCACGGCGGCGTAGCTCATCGAACCGTAGGCGCGCAACTGGACGCGTCCCGCCTGGTTGGTCGACGTACCGGCCTGCGGCGTACGCGCATTGTACGCGACACCGCCCGCGCGCTCGCCCTCCGACTCCTGCAGCCGCGTCACGAACTTGATGGCCTGCTCCCAATTGAGGTCCGCACGCTTCTGCCCTTTCGGACGCAAATCCTCCACGCCTTCCGTCCGCCGCATCGCGTCAAGCGCATACGAGGTGTTCGACAGATCCGCCATCCGACGGCGCGAGGCGCGATCATAGCCAAAGCCGCCCGCCATCGTATCATCACCCGTCAGCTGACTGCCCGCGATGTAGGTTCGCGCATCAAGAATCGCCTTGGTGGGGGCGTGTCCGCTCTCGAAGAGCGCACTCACGCACACGCTGGTGTTGTAATTGCCGAGGCCCGATCCGCCGCGGCCCGGTTTCGGCACGTAGAAACCGCCATCCGGACGCTGCGTCTTCAGCACGAACGCGGCGGCCTTCTTCGCACCCTCCGTGCGGCCCTCGCCGCCACGGACCATCGCCCACAGAGGCAGCGCCGTCAACGCGGGCATCTGCGGATCGCTGAAGTGACCGTCTTCGGCCTGCTGCGCCGCAAGATACTTCACACCCTTGGACACCGCCGCGGCAATGTCCTCCTTGCGCCCGGCAAAAGCCACACATCCCACTACCATCAGGCAGGCAACGATCGTCTTTTTCATTTGATCTCCCACTTAAAAAACAAGTCCGCCGAGCGCGACTAGGAGCAACGCCCCTAGACGCACTAGACGCAGCACGGCGGACAATATGGTCGACAAGATCCTCACACGTTAGAGGTCGTTGGCCTGGTAGTACGCACGCGGATCCAGTTCGCGGCCCATGAAGGACCGGAAGAGTCGCATCGGGTCGGCGCTACCACCGCGGATGAGGAAGGTGTCGTGGAACTTCTTCGCGAGCTGGGGATCCCAGACATTCGGGCTAGCCGAGAACTTCGAGAAGAGATCGCAGTCCATGACTTCCGCCCAGATGTAGGTGTAGTAGCCCGCGCAGTAGCCCGAGTTGCAGAAGATGTGCTTGAAGTACGACGTACGATGGCGCGGCACGACCACCGACGGGAAGCCCGCTTCGCGCATCACCTTCTCTTCGAACGCCTTGACGTCGATGCCCTCGACGCTCTTCAGCTCATGCCAGCACATGTCCAGCACCGACGAGGCGCAGAGCTGGGCGACCAGCATCGGATGGTTGAACTTGCGCGCCGCAAGGATCTTTTCAACGAGTTCGCGCGGAATGGACTTGCCCGTGCGCTGGTCGATGGCGTACTGCGCAAGCAGCTCAGGCTGCAGCGCCCAGTTCTCATTGAACTGTGAGAAGATTTCGTTGTAGTCCGACTTGCCGCCCGTACCCGCAACCGAAACATAGTGGCACTTCGAGAGCAGTCCGTGCAGCGCATGGCCGAATTCGTGGAAGACCGTCTGCACGTCGTCGATCGTGAGCGTGTCGCCCATGTTGCAGACGTTGTAGATGATCGGACGCACGTCCTTGCCATTGGCGTCGACGTGCTGCTCGAGGAGCTCGCTCATCCACGCACCGCTGTTCTTGGTCGCACGGGCCTTGTAGTCCGTCACGAACACGCCCACGAACGTACCGTCTTTGTACGTGACCCGGTAGGCGGCCGTCTCGCCCGGATGGTGCGACGGCACGTTCGGAATCGGCTCCATCTTCACGCCGTAGAGGCGCTCCGCCGCGAGGAACACGCCCTTCACGACGTTCGAGAGCGTGAAGTAGGGCTTGAGCTGCTGCTCGTCGAAGGCGAACTTGACGCGACGCACGCGCTCCGCATAGTAGTAGTAGTCCCACGCTTCGAGCTTGGATCCCGCCGGCAGCTTGCCTGCGGCGATGTCGCGGTCCATTTCCTTCTGGAACTCGACCGAGTCGCGCTTCACGCCGGTGATCGTCGCCTTGACGATCGGCGCGAGGAAGTCGTCCGCCGTCTTCGCGTTCTTCGCCATGCGCGGTTCGATGAAGTAGTCCGCCGGCGACGCATAGCCGAGCATCTTCGTGCGCTCGATGCGCAGCTTCAGGAGCTCGAGGGCGAGGGCGCGCGTATCGTTCGCGTCGCCTTCGCTGCACCGCGCATTGTACACCCGGTAGATCGCCTCGCGCTTCGCACGATCGTCTTCCGAGGACATCACATCGTAGTAGCGCGCCACGTTGAAGCCGAAGCGCTTCTGGAAGGCGTTGTTGGCGGCCAGCACGCGGTTGGCGAACTCGAGCGACAGCTCCGAAAGGCGCTCGTCGAGCTGCTTCATCTTCTTCTGGCCGGCCTCGTCGAGCAAGGCACCCGAACGGACAAAGGATTTGTAGCGACGATCGAGCACGATGCGCTCTTCTTCCGTCAGCTTCGACTGGTCCGCATTGTACACGGCGGCGATGCGCGCGAAGAGCTTCTTGTTGGCGACGTACTTGGCGTCATGCGCCGCAAACAGCGGGATCACCGACTTGCTGACCTTCATCAACTCGTCGGTACGCTCCGTGCCGGAGATCAGGCTGAAGGCGCAGCAGATACGGCTGAGCAGACGTCCCGAACGGTCAAGCGCGGCGATGGTGTTCGCGAAAGTCGGCGCCTCGGGATTGGCGGCGATGGCGTCGAACTCGGCGTCTTCGGCGGCAATGGCCGCTTCAACCGCAGCCTTGTAGTCCTTGAGTTGGAGTCGCTCATACGGCGGCAGCCCATAGGGCGTATCCCACTTTTCAAGCCAGGCGTTGCCCGCCTGGGCCTGCATCACCAAAGAAAACGAACACGCGACAGCTACAGCGAGTGCGCGTACAGTGTTAGTGCTTTTGTTTTTCATAGGAACTATTATACCACAACCAGCGGCACCCGCCTACAAGAGAAGTGATTTTTTCCGTTTGGGTCATTCCACCTCCATAACGACACGGAATCCTATGCAATTCGTGAACTCGAGAAATGTGCTGAATGGGCAAACAACGGTTGATACACAGTCCTTGGGTTCGTCCCTGATACTTCCACCTTTTACGACACGTACTTCTCCGTCTGAATTAAAACTACCCACTGCATCTTTTGAGGCAGGCGTATAATCAAGATCAAACGGATCCCGGCACCATTCACTGACATTGCCGAGCATATCGTAAAGCCCCCATTTGTTTGGCAATTTGGTCCCAACTCGGAAATCAGGGAAATTTTCATATTTACATTTACATGGGAACTTCCCGACAACCAAAATATCGTTGACCTGGCAGACCATATCCGACTCAGTCCCGCATGCATATTCCCATTGAAACTCTGTAGGCAAATCAAAGCGAACTCCCGTTTTGGACGACAATCGCCCACAGAAAGACAGGGGATGGACTTTCCGGGAATGCGGCCAATTGATGTCTTTCAACTCGTTTTCTGCAGCCCCCAGGGGGTTGCCACGGATTTCCCACCACGCCGACCAGTCTACGGCATAGTCAAAGGGTTCTTTACTATCTTTTCCCGTAACCAATGCGTATTGTCGGCACGTCACCTCGTAAACCCCAATGTAGTAGCACTTCGTGACCTCAGCATCGTAGCGCCCACGGAATTTAAACTTGCCCGGCTTGATCAGACGTAGGACTAATTTGTCCGTCTTATATTCCATCCCCCATCCGTTAGATGGCGGAACGTCGAGATAGGTGACGGCATATTTGTCTCCGTTACCTGTCAGATCGACGACGCAATAGTCTTTCAGCGTTGAAATATCGACCGTCGTAGAATACTGTTTCCACCCTCTTGAGACAACTATACAACAGGCAACGACAAACAACAGCCCTAAAATCTGACGCGGTAATCTCACCATGACAACATCTCCCATGGATAGAGTATCTTTGGCTCTTGCATGCTTTAAGTTCGACCTTTCAAAGTACTGGACAATTCATCTAAAGTCCATCTGCCCGAACTCATCCACAGAAGCAAGAGCACATTTGTCCTCCCCTGCTGTAGTCTTTTTGGCGAATGCGACGCCAAATATTCCAAAGATCCTACGGCGACATCCATTCGAATCTGTTTTCGACTGATCAATGACGAAGGACAAGTCATCATGTCCTTTCAAATATACTTTCCCGCAGAAGCCTCTACTCTGCGCTATTTTGGAGAACTCGCGAAATGTCCTTGTTTCAAGCATTGCCGAACAAACGGATGCTCTGTTACCACGAAGCCATTGGTTGTCATAGAGGGTCTCGTCTACCAAAGCTCGGGCATAAGAGCACCCATGCCGCCGAAGCAAAACTTCGCGGAGTTCCGATTGGAACGTATCGTCCAACGCAAACCAGCCCGCGTTCATAACAACAGTCAACTTGTCGACATTCAATGGGCATCTCGAAAATGCTTCCTTGCATTTTCGCAGAACGAATCCGTTCGCCGATTCCGTATTGCCGAGTCCCAGATCCGAAGGTTTGACAAAAAAGACCGGATGGGGAACCAGATAGACCTGCGGCATCCCTTCGACATGTTTCCTGAACACATCGACAATGTCTAGCATCTTCTGACCCGTCGTGCAACGGGGATCAAAAAGCAGCTCAAGGCACGAATTGGAAACAACTCTTGCGCCTAAATCAAAATCATCAATGCTGCAATGGTCTTCGGCATGTATCCGACATATCGGTTTCGGGAAGCGAAACGTATGCATATGAGTGACCCGGGGACCGGCAAAGACACTGCATTCTTTTCCACCTACATCTTCCAATTTGAAAAAGAGAATCGGCCAATTCAGTCCTTCATGCCCCCTCTGCGGCCCCCGTCCGCACTCACAGAGGGACCAAACATCTTTGAACATGCACCTCTGGGCGTTTCTGATTCGAACAACACGCATCCCGCCGCAAAACCGTTTTTGGACCTGGTAAGCCGTATCGTATCCCGACCATTCCAACAATTCATCGTCGACACGAATCTGAGTCCGAGAGATGAAATCAATCACCGTCTCGGCAGGCTCGTATTCTTTCTCCTTGCCGTCATCACGTTCACGGGCAAACACGAGAAAAACTACAACAACAAATGCAACAATGACCACACTTGTCATGTATTTCATAATTTCTCCACTTAATAATGCGTAGACCGTCGCAAAAAAGATTAGAGTCCTGCGTAGGCTTGGGCGGCGTCGAGGTTTTCGCGGATGGCTTTCGCGGCGGCTCGACCGGCGGCTTCTCCCATCTGATTGCAGTTCACCATCACGCGGCAGGCGCCAAATGCCTCGCGCGTACAGTCGAGCGCGCGGCCTGGTGCGAGGACGTTCTTGGCTCCGCGCGGCACAATCGACCGATAGGGGATTTCATACCATGTCGGATTCGTCTCGGTCTTCGGACGCCAGCGCCGCCCGCGAAACGACACGACCTGCCCTTTCACGACCTCGAAGCCGTCCATCCGTCCATCGAGGTACTTGAAAGTGATGCCGCCGCCTTCGTGGATGTCGACACGATACGAACCACGCGCGATCACATCATCGAACGTACGGCCTTGAAGGATGTCATCCGCCGTCATGCGATAGAGCGATTCGATATGGCATGACTCGCGCAGCCCGAGATGCGCCGCAAGCGACACCAGCGCGAGACGCTGTCCCTGCGGCATGGGGAACGCGCGGTTCGCCGCATCGATGTAGCGGCGCATCTGGGCTCGTCCTTCGATCTCGCCCCGCGTGAGGTCCGCCGGATCGGACGGATCGCAATTGGCCACACGCGTGTAGGCGTGGAACTGGATGTCAGGTGCCCCGACGACGGCCGCGCTCCAGCCGAAACGATGGTTCAGTCCCGCACCATACGCGGGCTTCATGACTTCGCCGAACGAGAACTTCGGATACTGCTTGTGCAAAGCCGGCACGCCCGAAAGGATCGCACAGCACGTGTGCGTCTGCAGCTGGTCTTTCGAAAGGCGCCACACGTCGAGCCCCGCGAAACGGCAAAGGTCCGCATCGCCCGTCGCATCGATGAAGAACTTCGCCCGCAGACGGCGAAGGCCCGCCTTGTCCGCTACGATCACGGACTTGACCGTTCCGGGCGCCTCGCATTCGACCGCCGCAAGTCGCGTATGCAGAAACGGCGTCACGGTCTTCGCGGCCAGTACCCATTCATCAAGCGAAATCTGCAGCCCCGCCACATTGAGAACCGCGTCTGCCGCCGGATTCTCCTTACGTCCCATCAGACGCGCCTCGCCGCGCGCGATGAGCTCGTTGATCATCCGTTCCGTCAGGCCGGCGATGATCTTTCGCTTGCCGTCCGCCGAATAGCGCGAATGCCAGATCGGCACGAGACCCTGCGTCGCCGTGCCGCCGAAGCCGCCGGCCATTTCAAGAAGCGCCACCCGCAGGCCCGCCTCCGCCGCACGCAGCGCCGCGAAGACACCGGTGCAGCTGCCGCCTGCGACGACGAGATCGTATTCGCCCGCCTCCGCGATCGAAAGTCCTGCCGGCTGGACAGAAGCGCCTTCAACCGCCGCCATCGGGACGGCCGCGCCGGCTAGCACGCCCCCACGCAAGAAACCTCTTCTTGAAATGTCCGTCTTCATCGTCTGCTCTTTCGTTGATCTCAGAGAGAACCTTCAATCACCCGAATGTCGGCCTTGCCGTTCACGACTTTCGCCGTGCCCCAGGCCTTGCCGGTGGACCAGAACCAGGTGCCGTCGCGCGTGAAGCGCATCTCCTTCTTGACACCGTCGTACTGGAAACCGCTCCAGGCGAGATGCACGTTCCAGGACGCCAACGAACGCGCATAGTGGAAGCCACACTCGAATTCGTTGAACGGATTGCGCCGCCGTCCGTCATGACGCGCACGCGCCGAGCTCACGATCTTGAGCGCTTCCGCATCCATTCCCTGGTAGATCATTTCCGCAGCCGCCACATACTCGATACCCGTCCACACTTCGCTGAAGTAGACGAAGGGATATCTTTCACGCCCGCCCTGCGGCCAGCTCGCGATCAACAGGCCCTTGTCCTTGCCCGCGCAGTAGATGCGCATGTTCGTGTAGTGGTGCGTGAAGTCCTCCTTGAAGTTGTACTTCATGATGCTCTCGCACGTCTTCTTCGCGTGGGCGCGGTCCGAAAGGTCGCCCAGACCGAGGATGTGCGCCGCCATCTGGCCGAGCAGCTGGTCCGAGAGGCAGCCCGTGCCGAGCTGGTACACGACATCGCGCTTGTCCTCGGGCACGATCTGACGATAGTATTCGCCGTTGAAGAGCTGCTTCTCCAGGAGGACGCGTCCCGACTCGTAGAGCTTGCGGCACTGTGCGGCGAAGGCGGCGTCGCCCATCGTCTGCGCCATCTCCTCGCCGGCGCGGAGCGCGCCGAGATACCAGAATTCGCAGAGCGGATTCGGACCGTAGAAGTTGATGTCGAACGTATTGTGCTGTTCGCCTTCCATCAGGCCATCCGCATTCGCGTCCCACTGGCTCGCGCCCTTCCACGCGAACTCGAGCGCGAGCTTGATCTTCGGCCACAGCGACTTGAGCCACGCCGTATCGCCGGACCACTTCCACTCGCGATAGGCCCGCATCACGGTGCCCATCTGTCCGTCGGCCGCCGTGCGCGAATCCCAGCCGTGGTCGCGCGCCTGCTTCTCAACCGGCAGCTCGAAGCGGATCACCATCCAGCCGTCTTCAAGCGTCGAGTACTTGAACTCGATTTCGCGCGTGGACCGTGCCAGATCGCCGAAGAGCGACCCCGTCGCGAACTCGTAGTTCCACACATGCGTCGTCGTACCCTTGCACCAGCCGTTCTTGTCGCCCATGCCTTCATAGCCCATCAGGCGACCTTCCTTGTCGCGGAAGACCGTCTGGCTCGTCAGCACGGACAGATTCGACAGCGCCGCATCCTTGATGGCTTCCGGCTCGTCGCTCGAAATGAACGCGTTCACAAACGCCGCCGTACGACGCGCATAGTCGGGCAGCTTCGGCCAGATCTTCTGCGCCGCATCCCAGCCGTCGCCGTAGTTCTGCGAGTACCAGTTGCCGACCGGCTTCTTGCACCAGCCATAACGGTTCGGGAAGTTCCACGCGAGCGCGAAGCGGAACGACACCTTCGCATGCGCCGGAATCGTCTTCGTCACACAAAGCGCCCCCATCGGCGCCTTCCCCGTGCACTCGCGCGGCGTGAGGCGGCCATCGTCGACAAAGTCGTCCCAGAAGTCGAGCTTCGCACCGCCCCAGCCATTTCCATTGGCGCTCGTTCGATAGGTGATGTCACCCGTCGCATCCGTCACCAGCGCGTACGAACCGGCACCGATCGCCGTGCCCTTCGCCGCCGAGCACGTGACAAGTCCGCGCAACGTGTCGCTTTCACGATACTCGTGATAGCCTTCCATCAACGCCGTCCCGAATCCGCACACGGAGACCTCAAGCGGTTCGCCCGTCACATTCTCCACCACATACTCGAGCGAGGCCACCGGCGTCGAACTGGCCGCGCTGTCACCCGGGATGAAGGGACTGAACCCGCGCACGTCCACCTTGTACGGCAGGGCCTTGTCGCGCAGATGCACCGTGCCGAACGGAAACGCCGCGTCGAAACTCGCCTCCTCGAACCGCGGATAGCCCGCGTGCTGGTGGCGCGTACCGCCCGCTCCCACAACCTGGAAATCCTCCATCGGACCCGCCAGCAGCGTGCTGGCGGCGGGCGTCTTCTGTCCGCGCGCCGTAATGGCGAATGCGAGCCCTTCGCCCGGTTCGGACACATTCGGATTGTTGAAGAGCTCGAAGTCGCGGAGTTCACCCGATCCCTTCAGACCGATCGTACCGCAGCCGATGCCGCCCAGCGGCAGCACGACTTGCTGGATGTGCTGCTGGTCATAGTGCTTGAGCACCGGCCACACGACATCGATCGGCTGCTGCGCCGCGGCCACTGCCGCCGGGATCGTTCCACGCGCATTCAAGGACTTGATTTCCGCCTCGTCCAGCAGGCGGTCGTAGATGCGGATGTCGTCCACGACATTGAAGGCGTTGTAGCAGCCGTGCGCAAAGTTCTCAAGTTCACGCTGCTTGTTGTAGCCGCCCAGCACCTGGAAGCACTCGTTCGTCGACTTGAACGTCAACGTCGCCGGCGTCTTCACCCCGTCCACATAGACCGTCACCGTATCGTCCGCCGCATGCACGATCGCATAGGTATGGAACTGGCGAACATCCTTGACCGGCACGAACACGGACCGTACCACCTTCGGGTGCACGCCCGCCACGACGGCCAGCCGCAGACGGTTCGCATTGTCCGTCGTCAGCATCAGCGACTCGATATCGGGCGAACGCATGTGCCCGAGATTGAGAATGATCTCATTCGGCGAAGGCGCGCAACGGAAAGTCGCCACAATCGAAAACGCCGAGGCGCCTCCCGTCGAATGCTCGTACCAGGGCGAATAGCGGCAAATGCCCTGTCCGCACACCGCCGGCGTAAAGGTCGCCTTTCCGGTTACGCCGCTCAACTCCTTCACCATCCCGGCGGGGATGATGTAGGAACCCTTCTGCGGGACGTTCAACGATCCACGGTCGTCCAGATTCCCGTCGTAGGTCCGCCAGAAGCACGGACCCGTTCCGCCCAGTACGGTACCACACGCCACGCCCATGCCGAGCGCCATCATCCTCATTCGATTTGTCATAATCATTCTTTCATTAGGTCAATCTAAAATTCAACTTTGGAATCATTATAGCATTTACCCGATTACGAAGAAATGATAAAATTTTTCTGAACGAGAATGGAATCATTTTTAAAGGAGACGAACCATGTTCAAATCTGAAGCGATCCGAGCTGCATACGAAGCCCGTCGTGAGCGTTATTTTACGGCCATGGGCTGCGGCACCCCCGACCGCGTGCCGATCCGTTTCTTCCTGCAGGAAGCCGCCGCGCGCATGTGCGGCAAAACGAACCAGGATGTCGCCCTCGACTACAATCTCGCCTTTGAATGTACCCGCAAGGCCGGCGAAGAGCTCTGCTGCGATGCGATGATGCTGAATGCGATCTGGAGCACCTACTCGGTCGCCAAGGCCGCCGCCTGGAAGTACCTGCACGTACCGGGCGTCGACACGACGATGGAAAACGTGCTGCAGTTCTCCGAACCGCCGACCGAAGAGGAAGCCTTCCTGCGCTTCGACGAATACGAGGAATTCGCGGACGACCCGACGGCCTTCCTGCTGAACAAGTGGTTCGCCCGCAACTCGCGCGACGTCGTGCCAACCGGCTCGCCCGTCACGCTGGACCACAACGCGAACCTTCTGCGCGGCGCCCTGGCGTTCGCCAATTACATGAACGCCTGGGGACCTGCGGCGGACAAGCTGAAATACGAGAGCGGCATCGTGAGCGCCAATGCCGGTATGATCAAGGCCCCCTTGGACATCCTGATGGACAAGTTCCGCGGCTATCAGAATACGGTTTGCGACTGCCTTGAAGATCCCGACCGCGTGCGCAAGACCTGCGAGGCGCTCATCCCCCACATCGTCCAAAACGCCATCAACGGCGCCGATCCCACCAAGCAGGTGCCGATTACGATCTGGGCGCACCGCGGCTGCGTGCCTTTCATCACGCCGAAGATCTTCGACACGATCTACTGGCCGACGCTCAAGCCCGTGTTCGAGGAAATCATCTCGCGCGGCTATCGCATCCTCTTCTACAGCGAAGGCAACTGGGAAAAGCACTACGACACGCTGCACACGCTCCCCGCCGGCAGCCTCATCTACCATCTCACAGCCGGTTCGCCCGAAACCGCCGCGCGCAAGCTGAAGGACAAGTTCGCCATCAGCGGCGGCCTCGACTACAACATCCTCGTGCAGGGCAACCAGGCCGATGTCGAAGCCCACATGAAGAACCTCTTCAACTGGTTGAAGCCGGACGGCGGCTATATGCTGGACGGCACAAGCCTCCTGCTGAGCGATGTCAATCCGGACAATCTGCGCACGGCCGTTCGCTACACGCTGGACCACGGCGGCTACAGCCGCTCGACGCCCGGCAAACCCGTCGAAGCCTGCGCGCCGACGAACCCCGCGCCAGGCAAACGCGCGCCGAACACGGTCCGCTCGTGGGAGACGGAATCCGCCGGCTACTCGCGTCTCCGCGGCGATGTCGACACCATGCGCGCCAAGTGGCAAGGCGTCGACGCCGCCCTCTACAGCTACCTCTGGACGACCGTCCTCTGGTAGAGTTAAATATCTTTAATCTTCAACCTTCCAGACGGCGGTGCCGACGAACGAGTCGGCGCAGCCGTAGTAGAGGTGCCACGCGCCCTTGTAGAAGACGAGGCCTTCGGTGAAGACGGTTCCGTCTTTGTATTGGCCCGTCTTCTCGAACGGGGCCTCGGGCTTGAAGTAAGGTCTGTCGAGGCGCGCAAGAAGTTTCGTCGGTTCGGTCGCGCTGAAGAGGGCCTGTCCCCCGCTGTAGACGCCCCTCGGGTAATTCGGATCGGCTGTGCTACCATTGCTGTTCTTACCGTTGTAGAGGACGACAATGCCCTTCTTCGTGAGAATCGCCGCAGGCCCCATTTCCGTCAGTGCGCTGTCGAAATACCCCTTGCGCGTGCGCATCACCGGTCCCGCCGGCACCCAGTCGAGCAGATTGTCGCTGTAGGCGATCTCCAAGGCCGCCTCGCCCCAGTACATCACGTACTTGCCATTGATTTTCGTAATTACATAGCGGGACGGATCTTTCGCGGACGGTGCCTGCACAATGGCCCCCGACTTGCAGCCGCGGTTCCGGAAACCCGCACCACCGAACTTCGCGAACGCAGGCCCGTGCTTCGTCCACGTCTTGAGATCGCGCGAAGTCGCCACACAGAGCCGCGGTACCTTCCGGTTCCACGAGGTATACATGCACACGTAAAGGCCGTCTTCCGTCTGCGCCACACGCGGGTCTTCGCAACCGCCCTCCCAATCAAACGCCTTCTGGTCGTCTTCGCACGGGAACAGAACCGGTTTCGGCGCACGGGTGAAGGTCACGCCATCCGTCGTCTCGGCATAGCCCAGACGCGAGGTGCGCGACCCGATGCCCTGGGCCGTATTGTCCTCGGCGCGGTAGAGGACCACGATCTTGCCGTCCTTGATCGCAGCCGCCGGATTGAACGTGTCGCTTTCCTCCCACTTGATGGGACGCTTCCGCATCGGGCAGTCGAATGACGTCGGCTGCGGACGAATCACGGGGTTCACGCCCTCCGGACGCTTGAACGGTCCGAATGCCCAATCCGGCAGTTTCGTCGGATCGGAGAACGCGACTTTCTCCTGCACCACCTTCAACTCACCCACGGCCGCCGAACAGTCGGTCGCCTCAAACGTGACCGTCCGTTCGCCCATCCCTGTCAGGAAGGACAGGTAGTTGTCCGACCAATGCACGGGCAGTACGCGCGTGCCGTTTGCATCGACAAGCTTCAACCGCACGAACAGCAACGGCTTGCCGGTGTTGTTTTTAACGCTTACCGTTCCTTTCGCCCGCGATCCCGTACGCGTCACACGCACGTCGCGAATCGTCGCCTCACCTGCAAGCAACGGCAACAGCGCCTTATAGTTCCTCGGTTCACGCTGGTTGATCCACATGTTGTTTTCAGCGACGATACTTCTGCCGGCCTGATTATCGTCCCAAACGCGCACGCACAAAATCACAATACCGTCCTTCGTCTTGTAGTCCGGCAAGGTCCCCACTTCTACGCACGCATCGCTTGCGAGGTCCAATTCTTCCCACGGGATCTGAGAAGGATATGGATTCCCTTCAGTGTCATTGACAGAAATCAAGACCCTGCCACAAAACCTTCTTGGTGTCGCATTGACCGCCCAGAGCTTCATCGTCGACTGGTCGAGGATCACATTGATCGGCTGGTTGCCCGCCTTCGAGCCAAAGTAGCCGCCATTCACATCGTGCCAATAGTCGTAGGTCTGCCACACCATGCTCGGCCAGGCGCTCTGGCTCATCCACAGGATCATCCCATTGCCGCCCTTCACATAGACGCTCTCGAACAGCGTCTTATAGTTCTCATAGGCGACAAGCTGCGCAAGCCGCGTGAATTCCTCAAGGCTCTGCGGCACCTGATAGGACGAGCGGATGTAGTCGCTGAATCCCTTGCAGTTCTGAGCGCCGCCGTATGTGAAATCGTGCTGGCCCCACACGTTGTCGATCGGCCACAGATGGTCCGGACCCAACATACGGCGCATCGAATCGATCTCGGGCACATTCGGCAGCCCGCGTTCGCTATGCAGCGTGGCCGGTGCGTTCTTGAAATACCATTCAGGGTTGCGGACGCCATACGGACCGTGTCCGCTCACCGTATTGGCGGCGGAATCGGGGATGTAGTGGCGTGTACCGTCCAGTCGCGCGACAAGTTTCGGCAGCGCATCGTAAAGCGACTTCGGCGGATTCCCCTCGTTGCGTCCGCAATAGAGCGCGAGCGCGGCATGGTGGCGGACCTTCAGAACCTTGTCCGTCGCATTCGCCAGGAACATCTCCGGATCGTCGGGATTCGGACCGTCACTCGGATTCGCGAGCCAGAAGTCGTCCCACACGAGCACGCCATACTTGTCGCACGCGCGATAGAAGTCTTCACTGTTCGTCATGCCGACCCAGTTGCGGATCATGTTGAGGTTGGCTTCGGCGTGCAGACGCACCTTGGTGTCGTAGTCCAGCGGTGTCGCCGCGAGGTTCGCGTCATCCATGCCCCAGTTGCCGCCACGGCAGACAATGCGCGTGCCGTTGCAGAAGATCGTCATCGGCTTGCCGGTCTTGTAGGTGAACTTGCGCACGCCGAATTTGAACGAATGTACCTGCGAGGTCTGTCCCTCCACGTCCGCCGTCAGCTTCGCCGTGTAGAGCGGCTGGTCGCCATAGGTCGCCGGCCACCAAAGCCGCGGCTTCGCCATCGTGAACGTGCCCACTGCGACCTCGCTCGTCGTACCGGCCGCAAGTGTGATCGGCGCACTCTTCACCGTGTAGCCGCCCGGTTCGACCGTTCCCGTGACAACCGTCGTGACCGGATGATCGGCGGCATTGCGAACCTGCGCCCGCAAGGTCACCTCGGCCTTTGAGAAATCCTTTTTCTTCACATCGAGTTCCGTCACCGCCCAACCATTCGCCAGCGTCACATCGCCCGAATACGTCACCGTGACGTCACGGTAGATGCCGATGTTGCGGCCCCGTACGGTCGGTACCCAGTCCCAGCCGATGGACGCATGGATTGTCGGATTGTCACGTCCGAGAATGCCGCCGTTCAGACCCGGACTTTTGAGATCCTGCAACGTCACCGCGCCCGGATAGTCGTTCTTGTGAATGAGAACCGCCAGACGGTTCTCGCCGGCGAAGTTCGCGACCTTAGTGATGTCGAAGCTCTTGCGCAGAAACGCGCCGTCGATCCGGCCGAGTTTCTGTCCGTTGAGAAACACCTCGGCCTTCCAGTTGATGGCTTCGAAATTGAGCCACACGCGCCCGCCCTTCGCCGGCGCCTTGACCGTGAACGTCTTGCGATACCAGAAGTCGGCCGTGAAGAAACTGTCGGAAATCATCGTCTGATTGTCGGCGATGTTCATATCCGGAATCGCCCCCGCCCGCAGATACGAGGTCAGCACCGTACCGGGCACAACGGCCGGCAGCCAGGCGGAATCGTCAAAAGCACCCGCCGTCAGCGCCTCGCCGTTCGCCTTCACCTCGCTCGCCCGCTGAACACGCCAATTCGTCCCCGTCGTGTACGGCTTCAATCCATTCGTACCCATCACTTCGAGTTCCGCAAGCGCGAAACGGCCGGCGGAGGATGTGCGGCAGAAAAGACGCACGTAACGGGCCTTCGTCTTCGCGAACGGCACCTCTTCCGTTCCGCCCGCGCCGTTTGTCACCGTCGCGACCGTGCGCCAGCTCTTCGCATCGTCCGAAACCTGCACCTCGTATACCGTGGCAAATTCCGCCGTACACCAGTCGAGACGCACGCGCGAAATCTCGCTCGCCGCGCCCAGATCGACGAAGATCCATTCGTTCTGCGCACCGCGCGAAACCCACGCGCTGACGAAGGACTCGGGAGCCCCCGCACGCGCGAGCGAGCGGCCCTCGGCATCAAGCAGATCGAATTCGGCGAGCTGGATGATCGCCCCCTTCTCCGGCTCGCTGCACCCGTGATTCGCCGTGACAGAGAGACGGTAGAAACGATAGGCGCGTGTCAACGCCAACGGAAATGTGCGCGTCGCAAAACGCGACGGGAAATTCTGATTCGTCTGCGCATCGAGGTCCACAAAGGTCTTCCCGTCGTCGGATCCCTGCAGAACCCAGTCCTTCGGGTCGCGTTCCTCCATGTCGTTGGCGGAAGTCAGGGCATACGCCGTCGGCTTCTTCGCCTGCGACAGCTCGACCTGCAACCAGGCCTGTGCGCCGAAGTGGAGCCACTTCGTTCCCTTGTTTCCGTCAAACGCCTGAGCGGGCCGTTCGTTCGATGGTGACTTCGTCTCGTCCAACGAGGAGAAGCGGCTTGGACGCACCTCGCGTCCCGTGCGCAAACCGTCCGTCACGAGATGGCCCACGCGATTGACATCCGCCGCGCTCGACTGGTAGACCGCCCGACGGAACGCCAGATTGGTCTCCGCCTCGGAACTGTCCTTGGCGAGGTCGAATTCAAGCACGCCGCCCGCCGTGACTTCCGCCGTTGTAATGTACCAGCGGTCGAGCACCTTGCCGTTCAGCTTCACACACTTGATGGTCGCATGTTCGGCATCGGCATTCGGCGCGCGAATGGTGAACGTGCCGCCGCGATAGTACTTCGGATCGAGACGGATCGTCGTCTCCTTGAAGATCGGCGCGCAAAGATACCAGCGTCCGTCGCCCGGACACAGCGGATGCAAGCCAATCGACGCGAGAACATACCACGCGCTCATCTGGCCCACGTCGTCATTGCCGCAGAGGCCGTAGGGTCCCACGTCATAGGCGCGCGCGCAGATGGCCCGCGTCCAGAAGGACGTCAACTGCGGCTTTGCCGAATGCGCGAAGAGGAACGGCAGCGTATGGCACGGTTCGTTCGGGTGATTGTAGGAATTGCACCACCCGAAATGCTGCGGCGTCTCCGCGAAGAACGTCTCGAGTTCGGCCGTGAACTTCTCGCGTCCGCCCATCAGGCGTACAAGGCCTTCCACATCGTGCGGCACGAACCAGCCCTGCTGCCACGGGTTCGATTCGACACATCCCTGCCCGTGCACGTGACGCCCCTTCCACGGCAGCCACGCGCCGTTCGACTGACGCGTACGCATCCAGCCGACCTCCCGGCACCAGCTGTTCGTGTAGTTCTGCGCGTAGGCAAAACCGCGTGCCGCCGCCTTCGCATCGCCGGCGAGTTCGGCCAGGCGTCCGTAGCACCAGTCGAAATAGGCGTACTCCAGCGAGGACGACAGAGACCCGGGCGCAAACCCGTACTTGCGGCTGGCGGACTCCGCTGCGAGCGACTCGTCCGCCAAACGCAACGCGAGCTTCACATCAAAGTCGCGAATGCCCTTCTCGTAGGCATCGGCCATCACCGAGATGATCGGCTGGCCGATCATGCAGCCCGAATCGCAGCCGAAAATGTCCCACCGCGGCAGCGTACGGCGCTTGCCCGTCGTAACCGTCTCCATCATCGAGGAGATCGTGTCCGAGACCACATCCGGACGCAACAGCGTCAAAAGCGGCATCTCGCTGCGGAAGACATCCCAGCCCGAGAACACCGTACGGCGCGTAAAGCCCTTGCCCTTGCCGATCTCGCGCGGATCGAGGAACGCGTGGTAGAGCGAGGTCGCGAAAATCGTCCGCTCACGCTCGGTACCGCCTTTCACGTGGATGCCGTCGATTGCGTTCTTCCAGGCGGCGCGCGCGGAGGCCTTGACCTCGTCGAACGAGGCGGTCGCGATTTCGCGCCGGTAATTCGCACGGGCATCGGCAATCGAGTCAAAGGAAATGCCCGTTTTCATCACAACGGGATGCGCGAGCTTGCCAAACGTGCCGACGAAGACGACATTGCCACCCGTGTACTGTTTCAGCTTCTCGCCCGCGACCCGCGTGCCGCGATCGGCAAAATCCCACGCGACGAGCGGTTTGGAGAGTTCGGCGTGGAAATAGACGGTGTAGTTCACCTGCCCCGCGCCGCGTCCCCAGCCACCGTCGGCGGAATTGCACTTCATGTACCCTTCCAGCACGCGGTCGTTCACCACCGTGAGATGCTGCTCGGAATGCGACAGCCAACGTCCACGCTGGCCGATGCGACGGCCCAGATCGAACTTCAGGTGCGCCGTTTCGTTCGCCGGATAAGTGAAACGCAGAAGACCGCACGTACGCGACGCCGTGAGTTCGGCGGCGATGTTGTATCGCTCGAGCGACACGCGGTAGAAACCCGCCTTGGCCGCCTCGTTCGCGTGATTGAAGGACGACTTGGCCGCGTCGCGATCGAATTCGAGCTTTCCCGTCGTCGGCATCACCTGCAGATTGCCGAATTCACCGTACCAGCCGATGCCGCTCATGTGCAGGAAGCTGAAGCCTTCGATGGTATTCATCGGGTACGAGTAGCCGGGACCGTTATCGCCGCCCGTCACCGTATCGGGCGACAGCTGGACCTGTCCAAACGGCGTCGCAGCCCCCGGGAATGTCTTACCGCAGCCGTGTCCGCCATGCCCGCCGTTGCGCTTGATATACGCCGCATCCGGATACGTCACAGTCCCGATGAAGGGATCGATGCAATCCACGCCCTCCTTCGGCGCCACCGGCTCAGCACCGGCGGTCCACGCAAACAAACCAAAACCTACAGCAAGAACTTTTATTTTCGTCTTCATTGTCTTTCGTCCAATTGTCTCATCGTTTCTTTCATTGGCGTTCACCAGTCTTCCTACCGCACGAACATGACCATGGGACCGCTTTTGGTCACATAGAGCCCGCCGTCGATGGCCTTCACATAGCACTTCTTCCTGGTTTCTGCATCCAGGACGAAATTCACGCCCTCGGGCGCACTCTCCCAGGCCACCACCTGAGTCGGTTCATCCGTGAACTCGCGTCCATGCACATCGACCGTGATTGTCGCTCCACCGTCGAAAGTCAAATGACGCGTGGTATTACGGGAGACCGTTCCCGTCATGGAGAGCGGCGACGTACGCGCCGAGAGATCGAGCGTGGCGCCGTTCAGCAGTTTCGTGTTCATATAGCAGTCTTTGTTCGGCGCAAAGACGCCGCTGACGGTGAACGATCCCGAACCATAACTGGACGTATCGGCTGCGAAGTTGGCGTAATAATTGGCGACCTTCACCTCGACATTGTGGATAAAACAGCCGCCTGTGTGATTGAGCGTCACCTGCGAAGCGTCAATGGTGGAGGCATGCAAGCACAGATAGGCACCCGACCTCATTTCCAGCGTGCCCGCATCAGTGAACGTCGTGCCGAAGAGCCAGAACACCGTTCCGTTGGCCGGGATATTGACGAGAAGCGTCTTCCCGTTGAGGGTGATCTTCCCCCCGGAACCGAGCCCCCAGCCCATGCATTCTTTTCCGTTGTTGTGGCCGCCCACGCTCGCATTGACGGTGGTATCCTCGGTGATTTCAAGTTCCGCGAAAGTCCGATTGTTCCAGTTGATCGCCAGTCCGTCGACCGTGAGCATACCGCCATTGGACACGATCTTCATCGCGGTATGGTTGAAGGAACCATTGAAATCGAATATGGCGCCACGTTCAACAGTCAGCGTGGCGAAGAGTCCGTTATTGATTCCGCCCTTCAACGTACCTTCCGCAACCGTACAGAAACTGTTGACGTCATTGTGCGCCCAAACGAGCACTCCCGGACCCTCCTTCACCAACGTCATGCCAGACCCGATTGCGGTACTGGAACTGATGACCACCGCGCCCGAACCGACGCGGCATTTGAGTCTGCCGCCCGCCACCGACGAAGTGAACGTACGCGGAACCGAATTATCCGCCAACAACGACGCGGGGATTATCAATGTGTTCCCCATGAGATCGAACGTGCAGTCGCTATCCGTGCCGAACGCGGGCTCCGACCAGTCGTAAGTCGTAGGCGTCTCATTTTGCGGCAGCGCACCACGAGAAAGGAGAAGTCCACGACCGGTCAGACCCGTCGCCTTGATTGCCTGATACTCGGCATCGGAGGCGAAACGCACCCAGATGTCGGAAGTCACCCCCTGGTCCCAATCAGGTATCAGCACGTCGTTCTTGGTGAAGAACTTCCACTGGCCGAGCGAGAGATCCCACTTGGCGTAATCCGGCGAAATGACCGAATGGACGTAGAGTCCGTCGGGCTTGACCTCGAATCCCAATCCCTGCTCGGTCAACGCCGTATTGGCCGTAAAAGTGATCCCCTCGTAGGCGGCGCCGTTCCATGCGAGCACCCTGTCGCCCGTCTTCAGCTCACGCGTTCCCGTTTCTACGAACACCGTCGATGGCAACGAGGGCATCCCCTGGTTGTCGATGGTCGAGTTCATCGGGAACGGCTCCGTTGCCGTCGAGACATCGATCGAACCGTCCGCCTTGAGAATCGGGGCTAGATATTTGTCGGTGAAAAGCCGCAAGGCACCGTTGACTGTCAATGCGCCCGTCAGTGGCATCCATTGCGTCACAGTCTTGCACGTATAGTCCAGCACTTCAAGTCCATACAGCAACCGCACGCCGCCGGTCCCGCTCTGGACGAGCGAGGTGGTGGGCATCGAAATGGCCGACCCCTTCGGATCTCCACCCGATGAATAGCCGCCGATCACCAGATAGCCGCCGGTCACTTCGATGACGCCGCCACCGGTCACGGACGTGTTGCAGAGATAGAAGCGCTTATCGGGATTCATCGCGACGGTGAGCTTGTGTCCCCCCATATCCAGATAGGTTCTGACATAGCTGCTCGCCAAGAACGGCATCGTGTTGCCGGCGATTCGGGAATCGGCTTCCAGCTTCACATTGACCAGCAACGAACGCCCGCCGGGGTCGCCGATTCCCTTGCCGTCGACGCCGATGTCGGCGCCGCCGTTGACAAGACTGCCGCCCGCCAAGACAAAGAGCTCGGTGGAAAAGCCATAGGTCGTGCCGACGAAATCAAGGGTGCCATTCGTTTCAATGCGCACAATCCGCTTGTCCGCCCCCGAGGCGATGCCGCCAAACGAAGTCGAATCCGCCAGCTTGACATTCCAATTTCCACCCTTGACCACGGTGCCTCCGGTGTAGGACTGATTGGCGCGCGACGAAAGATAGGTACCACCACCGGCCTTGCACAGCGTCAACGAACCCGTGAACGGCATCGACGAGTTCTCAACCGTCATTCCGCCCGGAACCAGGATGGTCAATGTTCCACCCGCGCCAGGGGCGGACGAATCGGTGATGGTCCGCCCCGACGTGGCAAACGCCGCCGTGAAACGGACGGCGAGACGATGTCCGTTCAAATCAATGTCACCATCCGGTAGCTCATAATCGGCGTATGGACGATTCCAGTCGGTGGTCAAAGTCGTCAGCGAAACAGCCGTTACGCCACGGGCGATGACCGACTTGCCGTCCGGCGAAATTTCAAAGAGACGGAACATGTCCGTATCGCTCGCAAAAGCGCTCGCCGCCGAAACGCCCTCGCCCAAAGTGATGCCGCCCGCAAAGGTCGCAACCACCTGCCCCACGTCGGCATCGGTGACGCCGCTGATCAGCAGCTGTCCGTCATTGTCGATTTCGAGCGATCCGGAGAACGTCGTCCCCTTCGCGATTTTCAACGCGCCTGCCTCGATCTTCGTCGGGCCCGTGTAAGTGTTGCCCGAAGCCAGCGTGAATACGCCGTCGCCTTTCTTGGTCAGGCCGCCGTCAAGGGCCGGTGCCGTCACGCCGCTGACAAGCGGCAGACAGGACGTGACATCGTGCCAGACGTCAAAGATCGCGCCACCCGCCAGCACGCGGGCCTTGAGTCCCTTACTGTCAGTCGTCGAACCGATGAACTCCGCCGACGCGGCAAGCGTCTGTACCGTGCCACCGTCGAAGTTGAGATACGATGCCGTCGCGATGTTGGAGTAGAAGCGCCCGACCTTCGCGACACCGCCCCGAAGGTTCACCGTCGCCGTTCCCGAACCCGTTTCGCCCAGCAACACCGCCTGCCCGCGGCCGCCGCTCAAGTCGAGTACGCCGCCGGTCTGGGTGAATGTCGCCGGTTGGTTGTTGCGCACCATCAGAAGCGAATCGCCCCGAACGTTCAACGTTCCGCCCGAAAGGTTGTACTGGGCGTGTCCGTTATTGCTATAAGAGAGGCACAAGGTACGGGTGGCCGCCGCAGGCGAAGCCATGCCAATATTCACCGTGCCGCCGCTCTGGTTGACCACGCCCTTACCAACCGTGAACGACGGGTTCGACGCCGAAGTCGTCTCATCCAGGAGCGCCTCAAACACACCACCTTGGATGTTGAGCGTGAAATCGTTGAAGACGTAGACGATCACCGTCGAGGTAAAGGTCTTGCCCTCCGGCAAATAAGCCGAACTTGCGCCCTGATAACCGCCCTGGAAATAGACATTGCCTCCTCCGGAGAAATTATTGGCCACAGAGACGTCTCCGCCGTCACGAATGAAATAACGAGTAGCCGATGCCGACATCGCCCCCACCAGCATCAACGCCAACACGCCCTTTTGGGCCACTGCCGACAATCTCCGAAAAACGCTGATTCGTTTACGGCGCAACGGCTTCGCCGATGCAACTTCATCCTCTTTCAATCGCAGACACAAATCTTTCGCAGACGTTTTTTCCCGAAGAAATGTACTTGTCATTGCGTGTTTTCCTTTCTGTTCTGTAAATCAGATAGACACCTAGTATCCCTAGTCCGTCATACCGAACTCAGGGGACGAGAACTGGGCGAGATTCTTCATGTCGACGAAAGCGGACACCAACGGCAGATGGTCGGCCTTCGCCATCGCATTGGAAATCGCCGGTGCATCCCAGGCCAACGCCATCGACTTGGTCTCTGCGGCGATTCCCGGCAACAACACCGGTTCGCCATTGTTCAATTGTTTCAAATCGCCAAAATCCATACTGGCCACCAACAGTGCCCGAGGAGCTTCCGCTGCCGACAGGCCAGCCGGACACCCCACCATCATGAAGGCCATTGCGAGACCGACAATCGAACCGATTTTCATCTTGTTTCCATTCCTTCTTGGTACGCCATAAAAGCCGACGGTCCTGCGCACTCAGCATTCTCCACGTAATTGGTTACGGGCTGCTCATTGAACTTTAAAGAAGTTGGCTGAGGATACCGGGAAAGATACTCCCGAACAAGAGTCTCATAGAGACGCGGATAATGCATTACTTCCATCGCACAGACAGTATAACATAAACGGGCAGGGCTATCAATACCCAAACGGGCACCGCGTCCGGTGCGCAATAGTCGGTCTTGAGTCCAAGACCGATATCAAATCCATTTCCTATGAGGTATGTAAGGTTCATTACTCTAATCCAAATATGCGGCCGTAGGCATCTATCATCGGCGTCGGGTCGGTTGCAAGCGTTGGCGACGCGATCGCCTGGGCGATTGAATCCCACTCAAGATAGTTTGCGCCGTCAGGCGAGAATCGCGCGATGAACTCGCGGACTCTCGGCGCGAGAGCATCCGGCAACTCGGCGCGAACGGACGGCGGCACATGTTCAAGAACGCGAAAGACGTCATTACGATGCTTAAGCGCATCATTGCGACGACGAGCGTCACTTGTCTCGACATATTCAGCCATCAGGTTCAAGTACGCGGCAATCTTGAACACCATCAATGCCTCTGGCTTAAGACATCTAAACCCATGTCGAATATCGCAATGAATCAAGGCATATTGATACAACTCTTCATCCAGTACCATTGCCGACATGCTTTCGTCCCGTTCCAACACAAGCGGCGTATACCGCAGGCCGGGAAGTTCCAGCAACGAATGCGACAAAAGCTCAAGCTTCGCCGGAAAGGACGCATCCTTGGGGGCAAGAAACCGGTAATAATGCGGGCGCTCTTTCGAAAAGTAACATTCGTAACCTCCTGCATCAACAAACCTATGAAACGCCATTTTGAAGGCATCGGAAAGCTTGTCCGTGACGACCAGCAGATCAATGTCGTGCGTGACTCTGGCACGATTGGCAATGCCTTTAGGCTTATCGTATTGACCCAACACCATCTGAACCGCAGTACCGCCAATGAGAATGAACGATTCTCGGTACGAGGCAAACGCAACTTCAAACCTATCAAATCCAGGGATCATAGAGTTCTCTCCAGCAAATCAGACAAGGCAATCTGAACTCGCGCGTCTGGTGAATCCTTCAGCGCCATGTATAGCGAAAGCGAATCGACGCGTCCATCTTGGGCGAGAAGAACCGGGGCATATCGCCAGATTTCAATCGGTACACCGCTGTACTTCTGAATCTTGCTCTCATCCAGCTTCCGCACCTGATCTATCGACATGGCAAACGACGTCTCGTCTTCTGTCAGAAGATCGGAAACACGCGCAAGTGCCGAGTACCCAGACAACAGTCCACCATCCATCTTCCCCGTAAAGCGAACCGATTTCACAATCGGCGTACGCAGGCATTTCTCGGCCGAACGCCAAAGGAGCCTCCTGTCTTTCGGCAGAGAAACGAAACGGTTCCGCCCCGTCTTGCCCATCGTGGCAAGCCGATGATACTCCAGCTCCTGACAAGCCCGCGTCAGATAAACATCTTTGATCGACAACTCCTCACGAAGCGTGGCATACGAAACAGACTCCTCCCCCGCATGGAAAAGCAACATACGGAAGAATACAACTTGAGCCCACGGAGAAAGAAACTTGCGCAAGAAGGGCTTCTCAAAGCGATCATAGGCCTCTGGAGGCGTCAGTACTGCGTGAGGCGGCATGAATATCTGCCGGCCAGGTACGATGTAATTGACTTTCGCCTTCCGGAGACACTCACTATACTCCCGATCTGCAAACTCAAGGACGACAACCGCCCGGCGAAAACCAGAAATCTGCCGATAGGCGGCAATGATTTCATCCGGCAGCACTTCACGTCTCGGTTCAAAGGCAATCGTCATCTCACCCAAGAGCATCAACTGAACCGCGTCATATCTTGTCGCAACAGCAAGGGGGAAGTCTCCGGACAGCGTGAACGCACAGATGTCGAGACAATCAACACCGCACGCTTTCATGTACTTAGGTAACTTCCTTAAACCGTTCATCTTGCTCTTTCAATGTAAAAAACGATTTTTACTCTTTACGGGAAAGTATTCTAACATAGTCAGAGGCAATCTGTCAATGGGGACATCAGTTGCCGTCATATTTAACGATTTGCCCTATCGGAGTATGATCACCGTACTGGCACGGTAGATGTACAGACCGTGATCATCGCTTCGGATCTCCGCGTACCCGGACGCCGTCTTCGCATCGAGCGTGAAAGTGAGTGTATCGAGATTTGTCGGCGGCGTTACCCATGTCACCACATACTCGCCGTTCTTCACGAAACGTCCTTTCAGATCGATCATCACCGCCGCTTCATCGGCGAACGTCACCGTCGTCTTCGTGGAGGCCGCGTGCGGTTTCAGAGAAGTCGTCGACCACGCATCCGTCTTCCCCGAAAGGTCAAGCGTCGCCCCATCTTGCAGCACGCATCCCCAGAATTCGTCCGACACTGGCGTGAACGTGCCAAAGACATTCAGCGTTCCTCCGTTATTATCCCAGGTCTGACTGCAGACGCTCCGCGCCACATAGTTGCTCACATTAAGGACAGTACCATTTTCCAAAAACAGCATACCCGGCTCGTCAAGCGTGAGATTCGGCGCGTTGACGACACGCGGCGCCGGCACATGGAACACCGCCACGGGCGAATGCGTCAACGTGCCTTCCGTCATCTCCACGTCGTACCAACGGTCCGTATCGCGGATTTCAAGCTTATGCCCCTTGAGGTCGACCTGGACTTTTCCTGTCGCCGCCTTGAAGTTGAACTGTTCGTAGAAGTCGAACACCGTATCCGCTTCCAGCGTAAGCTTGGCAATACCGTTGTTCCCGCCACCGATTTCAACCGTGTTCAGGCCACGTCCCCCGGCAAAGACAAACGCATAGTCGCTCGCTTTCCGCGAACCGGCGAAGTTGAGCGACGCCCCTTCCAATACGCGGATTTCCGCACCGACCGCGCCGAAGGCATTGGCACACGTCTGCGCGCCAAAGGACGCTTCGCCCGCCGCGACGACCGTTCCGCCGCGATACGACTGTTCCGCCTTGTTCGCAATGTACACGCCTTCACCGTCCTTGACGAGCCGTAGACTGCCTGTGAGCGACACAACCGTATTCTCGACGCAACTTCCCGCCGGCACGTCCAGATGCAACTCGCCCGACTGCGTGGCTTCGGCACAGACCGCACCCGCCACGAAAACACCCTGGCCGTTGTTCGTATAGAAAGATCCGTCAACAACATTGAGCAGACCGATCGCCTCGTCGCCGACCCGCTGGGCCGGCACGAAGTCGCGCACGAGTACGCCGTCCTTCCAGATCTTCATCGCGTACAGTGTTGCGCACGCAGGCGTGGTGACAGTACCCGACCCCTTGTTGTTTCGTCCGAACACCGTGAGCGAACACCCCATATCCGAACTGCCGCCCGTCGACCCGTTGACCACACACACTCCGTCGACATAGGTCGTCTGCGAACCGGACTTGAGCGTAGAAACGATATGATAGCGCCGACCGTACTCGCCGGAGACGACGCCGCCGATGTTTCCCGTTGTCTTCGAATAGATCATCCACCACTTTTCGCCCGACAACCACATGAGGTTGAAACTCGTCGAGCCATTCGTCGCACCAAGCAACACAAAGTTGTTGCTGTCTTTATTGTAATTGAACATGACGTCGGCTTCGGCCTGCACACCGCTCGAACCGCTGCTCGCGCGTACCCCCGTGTCGATGAACTGCGTACCGGTGGCGGTGATCGACTCAAGTCGACGATATCCCGCCGTCAGCGTGCTATCCGTGATCGTCAATCCCGGTTGATCGAGACTCGCGATCGTCAAGTTGTGTCCCATCAGGTCGACCGTGCCCTCAAAGGTCGCCGTCAAACCACGCCAATCACAATCTGCGGCAAGCGTGCAAGCCCCCGCCACCTTGCGCCAGACCACGGGCTGTTCACGCGGCACATTGAAGGCAACCGCCCCCGACAACTGCACCACGCTCTGCGCCGTCGGCAACGCGTCGACCACCGAACGCGCCATCGCGTTTTCACAGGACCAGTTCTGCACGTTCGTCACGTCGCCGTCGCCCGCCGCATTTGTCCAGACGGCACGCACGACTTCGCGCGACGCGGCATCCATCGTCACCACGTCGCTCGTTCCCTGTACGCCAACCGCATTCTGCGCCGTCCAGCGGAAGTAGCGCGTCACCTGCGCATCCAGCCCCGCAACCGCAGCCGCCACGTTCGTCGTCGTTGAAAACGCGCCAATCTCCTGACGCCCCTCCACCGTTTCAAAAGCGGCGTCACGCGCCCATTCAAGCGCCACCGACACCTCGCCGCCGCCGAGACCGAGGTCCGTCAGTTCACCCGTCACTTCATACGAACCCGCCGCAAACGTCGCCGCCGCCGAGGCGATCTGCGGTGCCGCCGGCGCGGTCTCCTCGTCGACGCTCCGCGTCCAGATTTCGATGCGCGCCATTTCGTAGGCGTCCTTCGAAAACACGTCCGGCAATTTGGCGATCGCAAAGGTCCAGTCAAAACCTCCCAGCTGAAAGAGCGCCAGGTTTCCGAATCCGAACTCATGGGTGGTGTAATTCGGCTCACACCAGCCGTTGAACGCAAAGAGAACCTGCGCCGGATGGACACCACCCGGCGTAAGCCGATGGATCTGCATCGATCCGTAGTCCCCTGTTTGGTTATGATACGGCGAATCGTTCCAGTCGTGTCCGTACAAGGCCGTCGGTGCACCCGCGAGTGTACTGCCGGTACCACTGTAGGAGAGCGGCCAGAACTCGATCCACGCCCGCACCGAATCATCGGCGGAATCCACATCGTCGATGCCGGGCATATTGGTCTTGATGTGCAGCCGCGTCGCGCAGCACTGGTTCGTCGCGGCGATCGGAATGCCCACATCGTCGAGCGTGCGCCCGCCGAACGCATCCACATCCAGCCACATGTAGCGCACCGCCCCGTGGTAGTCGGTTGTCTCCGTGTTGCGGCGGCGATAGACGATGTAGTAGCCCACGCGCGAAAGGTTTTCCGTCGCAGCCGTCACGCCCGTCGCATCTTCATAGAGATTCGTTGCGAAAAGCTTGCCCGAATGCGCAACGGCATCGTAGACGCGCGCCCGCGTGAACCCGTTTCGATAGGCGGCGGGCACGTTGTCCTCCGCCGCATCGGTCGTGGTTTCAGCCGCCACGGTCCCGCTCGTCCACGCGGGATCGGCGGCAACCGCCTGCAGGAACGTCGCACAATAGGTGGCGGCGATCTTGTCTTCGCTCAGCCAATCCGGATGGACATTGACCACGTCGATGAAACTATGCGGAATGTAGACGCCATTCGAATCGAACCGATAGCACGCCGTATAAAGATCGGCAAACGCCACCCGATGGGCCGGGAACACGTCACCCGCCACAGCACCCGACATCAATGCATTGAAGCGTTGGACCAATTCGTCTTTGTCGAATTCACCGGCCATGTCCAGCACAGACCCCGCCACGACCTTCGCCTGCGGCTTCTGGCGTAGGATCCGTCCCACGAAATTAGTCCATGCCGGATAGAGTACCTCGGGCCTTGTGCAATAGTGGTTGATGTCGTTCACGCCGATCATCGCGAAGACGACGTCCACATCGCCCGCCTGGTCAAGCACATTCTCGATGGCGTCCAAGTAACCGCCGCGATCGCTTCGCGTGATCAACGCCTGGGAACCTTCACCGGCATGCCACACCCAGTTGGACGGCATTGTCGCGCCGCAGATATCCGCGCTGTCGGTCTTCCAATAGCCCTTCGCCCGCACATCGAAACCCGCCGCCTCAAGGCGCTTCATCAGAAGCGTACGCCAATTGCCCCACTGCGCGTCCGACCCCTGCGTCGTCGAGTCGCCCAGCGCCAGCACGTTCAGACGCGGACGTTCCGCCTCGGCATCGAGGTCCAGCCAGAGGCGACCGCCGCCGCTCTCCGTCGTCTCCGCCCACACGCGCGCCGCCGTCGCCTGCGTACACGTCGTGTCAAAAAGCGATGTCAGGACATCCGGATCCTGCAACGTGCCCGCATCCCACGTCAACAACAGGAAACGTCCCTTCGTTGCTGTTGCATACGTCGCCGGCAAGGCGAACTTCGCCCCCGCCTCGAATGTCGGCGCCTGTTTCAGACGGAACGTGAAGGACACCGGATCGTAGACAAGTCGCCCACCGTTCAGAACTTCAAGCGAACCCAACGAGAAACCGCCGAACGTCGGGAAAACCGCCGTTCCCATCACCGAGAGCACACTCGTCCCAAACGACACTGGGTCGTGGTTCGGGTAGGAGAAAACACAGGGTTCATCCGCCGATGTCGGCGGCACATAGAGAATCGTATCGGCAAGCGACGTCACTTCTTCGCCCGTACCACGCCGCCAATTTGCAACAGCGGAAAACTCCCCGGCGCCCCCTTGCCACACGATGGCATCGGCCGAGGTCGTGCCGCGGCCATAGTAGAGTCCATTCGCCTGCGAAACAAGCTGCACTCCCGGCGAACCGCCTTCAAGATGGAACGTCATATCCTTCGGCGGCGTCGACCACGCAAAGATCCGATCTCCCGGCACCAACCCGCTGCCGGTCAGGTCGACCGTCACGTCGATCGACAGGTCGTGCGGACGCTGATACGCCGCCAAAGGCAGCTTTCCAGGCCGTGCCCGCAGAAACAGCGCGCCTCCCGTTCCACCCGGCTGGCTCACAACCGGCCCCGGCGTCAACACGCCCTTCCCGCCGTTCGAGTAGAACGTGCCATGCGCCACATCATACACACCGGCGATTCCATCGGCCACACGGCGCGCCGGCACGAACGACCGCACGAGTTCAGCTTCGATTGTCGCATTTTGATAGATGTCCATGAAATAAAGCGTCGCGGGCGCATACGAAATGACATTCGATCCCGAATGACGGGCGAACAGGTAAAGGGTCGTTCCTGCATTGAACGACTGGGAGTACGTTCCATGGACGACATTCACCCCATTCGCCCACACGTTCTGTTCGCCCTTCTTGATGCGGGCAAAAACAAGTTGACGTTCGGTCCCGCCCGTATAATCGACCCCCGCAACATTCGTGTAGTTGTAACCGACGTACCACTTGGTCCCAGAAATCCATAGGGGAATCATCTTCGGCGACTCCGTGCCGAGAATCACGTAATTCCCCCCCTTGTCGGCAATCGAGAATTCACCCCGCACCGCCAAAATGTTTTGGCCGGGCAGCTGGGTGTCGATGAACTGATTCTCGCCCGAAGAGGTGACCGATTCAAGCGGCTCGTAGTCGCTCGACATCACATGGTTGAGAATGGCGCCCGTCCCTTGACTCACCAGCTCATCCGTCCGCAGCGTATATCCATTGAGGTTCACGACCACGTTGGAGGCCAAAGTGATCGTACCCTCCCCACGCCAATCGGTATCTTCCGTCAATGTGATGTGCGATGTCAGCGTGCGATCCGCCCATGCCGTTACCACCACGCCAGCCCCCAGAACGGAGCCTACAATCTTTCGCCATTTACTGTTCATGTCATCTCCCTCATTTGTTAAAACGGTTTTCGAATACCTTGACGGAATCGTGTTCGCGTACCGCCCAGATGCGCAGAACGCCGGGCAGACGCGATGCCGGACTCAACGCCGTTTCAAAGGAACCATCGGCCGCCGGTTTGACAATCGTTGTCTGCGAATCGTAGTCGCTCTTCTGTTGATCGGGATCCACATAGAAGATGAGTCCCTTGATGGGACGGCCCCACTTGACCGCTCCTTTGACGCGCATCACCCCTTTTTCATCGCGGGCCGTTCCCAGACGGACAATGGACACGTCATTCGTGCGCATCACGGGCTCGCCGCCGCCGACCGCCCAGGTGGACGACAGACGCAAGGCTTCCGCCGCCGTCAGAATCGTATCGGTTTTCTTCCCGCGCAACCGCTGGCCGTAGGTGTGATTGCCACTGCCCATCAGGGCATGTCCCAGCATCGCCCGCTCGTTCGGCGTTTCGCCGTTGTGCGGCAATGTGAGCGCATGACCGAGTTCATGCGCAATGCCGCCGATGTAATGCGTATTGAATTCGCCGATCGAGCAGGGCCTCATATAATACCCGCCCGATGCCTGACTGACGAGATTCGTCGCATCGAGAAGCGGATCGTCGTAGCAGGTGCACATGCCCGTCACCGCCGTCCAGGCGCCACAATACGACGCGACTTCAATCGCCTTCGCACCGTCCCACTTGAGTCCGCGTTGGAAGACGACGAGCGTCTCCTTCGCCGCATCCACGCCTTGACGCGCCAACTCGGTGAAGACGAGCGAACGGACCTTGCCGTAGGAATCTCGCCCGTAGGCCGCCTGCAGTTCGAGTCCGCGAACCTCATAGAGCTTGAGCTTGCCCGGGGCCGTTTCTTCGAGTTCAAACGTCAGCGGACCATATCCGTTACGTTCCATCTCGCGCCGGTAGAACGCCTGTACGTGTTTCATCACACGGTCAAGGCGCTCTGCCCGATCCGGATACGGTTGGCAATCGACCGGCGTGAAGTAGACGCACTTAAGCGGACGATGTCCGTTGATCATCGGATCGGTCTCGTCGGTCAGCCGCAGTCGGTCAAGATCAGGCGCCCATCCGGCATCGGGGGCCACGAGCGTGATCGCGTGAGTGCCGGCCGTCAGGTCGAGCGAGGTCTTCACCGTCACCAGGTAGCCCTTGGACGTAGACGCTTCGACACAGGTACGGCGCACGCCGTCAACCGACACGAAAAACGACCGATCGTCAGGCGAAACCAGACGGAACTCAAAGGTCCAGCGGCCGCCGTGCGGAATTTTGACGTCCTTCCAGCTCAACGACATGCGGTTCCCGAAGAAGCCGACAAGTCCGCCTCCCGAGGCCTCGTTCCAGCCAAAGACACGTGGTGCCTGTCCTTCGGCGTTTGCCCCCAACGCGGCCCGCTCCACCTCAAAATCCAGCGAAACCGCCGACAACAGCAAAGTCGCCCACGTACACAAACAGAACAAAATTCCTTTGATCCGCGATTTATCCATCTCGTGTTTTTCCTCGTATCCCTTCCTCACCGGTCGAACCACGAATAGATCGAACGGCGATAGGCCGTCGCCCGCGAGGCCATCTGTTCATTTCCTTCCGCCACGCTGAGTACGCGCGTGCGCGAGACGGGTTCGTATTCAATCCATTCCACGGGGACGGTATGGAAGTTTCCATCGCCGCCAAAGACGGTCTTTTCGGTGACACGCTGGATGCCGCGATAGCCATAGGCCGTGACATTGACTTCCCCGACCCCGTCCTCGTGTGCGACCATCTTCGCCTTCAAGAGCGAACGTGTGATGCACTCAGGATGGGCGAATTCCTTCTCGCCGTGGAAGTTCGCAAGGGCCTCGCATTCCCAGGAGGACGCCCGACTGCCGGGTTCGATCACGCCCTTCCAGATCTCCTCATGATTTCGCGTCTGCTGATAGAGCGGAATCGCCAGCAGCGGCGCCAGCGCGAAATAGACGTTCTTGAAATACTGTTCATTGAACGCAATGAAGTGGTTCCACGCCCGATCGATATCCCAGTCCTGGAACTGGGCCGGATTCGTATCCAGCGTCATCGCCGTCAGGTGGTCCGCAAAGATGAGATTGATCTTATGATCCTTCTGGAACACGAAATCGTCGCCAAAGCCGATCTTGCGGTCTTTCAGCAAGAGCAGCATCTGCTGCTGGGCCACGGGCGTAAAGAGGAGACGATACTGAACCTCGTCGGTTCGGTCTTTCGTCTCGAAAAGCGCTTCGAATTCATGGTTGGCCATCATCGTGTAGGGATGATTGTCCGTCAGGTTGCGCGAGAAGTCCTGCAACTGCGCCACCTGCCGTTTCATCCGCCAACTATGAAACCACCCTGACGAATCCGACAGCGACGAGGGCTTGCGCGTGAACATCAAATCGGGCGCCGCGTCATTGCCATACAACAGGAACTTCTGCGTCTTGTAGGCGGGCTTGGGCGCCGTCACCGTGGCCGTGAGCGTTTCGGAACGCGTGACGGGATGACGACGACCTTCCGAGTCGGTCTCCCATTCGGTCCAGTGGATGGTCTTCGACCCCTGGTAGGTCTCCTCTTCCCATCGCATATAGAGGTAGTCGCCGAAGACAAACGGATTTCCGTTGATCACACCCGACTGCGAAAAGAGAATCGACTTGTCGGCGGTATTCACCTCGTCCCACCCATAGATCCGTTCAAGATCCGCAAGACGTTGCGCCGTGAAATACGGATCGAACTGCAGCCGCGGCACCGTCGCCTCGATGAGCTTCGTCGTGAGATCCCAGGTATAGAGACGATTGAGCGGTTCCATCAACTCCCACGCCTTCGCCTTTTCGGCTTCCAAACGCGCGCGCAGCTGCCGCAGGCGATCCGAAAGCGAAGAGCGCATCATCATCAATACGAAGCCGAGGATGAGTCCGATGACGCATGCGAAAATACCGCCGGTTTGAAGCTGGGGAACGTCCTGGGAAAGGACAACAAACAATCCGGCTGCGGCAACAAGGAAGCAAAGTCCCATGACGCAGCCCACACCCGACTTCTTCGAACTTGTCGAATCGACTTCCCCTTGAAGTTTCCTGACAAGCGTTGCCTGCTTGCGGTTCGCCTTTACGTCCACACCGGAACGCGCAAGCAAATCCTTGAACTTCTCGCGGACCAGCCGCGAGAAAGTCCCGTGGAATTCATCTCGATAACGGGCCAGCGGTTCGTAGACGTCTTCGATCACGCGAAAAAGTTCTGACGGGCCGCACGCTTGGTTTCAGCCGAGGCCGTGAACGGGATGCGTGTCGTATATCCCGCGCGTGCGGCGACGATCTGCTTCGTCGGCCACGAGAAGACATCCGTATTCCACTGATTCACCGTGTCGTTGTAGAGCGACCGCGCCGCCGTGATTTCCTTCTGCAGATACGCATTCTGCTGCATCGCATCGGCGATCGCGGCATGCGCCTTGAGCTCAGGATAGGCCTCGACCTGCGGAAAGAGACGTCCGAAGCAGCCATCGATCTGATTGGCAACCTCATTACGCGCGCCCTCCGGCAGCTTGCCGCCGCGGAATGCCGCCACGGCCTTCATCACATCTTTGTCAAGGTCGATTGCCTTCGTCACGAGTCCCGCGACGTTCTGCAGGATCTGCACGCGCTGCTCGAGATAGTTGTCGATCGTCGAGGCATCCGCCTGCAGTTTCTGCTGGAGCTGCCGGAAGTAGTTCTTCGCGCCGATCTTCATGAAGAGGAAGATCAGTCCCGGCAGAATGCCGCAGACCCACAACAGGACCTCGAACAAGGTCGACCCCCAGCCCACCGTCACCGGCAACTGTTTTTCGATCACATTGACATCACGGCCCGCTTCATTGACAGGCCCCGCCATTTCATCCAGTTCGTTCGCCATTTTAACCTCACTTTCGCAAAGAAAATAATAGCAAACTTCCGTCCGCGCGTAAAGCCGATTTCAGCTGTTTTGGCAAACGATATTTTCAGCGGTTTGAAATTGCGGCCCGCACCTTGACGGTACGGGCCGCGTAGAACGGACACACACTTTCAATCTACTCTGGACAAAACCTCGCTTCCTTTTTAGTTTCCGGACGATACGGTCACTCGCGTCGGTGCGGTGACTGCATGAATCTCTGGTGCGTACATCGCCTCGATCGACAAACCCGGTACGGTGAATGTACCCGGCGAGACGACCCGCAGCGGATAGAGGTACTGGTAGGCCTTGCGATGCTGAACCATGAACTTCTTCGAGAAGAGCAGGATCCGGTCGTCGCGCGTATCGCTGCGCATCACCCACGAACCGGTCTCCCGTTCCACCCACGGGTAGAGCTTCGTATCAAGCTTCCCCAACACCGGCTCGCACGCCGCCGGAAAGAGATCCTGAATGACCAGGTCGTTGAAAACACGGCCCTCAGGAACCTTCACCGTCAACTGCACAATCAGGAGATCGCCCCGCTGGAGCTTCGTGAGATCCGCCGGCTTGGCCTCGGGTGTAAAGTAAGCGCGTTCAATGGCGATCTGATTCGACTCGTTCGTGACAGCCGCCGGCGTCGGAAGTTCCTGCGTCCGCCACGCAAGCCACGCCGTTCCCTGACCGACATTCGCCACCGTCACGGGGGCGGCACCCCGCACAATCGCGCTCTTCTTGGACTCGAGCGGACGTGCCGCGGAACCTTCTTGCTGAATCGTCAGATGCGGTTCGCCTTCCGTGGTCGGATGATAGCGGTAGTAGGCACCCAACGCCAGAAGCGCATGCGCATTCGATTCCGTCGTCCCCCAACTGTAGCGCGCCGCATCACGCGTCGCCTCGAGTTTCCGCACGAGCGGGCCCAACCGAGGATCATTCGGATCAAGGTCGAGCAGGGCCAAGATCAGAAACGCCTGGCTCTTCAACGTCATCGTCGACGATTCGGCATGGGCAAGCAATTCACCGGCACGCATCCGATCGCCGATCGCCACAAAGGCCCGGGCAAGACGCGTCCGCGCGAGGAGATCCAGGGTCGAACGCCTGTCATACAGCAGAAGCATGCAATCCTTGTCCGGCTCGCCCGCCAAGGCCAGCGTATGGCACGCATAAGCCGCGTTTTGACTTCCCTCCCCTGTCCACTTATGCAGAAATTCGACAATCTTTTTCCGCGCAAAGGGATGAAGTTTCACGCCGCTCTTCTCCGCCGCAATCAGGAAATGTATCGCATAGAGCGACACCTCGCGATTCCAAGGCGGGTAGTTGCAGTCGGGCCACATGACGAAGTCCGTCATACGGATCATCGATGTCACGCGTTCCACGCCGGCCGCAATATAGGCGGCACGATTCGTCGCGAGATTCCCTTCCATCGCCGACGAGGCGAGCCGATTGAGGAATCCATCCGAGGCGACAAGCGGGAAGATGCGCGAGGTAGTCTGTTCCAGGCATCCATGCGGGTAATCCGCCAGATAATCGAGCGCGCCCAGCAGTTTCGCGAGTTCCGAACCGCTCGGCTTGAACCACCGCACGGTCGCTTCGGCTACGGTATTCGTCCCCTGCGGCGCAAACACCTTCTTCTCGCCCGGTTCGAGACGGATCGTTCCCGCCGTCAAGCGGCTTGCCACCGCCGGACGAACCGGCAGCTCGATCGTCTGCACATGCGTTTCACCAAAACCCTCCACGGTAAACGTGAGGATTCCCTGCCCCGGTACGGACCCCGCCTGGAGGCGTACATGCCGCGTCGCAGAGCCGTCTTTCGCAAGGGCTTCCACCTTCTTCGTGGCATCCGCCTGCGCAACGCACGTGACAGCCCCCGTGGCCACGAGCGACCAGGTTGCAGAACCGGCATTCCCGCTGCGGTTGTCGAGCGTGATCGTCGCATCGAACACATCGCCCGGTGCCGCAAAACGCGGCGCATCCCCCTGCAGCACGAGTTTCGGACACACCTTCTGCAGACAGTCGGTGGCCCCCACGGCCTTCTCCGAATACGCCACCGCCGCAACACGGACCTCGCCCACGAACTCCGGCAGCGTGAAGACGGTGCGACCGACGCCATTCGTCAACGGCACGGCGACCTGCCAACACGCAAGGGTCTTGAATCGACGTGTCGGCGTCGGACTCACACGTCCCAAAAGGCCTGCGCCGATATCACCGCCCGTCTTCTGTCCACGGACCTTGGTCGGATCGCCATCCCACACCGGCAGCAGATTGTCGAAGAGATCGAAGAGCGGCAGCTTCTCGCTCCGTGCCTTCGCGAGAAACTCGACGGGACGACGCGGCGTCCAGCCTGTCAGCAGATGGATGCCTTCATCGACCACCGTCACAACCGCGACCGTCCCCGTGGCGCCCGTACCGATCGCCACGACATCGGCCGTCAGCGTACCGCCCACAGCAGACGGCACATACGAAGTCGTCACCTTCACCGGCACTTCGTTCTCCCAGGGACGCACCCGCAACGTCGCTTCGCCATGTGCGCGCGCCGTCTGGCGCCAGCCGCCGTTGTCCGTGCTCTGCACCACGCAAAGCGAGACATTGAGATTCGGCGCCTGTTCCGCCGTCACGGGATCGAGCGTCAGCTCCTGCGTGGCGCCCGCCAGCTTCACCACGCGCGTGGAGATCACCTTTTCGCGCATCACCGTCAACAGCGCCCACCCGGCGAACGGAGCCTTGACCAGGAGACGCGGCACTTCGCCCGGACGATAGAACTTCTTGTCGAACGAAAGCGTCACCGCGCTCGGATTCGCCAGCGGCGCACGAACCGTGTCATCACCGCGCGAACCCAGCCAGAAGGTCTTGGCAAAGCTCACCTTCGCCTCGACGTCCGTCAGGATCACACGATAGTCGCCCATCGTGTCGAACGGCAAGGTGAGTTCGACATCGCCCTCCGGCTTCGTTTCGATTTCCTTGATCGTACTGGCCTGAGGACGGTACACGCGGTCACAATCCCATGTCAACCACCCGCGGCGATCCTCCTTGCAGCTATAGACGCTCTCCACGCGTTCAAACGCAACGGACAGTTTCCGCGCCGTCGAAAGGCGAGTGCCATCCGGCTTCACGCAGGCGAGTTTGATCGTGGGATATCCCGTCTTCGGCAACCGCAGATTCCCGCCCAGCGTCGTACCGATATAGAACGGATAGGCGTGCAGCAGCGTTGTCGTCCGTGCGCGCGCCGGACGTCCGCCATCCTCGAACACGGTCCCTTCGCCGAGCACGCGCACGGCTGCCTTCGGCGTGCCCGTATCCGCCCAAAGCGGCGCAGGGAAGACGGCCTTGCCATCCGCATTCAGGATCTGCTTCGGCAGACGACGGTAATTGCCGTTCAGGCCCAGGCGTTCGTCGCCGAAGCACCAACCGCCCCACCCCTTCGGCGCAAACGGTGCGTCTTCGAAGACCACGGCCCCCGCGCTCACGAGCCCGCGGGCGGGACCGCCGTAGAGATGTTCCGCCTTCA
>JAKSOY010000090.1 GCA_024405255.1 Kiritimatiellia bacterium
CCACCATGTTCTCGGGCGGACGCCCCTTGGCGACGAGGTGTTTGAGGTGGTAGAGCACCATGTCGCTGTTGAACACGCTCTCCCTGCCGACCGACTCCTTTGCAAAACAGTAGCCGTCGTACCAGGGCTTGATGCCGGCGACGATTTTCACGGGGTCGCCCTCCGTGAACTTACCCGTCGCTTTGAAGTCGCGGTACATCTGTAGCGTCTCTTGCTCGGAGAAGCCGAGCATCGAGTTGAAGTCCTCGTCCTGCGAGATGTTCGCGGCGATGTTGAACCCGCTCGTCAGGTCGTCCATCGTCACGGGCGAGACGCCCGTCATGAAGATGCGGTCGAAACTGCCCTTGAAAATCTTGAACCACGCACGGTAGAATCCCGTCCGATGCGTGATGGACCGATACGGCTCATTTCCCGACGAACGAATGAGCGAATTCGTGAAGTTGTCGTATTCGTCGATGATCAAGTAGAGCGGCAACTTGGCGTTCTTCGCCGCGTCGGTTATGGTCTGGTACTTGGTCTCGCGATTCAGCCGGTCAAACGTTCCGGCGGGGAACTCGCCCGCGTATCGGTTGACAAAATTGTCGAGGGCCGCGTCCATGTAGTTGGCGAATTTTTCCTCCAGCGAATTGCCGCCCGTGCCATCAATCTTGGAAAAGTCGAGCATGAGCACTAGGTACTTGTTATGGTTCGCCGTCGGATGCGCGCCAATCCAGAGTCCGGCGAAGTACTTCTCGAAGTCCGCCTTCTCGAGACGATCGTAGTAGCACTGCATCATACTGATGAAAAGCGACTTGCCGAAGCGCCGCGGCCGCACGAAGAACACGAACGAGTCCCGCGATTCAAGCTTCGCGAGATATTCAGTCTTGTCGACATAGTAGTACCCCTCGCCGCGGATCCGTTTGAAATCCGAAATGCCGTAGGGAATCATCAGGTTGTTCTTTGGTTCGCTCATCAACCGATATTATACCACATTTGAGGTTTGGAAGGTTTGGATTTTTCCACACATGGGGGACAGCCATCGACCTTTCGCCCCAAGTCCCTGCCCTTTGGGAGGATTGCCAGTGCCAGGTCCGAAGGGTGTTTTTTCAAACTGCTTTCCGTGTCCCGCGAAGCGAGTTTCCGCGTGATCCGTGGTAGATCTCGCGGTGGCGGTAATTGTAATGCGCATAGTCTAGCAAATTTTGATATAATGGATTCCATGAAAAACTTGATTCTACTGATTGGACTTGCCGCGGCGATTGTTGTCGAAGGTGCGGTGCACAGTCGTCTGGTGCGGTTTACGGACTTTTCCTCTCCGTTCTGCGGTCTTACGCTGGGCGGCGAGTTCCCGGGTGCCAAGGGTACGCTGGCGAATGGCCTGGAAAACGATGTGCGGTTCGACCGCGTGTCGTACGACCTGACGCGCGGACATTATGTAGGCTTCATCTTCAACGAACCGCTCCCCGCCGGAACCTCTCAGGTGAAGTTCCGCCTGCGCGTTCCGAACGCAACGTCCGCGACGCTCTTCGTCCGCTACCACGATGCCACCGGACAAGACCATCTGCATCGGCTCGCGGCGCGTCCCGGTGCCGTCTGGCAGGACTTCACCTGCCCGGTCAAAGCATCCGGCAGCCATTGGAACGGCGCGAACGACGGCGTGCTACACCTGCCCGTCAAATCCGTCGTCCTCGGACTCGAGGTCCGCAACAGCACCGTGCGCACAGGCACGTTCGATGTCGCGGACTATGTCATCACCACGACAGCTGACGAACACACGCTACCGCCCTTCACGCTCGCCTGTGCCCCGATGCGCTTCGGCGGACTCTACCAGCCGGACGAATCCGCAACTTTCAATGTCCGCAGATTCGTACGCGACTTGAACCTCTCCCTCAATCGAACCTTCAACCTCGACGTCGTGGTCACCGACTGGAACGACACGCCCGTGTTCACCAAGACAGTCTCTGCGGCCGAACGCGACACGCTGACGATTTCACCGCAGAATCTGCACAATCGTTTCGGCGCGTTCAAAGTCACCCTGACCTCAAAATGCGGCACCTCCACCGCTAAAGCCTCCACGTGGTTCGCGCGCTTGACGGGTCCCGCGCCGAAACCCTGCTATTGGGTCGGCACGGGCACGCACGGCGGACACGGCTGGGCGCACGGCGATCTGCGCTATCTCGACATTCTCACCGAAGCGGGCATCGGCATGGTGCGCGACGACTTCAACTGGCAGGGCTGCGAAGACGGAGCGGACAACTTCAAGATGCCACCCCGCTTCCGCGCCTACGCCGAAGCGCTCCATGCACGCGGCATCGCCCTCAACTGCATTTTCAACGGCCGCAGTACCGTCCATGCGAACCCGTACGACCCGCAGGCGGCGGCCAAATGGTGCGCCTGGGCCGTGAAGGAATTCGGCGACACCGTGAACGACTACGAACTCTGGAACGAACCGCACAACTTCGGATTCCGCCAGCACTACCAAAAAGGCACGAAAGACAACGACGGCTGGATGCGCAAATTCGTCGACTGTTCGCGTGCCTGCCGCGATGCGATCCGCGCAGTGCGCCCCCAGGCGAACATCCTGCTGACAGCGGAGGACGTACCCGCCTTCTTCAACCGCATGATCGAATTCGGCATCGCGCGCGACAACGACGTCCTTTCGTTCCATCCCTATTGCCACGCGCAGATCCGTCCCGAACGCGAAATGTTCTTCAAGGACGACGGTGCCGCAATCCGCAAGCTCGCCGCCGCGCGAGGCGGTGCCCACCGCTTTCGGATCACGGAGGCGGGCTGGACGACCGTCATCTCGACGAACATGACGCACGCCTTCGTGGGATGCTATCCGCGTGCGACCTATCACGACCAGGCCCGCTATATGGTCCGCATGTTCCTCTTGGCACGTTCGCTCGGCATCGAGAGCGCGATGCAGTACGATTTCCGGAATGACGGTTCTGACCGCTATTACACGGAAAACAACTTCGGGCTCGTCCACGAGGACTACTCGCCGAAACCGTCCCTTGCGGCGGTTGCGTTTATGACGCGGCTCATCGGCCACGCGCAGCCTCAAGGCGCCCTTTCGAAGGACCGGCAGAAATACCGCATCTACCGGTTCAAAGATTCCGCGCGCGACGTGCTGGCCGCCTGGTCCGTCGAAGGCGATGCCGAGGTCGAGCTTCCCGCCGGGTGGGAACGGGCGAACGTGCGCGACCTGCAAGGCAATCAAATCCCGTTGCCGCTCTCCGAAGGCCGCCTTCGCCTGACCGAGACGCCGATCTATCTCGTCCGCTGAAGTTCTCCCGAACGCAGTTGAACGGCATCAGGCGGACCCGGCCAGTGCAAAGATCGCCATGAAAAAGGCGATGTACACAAAGCCGACAATGACGCCGGTGATGCAGATGAGGATCGGCTCGATGAGCACGCTGAAGCGCTTGACGGCGATCGCCAGCATCATCTCGTGATAGCGCGCCGTCTCGCCAAAGGTCTCGGCCAGCGAACCCGTCATCTCGCCAACGGCCGCCATCCGGCTGAGCATCGGCATGAATTCGCGCGCAGCGCCCAAGGCCGTCGCCAATGCCGTACCGCGCATCACTTCGCCTTGCGCCGTCTCGATCCGCCGACGGAAGCGCCGATTCGCAAGCAGCTTCGACGTTCCTTCAAGCGCCTCGAGCAGCGACACGCCGCTCGCGAGAAGCGTCTGCATCGCCCGCGAAAACACCGCCGTTCCGGAAAGCCGCAGGATGCGTCCCACCACGGGCACCTTCAACAGCCCGACATCCTGCAGTTCGCGTCCCTTCTCCGTCGCCCGCACCGTGAACCACACGGCCAGAACCCCGGCCACGCCTCCCGCGAGCACCCCGCCGTGTGCAACGAGCCAGTCGGAAAGATCGACCAGCAGCTGCGTCATCTGCGGCAGTTCCGCCCCGCTCGCCTGCAGGAAATTCGCGATTTTCGGAATCACCGTCACCACGAGAAACGCCGACACGCCGATCGCCATCGTCACGGCAAGCGCCGGATAGACGAGTGCGTTCACCACAAGCGCACGCAGATTCCGGCGCGCCTCAAGCTGTTCACCCGCCCGCAGGAGCGCGACATCGAGTTCGCCGCTCTGTTCGCCGACGCGTGCGAGCCGCACGACGAGTTCGGAAAAGACCCGCGGCTGCGCCGCCAGGGCATCGGCAAACGAATCGCCCGCCAACACGCGGTCGCGCACCCGGCGCCACGCCCGCGCCGCACGAGGACGCCGCGCCTGCTCGCTCACCGTTTCAAGCGCCATCAACAACGACACGCCGCTTTTCGCCATCGACGCCAACTGGCGGAGGCCCATCTCCACATCAAAGCTCGTCGTCGGAAGCAGCCACGCCGGATGGAAGGCCGACGGCAGCGCTCCCGCAACTTTCGCCGCCGTCACCTGCAACACGAGATACCCTTCCGTCCGCAATTGGGACGCCACCTCCGCCGACGATTCCGCCTCACGCAGAATCTCGCGCCGCACGCCCGTGGCGTCCTTCACTGTCGCCGAAAAGCTGCCCATTCAGATCAGGCCCCCAGCACCCGCAGAACTTCATCGACGGTCGTCACGCCCGAGAGGCATTTCGCCCGCGCATCATCCGCCAAGGTGCGCATTCCTTTCGTCCGGGCAAGCGCAAAGAGTTCCGTCTCGTGTACCCCCGCCGCAATGCGCGTCGCACATTCCGCGTCGGGCGAAAACAGCTCGAAGAGTCCCACGCGCCCGAGATAGCCGCGACCCGCGCAATGGACGCATCCCTTCGGACGAAACGCGTTCCGTCCTTCCAAGGCCGGATCGCCCAGCGCCGCCGCTTCAACGGCCGTCAGCGGAGAGGCCGCACGGCAATGCGGACACAACGCCCGCACGAGTCGCTGCGCCGCCGAAAGGCGCAACGTCGCCGCCGCAAGATGCGGCGCAAGTCCCATATCCGAAAGACGCGTCACGGCGCTGACGGCATCGTTCGTATGCAGCGTCGACAGCACGAGATGTCCCGTCAGCGCCGCCTTCACAGCCGTGTCAAGCGACTCCGCATCGCGGATTTCGCCGATCATGATCACATCGGGGTCGTGCCGCAGCAAGGACCGCAACGCCTTTGTGAAATTGACTTTGTCCGCACTATCCACTTCCGCCTGCGCAACGCCCGGAATCTCGTATTCGATCGGATCTTCCACCGTGAGGATGTTGAGCGCCCGCTGCTTCAGCAGCAGCTGAATCGCCGCGTAGAGCGTGGTCGTCTTGCCGCTGCCGGTCGGACCCGTCAGCAGGACGAGTCCGTGCGGACGCGTGAGCACGTCTTCAAACACCGACCGATCGGCGGCCGCAAGTCCGAGCGCGTCAAGCGTGAGGCGCTGTCCATCCGTCTCAAGAAGACGCAGCGTCACGCGTTCGCCATGTCGCACCGGCAAGGTCGCCAAGCGGACATCGAGCGGATTCAACCGCGCCGCACCGGCCCCCGTCAGTCGCCACGTGAACGCGCCATCCTGCGGCGCACGCCGTTCGGCGATGTCGAGTCCGCCGAGCACCTTGAGTCGGCTCGTCACCGCCGGCTGAAGGGACGTCGGAATCGTCGTCACGTCTTCGAGTTCGCCGTCCGTCCGGAAACGCACCCGCAAACCGTCACGCCCCGGGTCGAAATGCACATCGCTGGCGTGGCGCAAGAGCGCCGCGCGCAACAGGCGGTCCACCAGCGCGACCGGTTCCTCCGCCGCCGTTCCCGTAGGGACAGACCCCGCGCGATTCTCGCCGTAGAGTTTGAGCAGCTCTTCACGCAGCTGGGCGGACTCCGCCCGACGCGCCTGGACGGCCGAACCGACTTCGCGCTGCACAAGCGCAAGCGTCGCGGCCTCGTTTGGATCCGCCATCGCCACCTGAAAGACACCGTCCACCACGCAGAGCGGCAGCACAAGGCGGCGCAGGGCAAAGGCCGCCGGCAGTTTCACGACGCATGCGGGATCGATCCGCACCGTCGCCAGGTCGAGAATGTCCGCCGCTTCCATTAGGCCCCCTTTTCAAGCCGAACCCGACGGCGCAGCGATTCAGGATTCCGCGACAACGCCATCGCCGTCGTTTCGGCGATGCGTCCCTGCACAAGAAGCGAACTGAGCGACTGGTCGAGCGCCACCATTCCCTGCGCAGCTCCCGTCTCAAGCGCCGAATAGATCTGCGCGGAACGCCCCGTGGCAATCAAATTCGCAACCGCCGTCGTATTCACCAGAAGCTCGCAGGCGGGGACGCGTCCACCCTTCACCGCCGGAATCAGATGCTGGGCGAAAATCCCGCGCAAGACGAGCGCCAACTGATGGCGCAGCCCCTCCTGCTCGTCGGACGGGAACACGGAGACGAGCCGTTCAACCGCCCCGGCGCAATCGCCGGCGTGCAAGGTCGCGAAGACGAGATGTCCCGTTTCGGCTGCTGTGATCGCGGTCCGCACCGTCGCCAGGTCGCGCATCTCGCCGACGAGAATCACATCGGGATCCTGCCGCAACGCCTCCACGAGCGCGTCATTGAAACTCTTCGCGTCCCGTCCCACCTGACGCTGGTTCACGAGACACTTCCGCGACGGATGACGGTACTCGACGGGGTCTTCGATCGTAATGATGTGTCCTGCGCGCGTTCGGTTGATCTGGTCGATCAGCGTCGCCAGCGTCGTCGACTTGCCGCTGCCCGTCGGACCCGTCACGATGACGAGGCCATCCAGACACGTGCAGAACTGCGCCAGCTGAGCCGGCAGGCCCAGCGTTTCGAGCGAACGGAATTCATTGTCGAGACGGCGCAGCGCAATCGCAGTCGCATCGCATTCGCGGTAGAGGTTGAAGCGATAGCGCGACCCGCCCGGCGAGGAGATCGCACCGTCGATGGCACCCTCGCGCAGCAATGTCATGCGAATGCGTTCCGTCCCGTCGGACGTTCCAACCGGCAGCGTCTCGAGTCCCAGTTCCATCGCAAGCGCGTCCACCTGTTCGGACGTCAATGCCGCGAACGCCGGATTCGGCAGCAGCTGTCCCTGCAGACGGAATCGCGGAATCTCGTGGCAGGCGAGATGCACGTCGCTCGCCTTTGTCGCCTCGCACTGCGCAAGGATCTTCGCCAGAAGTTCGCTCAAAGCCATAGCACCATCTCCCATCGGCAGGTCCGCGAACCGACCCGCAACGAAACCGATTCAGGAATCACCGCCATCCGTGCGGACGAAAACGCCCCCAAAGCCGACAGGAACGTCGCATAGTCCGCCTCGACGGTAAAGCAACGCGCCTCCGGTTCCGCACAGCGTTCCGTCGACCGCAAGACGGCATCACCCCGACGATCTTCCGACGTCTTCTCCCCCGCCATCGGCTGAACCCGCACGATCTTGGCCCCCGCCTTTGCCAGCGCCGCGAGAACGGCATCCTGACGCGCCGCCGCCAAGGCGGTCGGCTCGCCCGTCACCTTCATCTCCGGCGGTTTCTCCGCCTTCTCCTGCGCAAGCGCGGCTTCGGCATCTGCAATGCGCTTCTGCAGCTGGCGCTTCTCCGTCGGGAACATCGCCTCGTCCGGCAACTGCCGCTGTTCGGTCTGCAGCGCCGCAAAACGCCGGACCAGCGGTTTCCGCACGAAATCGAAATATCCCCAAAGCAGCACTATGGGCAGGACGATCGCGAGAAAAATCTTGTCTTTCTTTCTGACTTGCATCATCTCCCCCTCACTTGAACTGGCCCTCGGGGTCGAACGCCAACCGACATTCAAAGCGAACCGTTCCACCGGCGGCAGGTGCCTGAATCGCGCCGGGTGTCAAGCGCCAGCCGCTCTTCGGCGGCTTGAGCTCCTCCGTCAGACGCACAAACGTGCGTGTCGCCGCCTCGGGAGAGAGGGCCAGACCGGTCAGCTCGGCCGAATACGCGCCGGTCGCCGTCATCGTCTTCAGCACGCTCTCGTCGCGACACGCCTTCGGCACCGCCTCCAGCAGCACACGCCACGCCGCCCGTAGGACATCTGCATTCTGCTGCGCCCGGGCGGACTCCATCCGCGCCGTCCGAATCGCATCGGCTTCACGCTGAAGCGCCGTCAATTTCGCCGTCAGCTGATTCCTCTCCGCCTGCAGTACGCGCTGTGCCGCGACCTCGCGCGAGAGGTCCCGCACGTTCCGCGAAAGACGCCAATACTCGCCGCCAAGCGCCAGCATGACGAGCACGCCCGCAATCCCCGCCAACCAAACCAGGCGCGACGCACCCGTGCCTGCCGCCTTGAGCGGAATCCACGGCAGCATCTCGACGGTCTCGCCCGTCGCCGCATCCGGTACGGCCGTGACCGCACGCACGGACCGCTTCGCGGACCGCTGCTTCGCGACTTCGTCCTGCAGGTCGCGCGTACGGATCTGCACGACGTCGAACACGGCCCGCGTCACATCGCCCCCCTCCGCACGCTTCCACGCCATCTGTCCGTCCACCCGCGCAATGCCGCTGAACGGTTCGATCTCAAAGCACAAAGCGGACGCGAGCTCCTCGTCCGTCAGACCCGCGACCTGCGCCGCCGGCAGATTGACCCGCTGACGAAAACACGCTGCGGTCGTAAACACTTCTGTGGACCGGATCGGCTTCATCAGGGCACCCACACTTTCAAATCAACGCTGCGGCCGCCTGGCGGCAACAGCACGCGCGTACGCGCACAGGCCTTGCCGCCGACATCGACGACGAGCGTACACACCCCCGGCGGCACACCGGTGAACGAAAAGGTCGTAAACGATCCGCCGGCGAGCGACGTCTTTTCGACCGCCCCCGTAATCGCACCGCCGCACGGTAGATACCACCGGCACCGCACCTCGCCCGAAACGCCCACGGGGCCGTTCCCGTTCACGAAATTCGCATTCACCGCCAGCGCATTCGTCCCGCCGCCGGCCGGCAGGAAATCAATGCGCCCATCGCGCTCCCGCGCCGTTGCGGGCGCCTGCCGGTCGTCCGGACGCGCATCGGCGCCGAGATGGCGAATCGCCCCGACGGGATGTCCCGCCACCGCCGCCACCTCGTTTGTGAGGAAGAGGCGGACAAATCCCGCATCATCGGGCGTTTCAAACGGATTACCCCACGGATCGAGCAAACGGTCGCGTCCCATGGGCAGCCGCAGGTAGGGTCCGCGCCAACCGCACGGCACGATCACGGACGCATCCGCGAGCTCGCTCTTCACAGCGGCCGGTACGACGAGATTCGTCGTGGATGCCGCCCGCAGCGCGAACGGCGCCACATCGTCGGGCCGCCGCCAGAGTTCGCTCAGCGTCAGGACGGTGCGTCCCGTCTCGTTCGTCGTCGCCTGCGCACGCGGCAAACGGCCCATGTCGACGAGGAACCCCGTCGGCTCCTCCCCGCGATCCGTCTGCCACACGGCCGCACGAATCTCCTCCAGCTGGCGTTCGGCCTGACGGGCCAGACGTCCATCCTGCACCTTCCCCATCTCGCGCACGGCCAGGTGGGTGAGCAGGGACAGGATGACCAGCACCACGACCAACTCGATCAAGGTGAAGCCACGACTCGTATCCGTTCTAGCGGGAAGTTTGAACATCAATGAGATTAAACGCACCAGAACGACCGAAGGTTCATTCCGCCGTTTCCTTTTCAAGCCGAACGGGACCCATCAGTCCGGACGGTTCGAGGGCCGAATTCGCCTTGTAAGGTCTCCGCGTGGTAAAGGTCGTCCGTTGCGCAGGCGGCACGCGTTCGTCGCCCACGAGACGATTCGTCCAGAGATTGGCGACTTCGATCTCGAGGCGGTTGCCCGTCGGCTGCAAAAGTCCCGTCACCTCCACGCGCCACGGCTCGGTCCACTGGACGCCGAGGTCGTGTCCGTTGAGTCGGATGCGCGCCATGTTCTTCACCGTACCGAGCGAGAGGAAGATGCGTTCCGGCGAAGGCGCCGCGCAATCGAACGTCTTCGTGTAGGTCGCGATTCCGGAGAAGTAGCGCAGACGCAGATCCGCCTCTTTCGACCAGTCGACGAGCGTCGGCAAGGTCACCGTGAACGCAGCGCCCACCGGCGGCTGGAACGCGACTTTCCACGCACCCTCAAGGGACTGGAACGCCGCCGTCTTCGCAACGGACGCACCGGCGGTCGGCAGGTCGTCATTGAAGAAGACGACGAAGAACGACTGGTTCGGGGCGAACGAAAGCTCGACCTTCGTCCGCGCGCCGTCCGGCTTGGCCTTCGCAACCGTACGTGCGCCCGTGAGCGCGTCCCACACCTCCACGCGCTTCGCCTGCGCACGGAACGTGCAAGTGGAACGGAGCGGACGATCCGCACGGCTCGACACGAAATAGAGATCCCAGCCGGCCGCCGTGCGGTGGGCGTTGCGCAGCTCGCCCGAGGTCTCTTCGAAGTCGGGCGCGACACCCGCCTCGGCAAGCAGCTGCGCCGTCTCGTTGTAATTCTGATAGAGCTTGTCCGACGCCGCTTTCGGACGCACCAAACGGCCCTTTCCGATGTGCCGTTCAGGTTCGTCTGCCGTTCCCCAGAGTTCCTCCACCAGCGCACGCACCTTGTCGTCACACGCCGGATAGTCCGTGAGGCCCGGTGCCGCACGAGGCGGCAGACCGACGACCGTCGCACCCGCCAGCAGCAGCTCACGAACCTTGCGGAGACGCTGCGGCGTCATGGTTCCGTAGTCCGGCAGCACTGCCACGCGATAGGTGGCGCCGCTCGGGAACACAAGGCGTCCGTCTTTCACGACAATCTGATCAAAGAGGCTCGGCGGACACGCATCGAACCCATAGCCGCGCTTATCCGGCAGGAAACCGTCGGCCCCCACCAGCGCCGAGGCAGGTGCCCGGAAGACGTGCGGATTCCCTTCCGGATTCACATAGAGGATATCCGACACAACGCGTCCCTGCTGCAGCAGATGCTGGCAGCGCATCAAGTAAGAATGATAACCGCGCGCCATCGGCCACCACGTCTGGTTGCGGTCCCAATGCACACCATACGGTCCCATCGTCATGCCGGGACGCTTCGACTCGTCAAGCGGCTGATGCTGGAAAGTGTGGAAGATGAAGCGGGTGATACCGGCGCTCAGCGCCCAGTCGGTCTGGCTCTTCATCGTCGCGGGATGCGGACGCCACCCGTCGTTCGCCGCCGTGAAAGATTCCGCCGGCACGACACCCTGACCGATCAAATGCGCGACGGACGACGCTTCGAACGGCGTCCACGACGTATTGTAGCCAAAACCCTGGCACCAGAACTCCGCCATCGGCAGATCGGATGCCGCCGCAAGTTCAAGGTCCTGAATCGGATTCATGTCATAGGGCTCGCACGAGACCTGGCAACCGTGCTGGCGCGCATAGCGCTTGACGGCCTTCACGTGTTTCTCGATGATGAGTTCCTGCGAAGTCTGGCGCAGATCCCAGAGGAAACGTTCGGTCATCGTCGCATCCCCCACCACATAGCCTGCGTAGGCGGGATAGAACGGAAGCGGATCATAGCCACGCCGCCGCGTGAACTCGGCGCGGAAGTCGTCCGTCCAGTTCTGCGCCCCCATCTCCCAGCTGTCGAGATGCAGATACTTGATGCCGCCGAAGGCCTTCGGATTCGGGCGTCCTCCGACCGCCGCGAAGAGACGGTCCGTAAAGTGCGCCAGATGGTCCCGAAGCGCCGTCTCGCTGAACTTGTCGCATTCAAAGCCCACGCCCGGCAACGGCGCGGGACGCGTGATGGCACCGTTGTTACGGGCGCCGAAACGCAGGATGGTCCAGCGTCCCGCCGGAGCCTTCCATGTGAGCGTACCGTCGGGTACCATGTTCTTCGTGAGGTCGACGACCCACTTCCGGTCGATTCCCGGTGTCGCAGGAAGCGCCGATCCGGACGGCACGGAACACGGCAGATACTGCTTCACGCCGGGACGGGACGAATAGGGCGCGCGATAGACGTGCGCTTTTTCGTCCACATCCTTCACCTGCGCGGGCTCGGTGCGCGAGGCCGGAAACGCGAGCACGGCGACATCTTCGTAGTAGGCGTCGCGTGCGGCCCGCACGGCCGGCGGGAACTGATGGATGCCAAAAAACGGATCGCGCGGCGCCGGCGTTGCGAGCTGTACCTTGACGGACCGTCCACCTTCGACCGTCGTCTCCGACGAGACGAGATGGCGCATCGACTTCTCGCCCTTGACCCAGGGCCCGCCGCTGCCGCACCACCCGGGGCCGATGCCGAGGATGATCTGCACATCGCAGCGTTCGGCCTCTTTGACGAGGTGCTTGAAGAAGTCGATCCACTGCGGACTCATGAAGTTGACTTTCCCGCGCGGCACGCCCACGTTCACCTCAAGGAACACGGCGTAGCCGATGCCGGCTGCGCGCATCGCTTCGAGGTCGCGCGTCGCGCCGACCTTCGAGAGGTTGCCGTCCATAAAATACCAGTAGACGCCCGGACGCGAGGTCAGAGGCGGCGTCGCGAAATCGTGCGCCAGCTGCTGGATGGAAGGATTCGTCGTCGCGGCAAGCGAGAACGCCGCCGCGGCACAGACGAGCGCGGGAAGAAACTTCATGGCAGAAACATCCTTTCGTTCACCTGGACAGATCAGAGTTTGTCCGTATAGGTTCCGGCACCCTTTTCCGTACGCGTGCCATTCGGCAGCACAACCGTCGCCGTGGTACCGGTGGGAATCGTATACGTCCATGTGCAGGTTCCGTCGCCCGCATAGTTCCACGCCGACTTCACGACGCCGTACGGCGTACGATAGGCGGCATCGATCTTACCGAGACGCTTGTCCGGAATCGGCGCCAGTACGAAGTGGCGGAAGCCCGGCAGCTTCGGATCGACCTGAATGCCGGCCGCCGTGCCGTAGATCCACGCCAGCACCGCGCCGTACGCGTAGTGGTTGAACGAGTTCATACCCACGGGCCCGAATCCGTCCTTCTTCGTGTAGCTGTTCCAACGTTCCCAGATCGTGGTTGCGCCCTGGTCGACAGAGTAGAGCCAGCTCGGGTTCTTATGCTGCAGCAACAGCGTGTACGCGACTTCCGGACGTCCCACCTCGTAGGTGAGCGTGTCCATCAGGATGGAGGTGCCGAGGAATCCCGTCTGCAGGCAGTTGCCATGGTCGGCGATGTTCTTGAGCAGGGCCGCCTTCGTCGCCTCGACCTCCTTCGGGTCGGCCAGCAGCTTGCAGCGCAGGGCGAAGAGCGCCGGCGTCTGCATGCCGCGCAGACATGCGGGGATGCGCCCGTTCTCAAGGAGTTCCGTACGGATGTACTGGCGCGCCTCCTCGACCATCTTCGCGTAGCGTGCGGCTTCGTCGGTCTTGCCGAGCGCCGCGGCCATCTGGCTCATCATCTCGGCGTCCATCAGCCAATAGCAGCCGCCGAGGTACTTCCAGTAGAGCGAGGTTTCGGGACGCAGAAGCCGCTTGCCGTCCGGCCCCTTCGTCCAGCCGCGACCGCTGTTGCTTTCATAGTCCTCGTAGCTCAACCAGTCGGCCCACTGGTAGTTGAGCGCCGAATCCTTGGCGTAGCGGTTCTCCTTGAGGAAGTTCATGAACGTCGTCATCGATCCCCAGTACTTCGCAAGAATGTCCGTACGGCCCGTCTGCTGCCACGTCACGAACGGCACCACGATGCCGCAGTCGCTCCAGCCGAGACGCTTGTCGCCGGCATTTCCGTATTCGCCCACCGGCGCCACGCCCGTGTAGCTGCCGCACTCCGTCTGCGTGTCGGCCATGTCGCGCATGAACTTCACGAAGAAGTCGTAGGTGTCGGCATTGTAGATGCCCGCCTTGACGAACACCTGCGTATCGGCCGTCCAGCCCTGACGCTCGTTGCGCTGCGGACAGTCCGTCGGCACGGAGAGGTAGTTCGAGTACTGGCCCCACCACACGTTCTTGATGAGACGGTTGACATCCGCCACGCCCGTTGTCACGGAACCCCGCTCGAGATCCTTGCGGATCGAGGTGATCGGCACCGAACGCAATGCCTTGAAGGTGACCTTGTCCGTCGCCGTCACCGAAATGTAGCGATAGCCGCAGAAGGTGTATTCGGGACGGTACTTCTCAAGCCCCTTGCCCGCGAACGTGTATTCGACGCGCGAGCCCTGCGTGTGGATCGACCGCAGATTCACGCGGTAGACGGCGCCTTCCGGACCATCGTTGCCGCGCTTCTTCGCGCCGTTCTGGTCGTTCAGCATTTCAGCCGTGAGAATCGTCACCTTCGTGCCCGCCGCCGCCGTGGCTTCGAGCTCCGGCACCGCTGCGGCGTTCTGTCCGAAATCGATGACCAGCGTTTCACCCGGCACGAGCGTCATCGCCTCGCCCGCCTTGAATAGGCGCGTCTTGACGACCGTACCGTGGCAGTTGGCATCGGCGCCCGTCACGCCCTTCCACGTGTAGGCTTCGACGGGGGACAGCGTCAAATCGTCGCGCGCCACGATCGACGCGCCGTTCGCGGGCAGGATCTCGCCGGCGAATTCCGTATTGACGACCGCCGGCTTCATCGCGGCCGAAGTCTTGCAGATGCGTGCATCGTAGATTTCGCCGTCGAAGATGCCCGCACGCACCACCGGACCACCCACGCCCGCCAACCAGGTCGTATCCGTCTCGATCGTCTGCGTCGTACCGTCGGCATACGTCAGAACAAGACTCGCCCAGAAGGCGCTCTTCTGTCCGAGATAGCCGCTCACCTTGTCGTTCCACCAGCCGGTGGAGACTTCCGCCGTGAAGGCGTTCTTCGCGCCGGCCGTCGTCTTGAGCTGCGCCGTCACGTCGTAGGTGTACGTGTATTTCGTCTTGCGGGCGTGCGTAAAGCCGGGCTTGAGCACCTCCTGGCCGATCTTCGCGCCGTTGACGAAGATGTTGAATACGCCGAGTCCCGACGCCGTCCAGACGGCCTTCACCACCCGCTGGGCGTTGACGACCTCCTTGGCGAAAAGGCTCGTCCCCACAGGGGCCAGCTCGGCGCGCTTCTCCTCTTTCGTCGCACTCCGCGCATCGGCAGCGGAAATCCACACCGGCGCAGCTGCGACCTTCAGGGCAAACACACTGGCCAGAAAGGCCAGTCCGACAGTTTCAAGATTTTTCATAGTTAAGATTATACCCGAATCACACCCCAACTGTCAATCCACCCATTTTGCCTTCACTTAACGGTTTCCAATTCAAGCGATTCGTCCGAATAGACGATACCAGAAAGAACGGGATACGTCACGAGAATGCGTTTGGCCGTGTTCTGTTGACAGGCAAGCGTCAAGAAGACGATTGCACACAAGAGAAACTGCCTTTTGCCCATCAAGATCATGAACACCTCAATCAATAAAACAGTGACTTTTTGAAGAGTGACTTTTTGAAGCAATGACACGTTGCCCGACATAGACCACTTGATGCAGACCTTTAGGATCCAAACCAAACAGTATTTCAAAGACTACTCCATCACACTCGTATTCGTATCGTATGTATCGTAATTGATGAACTTCCGAAGTCGGCTCACCCAATATCTTCACAATATCATTGCTGTCAAACTTCCACCGTTTGGTTTCATGTTCGAGTTTCGAGAGAAAATCTGCAACCTTTTGACCGACAACCTCATTTTCAAGGACTCTTCGTTTGTCGCCGTTTACGCGTTTCTGTATTTCAGGCACGCGTTCACCGACATTGGTCCCTTCCATGAAGATCGAAACATATTCCCGTCGAAGATCCGCCTGGGATGATCTGGGCAGAGGACATGAAGTCTCCTCTCGTTCTCCTCGACATCCACGAATGCAAACACCGATGGTAATCGCGAGAAGCAGAATGTCAATTCCGTTTCTCACCCATAGGATCAAAGCTCTATTTTTTAATAAAGACATCGCATTCCTCCCGGTTATGTTCCGGCATTTCGATCAACCGTTTAAAGCCGTACCTTAGAGACCACACACGCCCGTCGTTCTCCGGCCTCGGTCAAACAGGACGCACCAATCGTTCCGTTTTGAAATCAAACTCACACCGTCCGTACCAAGCACCCGAAAAACATCCCGCGGGAATTCACGCCGACCGTCGTCGTCGCAGCCAGCCAAATATCCGCCGCGGCGTCCGCTCCGTCCGTACTGCGGCCGGATCCGCGAGCGCGGGGACGCAATCGGGGTCGAGCCGCAGCGCGAGCGCCGCCTCCAGCGCGACGACCGTCCCCGCGCCCTCCGCGAGGATCTCCGCCGCCCGAGCCCGCGCCGCCGGCTCGGCGCGACC
>JAKSOY010000091.1 GCA_024405255.1 Kiritimatiellia bacterium
CCGAGCGACTTGCCAAACCGCCGCGGCCGCGCACAGAAGAAATACTTGCGGCTCGGATCGGTGATGAGCCGATGGAAGTACGCGGTTTTATCCACGTACAGCTGCCCGGCCTTGAGGATGGCCTCCAAATCGCTCGTATCTGTGCAAATCGGTTTCATGGCGGATATTGTACCAAAATTAAGTTCACGGTGCAATTATCTGCATAATCCAAGGTTCAACACCGCACGCGCGTGGGCGGCGTAGGCGGCGCGCGGATCCTGCGCGTAGGCTTCGAGCGTACGCTTCGCCACGCCTTCGGAATCGCCGCACAGCCAAAGCGCGCGGGCGAGATGGAGCTCACGCGGACAGAAATCCTCTTCGCGTGCACCGTAATAATCGCAGAACCCGCTCCGAGGCGTGGCGGCGGCAAGGCCCGCACGGGCGTGTCCGCCAAGCCCCGGCTTGCGCAACGCCGCCGCGAGGGCGGGTGCGAATTCCTTCCGCGGCCTCGCCTCGCAGGCGAGCATCACCGCGCGCACCGCCGAAAGCTTGCTCGTGGCATCAAGGTTCTCGATCGCCGTGCGGATCACCGGCACCGCACACGCGCTCTTGGTGCGTCCCAGGGCGACGAGCTGGCTTTCAAACGGCGTCATGCTGAGGCCGAACGCTTCCTTGTTCTGGTCGTTGATGACGAGACGCGCCTCCGGCGGCTTCGCAAGCTGCTCCGCCAAAGTGGCAGCCCCCGTGGGATCGCGCAGAATGCCAAGGACATGCGCATAGCAGAGCTTCGCTTTCGGGTCCGTCGCCGCAGCGTAGGCTGCGCGCAGAAGCGGAATCGCACGCGTAGGAACCGCGAAGACGACCGGCGCATCGTGGTACTTCTTTGCCACGTTTTTCACCGCTTCGGCGAGACGTTCGTCCGTGATCGTCAACTCGTCGCTCCAGGTGAGCGCGGCTTCGGGGATCTGTCCGATTTCGGCGAGGTGCCGCTGCAGTTTGCGGATGTCGATATCCGCCAGTGCTACGTTGTCCTTCACGCTCTGGGCGGCAGCGCAACCGGCCGCGTAGCCGATGTTCTGCACATCGGGGATCATCCGTACGAACGGCTGGGCGTCGCGATGGGCGTTGAGACCAAGACTCGCCACGAGCAGCGCGCGCGTCTTCACAGGGAGGAGCGAACGATAGGGCACGTTGAGATGGTAGACGTTCCGTCCCACAGGTTCGGAGGCGAAGCAGATGTCGGCCACGGTGGGACCGTGCGTGTCGAAGTCGGTGCGTCCGTGCGCAATGACGTCCTTGAACGTGCGCTTCAGCGCGACATCGAGCGGCGTCACCGTAAAGCCGCCCACAAGATGGCGGCGCTCGCGCGAGGACGGCACCTGCGCGAGGTCCCAGTCGTGCCAGCCGCCGCGGCGCGCGCGAAGTCCGTTCATCCAGTAGTCGATCGCATCGTTGTCGAAGAGATAACTCCAGTCGGTATTCACATAGGTGCAGCCCGGAAGAACGGGTGCCGTACCCGAAGTCTGAAGCGCAAATTCGCTTGAGCCCACGAATTCGGTCGCTTCGCCCGCCACGGCCGCCACATCCGCCGATCCCGTCGTATCGATCGTGCGTTTCGCGAGGATCACGCCACGTCCCGTCGGCGTCGCCACCACGATGCCCACCACCGTGTCCCCTTTCAGCACGGCACCACAGCCCATCGCGCCAAACCAGATCTCGCCGCCGAGACGCCGGATCTCCGCGCGGAACCACTCGATGCGTCCGCGCCGCTGCACGAGATACTCCGTCGAGCGGATGCCCGCATCGATCTCTTTCGTGAAACCGCCCGTAAAGCCATACCAGTAGTAGCCGATCATGCCCAGCGTACTGAGTCCGCCGAGATTGTACATATAGTCGACGACGAGCGTCTTCGCGCCGCCGCGCAGCGCGCCGATCGCCGCCGCGGATCCGGCGCTGCCGCCACCGAGCACCACGACGTCATAGCGTCCGAGAACGGGAAGCGCGGTCGCCCCGAGCGAGACGTTTTCAAGTCCCGCTTCATCGTAGCCGTGGAGTCCGTTCAAACGTTCGCAGATGTTCAGCGCGACGCCGGACGCAGTACCGCCCGCCCGACGCGCCGTCGTCTTCGCCTTGCCCGCCGCCTTTGCAAACGCGGCAGCCGCGCGGCCGATCTTGCGTACGACCGCATAGTCGCGTGTCGCGCCCACATAGTCGAGGCCCGCGACCGGTGTTGCCACGGTGCGTGCCGGCGCGATCACTTCATCGGCCGTATCGACTTCTTCCGTATTCGCCGTGAGCGTGCGGGCACGGTCCTCCACCGCCGCCCATGTCGCCGGCGCATCATCCAGAAGGTCGCACGCGAACGTGCATTCGTAGAGCCGCGCCGTCACCGTGCGCGGATAGCGCCGCCGTCCCGCTCGCTGGATGCACGTGGGGACCGTGTACGACAGCGCCCGCACGGAAAGATCCTTCCCTGCCGGCTTCTTCGCCGCGAGCACGAACCGACGTACCTGCACGTTGGCCCCGAGCGGCGCGAGCCGTCCGCCGCCAGCTGCGAGCGCCGTACCGCACGCCGTCGCATCGATGACGCGCCGCGCGCGTACGATCTGGCGTCCGGCGCGATTCGCGATGATCACGCCCGACACGCCGTCGGCGCCATCGTCCAGAACGTCCGTCACGAGGGCGCCCGTCAGATAGGGAATGCCCTTTGCGATCAGCAGTTCGTCGAGATCGCTCTTCACTTCGCGCGGCTTTGGAATGCGACGAAGGAGCGAACGGGGCTTGCCGAACACGGTGATTTCGCTCACGAGCTGACGACGGTTCTTCGGCGCGCGCGTGAACGCCACCTTGAGATAGCGGGCGCGCACATCGAGGTCGATGTGGAAGATGGTGCGGTTGAAATGGCAGTTGTTGCGGCCATGCACGCCGGCGACGGGGGCGGACCAGGACTTGCCGTCGAGCGACGTCGAGACGCTGCAGTCGGCCGTTTGGAAATCGATGCCGTATTGACGGAACGTGTGCGTGGCGACGCCCGCGACCTCCGTCGCTTCGCCGAGATCGACGAGCACCTCGCCCACTTCGTCGTTGAACTGGACGGAATCCTGCTCGGCGTCTTCCAGCCGTCCGTCCGAAAGGAGCTTTCCGTCGTCCTTATGCGGCGCGAACGTGGGCGAGAGCACGCGATAGGTGAACGGCAGACGCGGATTCGCGCCCACCCAGATCGCCTGCGCCGCCGGGTCGTCGAAATCCTTCACGCCCTCCGGAAGCAGCGCGAGCGTGCCCGCCACGTCTTCGCCGAGGTACGGACGCGGCGCCACCAGATAGACCTTCGCCCCTGCGTCGGCTGCGGCAACCGCCGCGGAAACGCCGGCGGACGTTCCGCCCACCACCACGACATCCGCCTCGGCGACCACCTTGAGGTCACGTGCCGATTCGACGACGGACGCCGCACCCGTATCCCAAGAACCGACACGCGTCAAGGCATCCCCCTGTACACCCGAACACACCAATCCCAACATCAGCAAAATAACAGTCTGTTTCATAATCATTTCCTTTTCAAGACAAGACGAAGAAATCGACCCTCTTAACAAGTTTCCGCTCCAACATCGACGCGATGTTGGAGCGGACGAGACGGATCCGGCTCTTCCCGCCGGTTCCATTACCGCAGAATCAGCGTCAGACCCGAGGTCACGTAGACGCCGTCGACGTCGACGAACACCCGATAGCGGGCACCCAGCGGAGCCTTGAACGTGAGGCCTGCGAGGTTCGCAGGCGGATTCTCGCCCCAGCCGATCACCGGCGCCTTGTTGCTCGCCGGGCGCTTGCCGATGTCGACGGTCATCGTCGCACCGTCCGCAAAGGAGAGCGACTGGCCGTTGATCGCGAACGTGCCCGCGAGCGTGCCGAGGTTGAACGAGGAACCGTCGCACATCACGAAGTTCTGGATGTAGCCCGGCGCCGTCGGCGTGTAGATGCCGTGGATGCGGATCTGGCCGCTTCCCTGCTTGTAGGTCGTACTGCTGTAGCGCTGCTCGTAGTTCCGCACGTCGACGTTCGCCTCCAGATTGAGCGCCGCGCCCATCACCACGTCGACGGTGTGCATGTCGAGGGCCGTCAACGGATGGAACCAGCCACCGCTCGTGATGTTGAACGTACCGTTGGTCACGGTCGTCGCTCCCTTCCGGAACCAAAGGGTCTTGCCAACCCCCAATGGCACCGTCAGCGTGTATCCGCCGAGATCGATCGTACCGCCCGTGAAGCGCGTCGTGAACGTGGGAAGCAGCGTCGAGTCGTCCAACAGCGTGAGGCCGCCGTTTCCGCTCCATTCGTCAGTCGGCGACATTTCACAACCCGTATTCGCAAGCGTACCGCCCACGAGATTGAACTTGTAGATCTCGAAGTCGTAGTTGCCCTTCGTGTCGAACGTCGCATTCGTGTAGACGGTGATGTCGCCGCCGCCCCACTGGTAGTACTTCGCCGAATAGGTCGAACTGGTCGCCCCGCTCACGGGCGCATAGGCGAGGCCTTCGCGCACCTCCGTGCCGCCAGCGTACGTCTGGTTCTGCTTCGCCATCGTGAGCGCACCCAACCCTTCCTTCACGAGCGTCAAGTTGCCCGCGAGGGTCAACGTCGTGTTGTTGACGGTCTTACCCTCCGCCACATCGACGTGCAGTTCACCGCACCGCATCAGCGGCGGCCGCGTGCGCGTACTCGCCACGAACGCCGTACCCGATCCGCTCGCCTTGAACGAGTTGCCGTTCGCCCGGTCGATCATGCCAATCGTACCGTTCGACAACTGCTTCGCCGGCACATAGTCGCGAATGAGCGTACCATTGTCATAGACCTGGCAACTGAAGCAAGTGACGTTGTTGTCGTTTTTCGTCCGAAGACTAGTAGTCTGGGTGTTGTTGGCAAAGAGCCACAGCGTACGAACCGCCTTAAAACCACCCGACGTGAGCGTATTCCGCGTCGACGGCGCGGCGGCTCCCCGAGGCCAGATCTTGAACACACCGCGGTCGAGCTCCACTTTGCCGCGCCATCCCGTCTCAAGAATCGCGCCGCCGAGGCCACCACCGGACGAACCATACCCGACGTAGATGTTGCCGCCGTCGTTTGCGGCCGCAAAGGCCGCCGACTTCCACCAGGAACCGCCATTGCCTGTCGTACCGAACCAGTTCTCCGATTTACCGCCGACCTGAATATCCATCACGACACGCGAATTCTGATCAGGCGTGAAGCCCGTATCCAGCCAAGCCCCCTTCGGGCCCCGAATGGAATCGAGCAGGAGGTACGTTCCCGTCGTATCGGTGATCGTGCCCGAACCCGCAAGCGTCGAGAGGTAGAGCTTGTGGCCCTGCAGATCAAGCGTGTTGGTCACGCTGACCATCGTAAGCCCGCGCCAGTCGCAATCGCCGCCGAGGCGGTTGGGTGTGACCACGTCGAGGCACTTCAAGGGCGCCCCGTTCGTGCAGTTGAACACGCTGTTGTCGGGCAGGGTGATGATGGTCGCTTCCATCGGCAGCTTGCCGTCCACGACGCCGCGGTCGTTGTGGCAGACCCAGTTCGACGGATCGTCCAACGCGCTTTCGGCGCCACCGCGCCATTCCGCCGTCCGCACATAATCCTCATCGCGCACCGTCAGCACGAGCTGCCCGGGCGCATCGAGTCCCAGCCAGCAGTTGGGAATCGTCTCGCCCGCGCCGTCCACCACAGACAACGCCAGAGCCGCCACCTGCTTGCCCGTGAGGTTGCAGTGGTTGCACACCACCAGCTTCTTCTTCTGGGCACCCGTGTAGGTGACCGCCAATGTCATCTCCGGAGCGAAGAGCGTTGCATCCGTTACGCCGTCAAGGTCGACCTTCGACGTCCAGCCCGTGTCGTCCGCCGCCACCGCCCAGCGCGCATTCGCGCCGCTGAAGCGGAAGTCCGAACCCGTGATCGTGCCCGAACCAGCCAGGGTCCCCTTGAAGAAAAGCACGCCCGCACCGCTCACACGTTCCAGTTTCGCGCCCGCGCCCAGCGTCACCGCGCCTTCAAGAGAAACGTCCTTTTGAATCCGAACATTCACCACGGAACTCGCGCCGAGTGTAAACGCACTCTGCTGGCGCGAAGCATAACCGCTATCAAGCACCACCGTCGCCCCGTCTTCCACAATGAAGTCGAAACCCGTCGCCGGCAATGTCGTATTGTAAAGATGCAGGGCGGCCCCGTCGTAGAAGTGCACGCCGTTCGTCACCGTGCCGACGAGCGTGCTTTCAAACGCCAGATCACCCGTCACATTCACCCGCGCAAGGTTCATCGTCGTCCCACAGAAGGAAAACGCGCGACTCGTATCCGATCCCGCCGGACGGTTCCGGATGGTGAAGGTGTACGGACCTTCGATCAACGCCCCCGGCAACGCCGAACCCGACACCGACCGTACGGACAAGTACGCCGTGCCGCCCGCCGACGCATCGCCAGTCAGCACCACGTGACCAAACGAGGACCCCCAGCTTTCCGTCTGGAACGAATTGTAGAGCGCACCCTTTCCGTCCGGACCGTCACCTTCGACATAGACCGTCTTGCCGTGCGAGCCTTCGACCTTCACCAGTCCACCGCCATTGGCGTGGTCGGTATTGATGTCGAGGCGCGCCCCATTCTCGACGTAGATCGATCCCTCCTTCGCCGCCGTCGTAACCAGGCCCGAATTCTGGAGGCGCAGCGTACCTTCGCGTACGCGGAAATCGCCGCCCTTCGCCACCATTTCATCCGAAAGGGTCAGCGTACCCGCGCCCGTCTTCACGAATTCGCCGGCCACCATCGTCGAACCGCCCCCCGTCAGCGTCAAGTTGCCCGGCACCGTCTTCAGTTCGAACGCCGCTCCCGCAACACCGAGGTTCATCGGCTGCGTGAAGGTCTGCTCGACGGCGGACGCATTCTCCAGCGACGCGAGGACCGTCAGCGATTCATCACCCGTCTGCGTGTAGGCGCCCGCGCCTTCGCCGAAAATGATCGACTTGAGGATGAGTTCGCCCGTCAGATCGAACGTCGTCGTACCTGTCCCCGCGGGCACCCGCACCGTGTCGCCGGCGCTCGGACACTTCCCGTCCTGCCAGTTGGCAACCGTAGACCAGAGGCCATCCGCCCCCGCACCCGTCCACACAGCCTCGTCCGTCGCCACCGCCGTCAGCACAAGCGCGCCGTTCTCAAGCGCGATCTTCGCCGGAAAACCCGTCACGCGGAACTTGAGCTCGTCGCCCGCAGCGAAGGTCTGCCCCGGAAAGAGCGGCATCTTCGCCCCCGCCGGGAGTTCCGTGAGTCCCACCGCATTGAGAACGACCGAAACCGGATTGGCCGCCGTGGCCGTCTCGTCGAGCGCCACCGACGCGGCCGTGAACGTGTCGCACCCCTGCGCCGTCACGTCGAGCGCCAGCTTGGCCCCGCCCGCCAGTGTCAACGCGCCGGCGACGGTGTAGTTCGTCGCCACGGCGTCCACGACGGAGAGTTTGCCCTTCCGGAGGGCGAGCGCCCCCGGATAGTTCGTCACCTTGCTCGCATCCAGCGTGTACCAGTCGACCTTCTCGACGTCCGTGCACGCACCAAGGTCCTCCGGGGCCATCTCGCCTTCGTGCACCTTCAACGTGGTACCATCGATCGTGTAGGCGATGCCGCCGTCGAACAGCATCACATAGGCCGCACTGGCCGCGTAGTTCTTATTGGGATAGTAGGCCTCCGTACCCGTGTGGACATCAACCATGCCGACTTCGCCGTTCGCCTGACGATACGGCACGAAATCGCGCACGAGCGCACCATTGTCGTAGACCTGCGCGCGGTAGATCGACTGGTTCTGGTTGACATTGTTCACGCCATACGAACCCGCGCGGTTCTGCGCAAAGAAGAACAGCGACTGGCCGACCTCGAAGAGCGTGTCAAAAGCCGTCATGCGGGCCTCGCCGTCCACCTTGACGACGCCCTTGTCGAGTTCGATGAGATGGCGCTGGCCGTCGACGACATCGGCCGGAGACGCAGGCGTCGTACTCTTGTTGTAGCCATTCCCGTAGCCCACATACATCATGTTTCCGTCAGAGTCATTGGAAAGAGCAAACGCACGATCGTTCCAGGCGGCACCCCAGGCGCCGAAGAACGTGTCCACCGTCGTACGCGGCACCACATCGACCACCGCACGCGTATTCTGGTTCGGCGCGAAACCCGTATCGATGTAGGCTCCGCCGCCGATATGGATGCGCGTAAGGCGCACCGCCTCGTCGTCCGGCGCAAAGAAGTGCCCCGTACCCGCATTGCCGAAGAAGGCACCGCTCACGAAGTCCCACAGCCCCGGCTCGCCGTCCGGATTGCGGCACGGCACAAAGTCGCGCAAGCGCGTACCATCCGGATTCATGATCTTCATCGTGTAGAGTCGGAACGATCCCTTGTTACCGCCCGCATTCGTCGCGAAGATTGCGAGTTCCTTGTTCGCGGACGCAATCGTGTTGACGGCGTCCTTAACTACGGAGTCGCTGCCGTCCGCCTTTTCAAGATAGACTTTATTTCCGCCCACCCACACGCGCCAGTCGCTGCCTTCGTCCATCGGTGCGACATTGGTGCCGCCCGAGTGGAAATAGAACGCATTGCTCTGCATGTTGAAGAGGAAGCGATTACCCGTCCACGCATCTTCGCCGAAGAAGACCGAACAGTGGCCGTAGCGGATACCGCCGAATTCCATCTCGACGACGGTGTCCGCCTCACCGTTCACGCCGGTGAGAATGTATTGAGAACCCGACGAGGCGATGTACGCAAGCGGCGTATAGCCATCCGGCAACGTATACGTCGTCGGATCGGGCACGACGACGAGATTCCCCTCGCGCACCTCGAGCTTGGCCGACATCCCCGGGATCAAACGGAACTTCGCGAGATCGTCCGCCGTCACACCCGAGAGGATCGGCCAGACGTCCGTCGCACGCGGCTTGGAAATGCCCGCCGGCATCAACTGGATCTGCACGGGGTTCTCCGCCGTCGCGTCGATCGTCAAGACATTCGCCTGCAGCGCGTCGCATCCGGTCGCCGCCGCATCCAACACGAGACGGGCACCCCCCTTCAGCGTCAGCGATTCGAAGTTGAACGTCTGCACGGCGCCATTCGCGAACGAGCAGGCTCCCTTCGTAATCGTCACCGGCACCACATAGCTGCCCACAGCGGAAATATTCACCGTATTCCAACCCGCCTTTTCGAGAGCCGTGATGCCTTCGAGGTCTTCCTCTTTCAATGTGCCTTCATGTACGGACAAGACCGAGCCGGAGATCGTGTAGGCCACACCTTCAAGCCGGAACAGCGGCAGACCACTGTTCGGATAGAGCGCCCCGTCATGGGCCTCGTCCACCAGGGTGAGGCTGCCCCACGGCTCAAGCACCGGACGAAAATCACGCACGAGCGTACCGTTGTCATAGACCTGGCAGCTGTAGAATCCGACATTGTTATTGTCCTTGAACCGAACGTTGGTGCTATAGGCATTGTTATTGGCGAAAAGCCACATCGGACGTCCCGCTGTGAACGCACCCGACGTCGACGTCCAGCGCGTGGTCGGCGCCGTATCCCCATGCGCCTGGATCTTGAAAACGCCACGGTCGAGATCCACCGTCCCCCGCCAGCCATTCGGCAGGATTGCGCCGCCACCGCCGCCGCCCGTCGAACCGAAGCCGACATAGATGTTCGAGTTTCCGTCGTTCGAAGCCGCGAAGGCCTGCGATTTCCACCAACTGTTAGCGCCGCTGCCCGCCGTGCCGAACCAGTTTTCCAGCTTGCCGCCAACGATCAGATCCATCACCGTACGCGAATTGTTGTTGGGCGTGAACTTCGTGTCGACATACGCGCCTCTCGGCACGCGGATGTAGGAAACCTTCAGCCGCGGTTCGTCGGACCCGAAAAGATGGCCCGTACCGGAATTGCCGTAGAACTTGTTCTCGACCAGATCCCAGAATCCCGCCACTCCTGCGTCCGTCCGGCACGGAACAAGGTCACGCCGCAACACGCCGCTCGCCGTCTCGACTTTGAAGCGATAGAGCTTGGCCGACGAGTAGTTCCCCGTGGCCTGCGCCTTGCCCGCAACGGGACTGGCGTTGTAGTTGAAGAGGATGAACGGCGTCGAGACGTCACCGCCCAAAGGCGTCGTCAGCGTAATCGACTTTGTTTCGCCCGCCACCGTCCATGTCATCGTCTCAAGGCTGCAGACGATGGTCGCGCGATGCCCCGCCACCGCTGCGGCGTCTTCCGCCGGCACGGCCATTCCCTCCGCCGCGCCGCGCTGGTAGAAGAGATAGGGCGTATTGCGCGCGTTGGACGCCACCAGCACCGCATAGCAGTTGCGGGTATTGCCGCCATCCGTCGCGCCGAAGAGCCGCGCATAGTCCGCCTGGTCCGTCGGCAGGATTTCCACATCGCATGTGACCTTGTCGTCGCGCGCGGGGGCATAGCCCGTATTGACCCATTGCGTACCCGACGCAGCCACCCACTCAAGTGCCGTATAGCCGGCCGGCAATTCAGCCCGCACCAACAGCACACCACCCAGACACACCGCCGCAACCAGCAGTCGGCGTCCGACAGTCCTCAACCAACTTTTCATCGTGCTCTCCATTTCCGTTTTCACTCATCCCCGGAACAACCCGTTCCGCAGATGGTAGACATTATAAACTTTCGACGGCCCCCTTGTCAACACCACCACGATTTTTGGGGTCGGCAACGGCCTTGTCGTAGAACGGATTCAATCAACTCTTCAGCTTGAAGGCCGTCAAGTTCCCGCCGTAATCCGCAACATAGACAAGTCCCCTACCGACGGCGGCAGCCGAAAGGATCGGCGCGCCGAGCGCGTGCCGGTAGACGACCTTTCCCGTCGCGGGATCGACCGCGCGTACAACACCGTCCGAAGCGCCGAACCAGATCTCTCCGCCCGCCATCACCGGCGCCACGGAGACGATCGACATGGGCGCCGAGAGGTATTCCGGCGTGTAGGCCAGCGCCGTTCCCACCGGCACGGTCCACACGTCTTCCAGCGTTTCGCGGTCCAGCGCGACAAGTCCATGCCCGACCGTGCCGAATATCACCAGCCGGTCCGTGACGAGCGGCGTTGTGGCCACGTCCATCGGACCGAGCCCCGCCTTTGTCTTGGACGGCAGATCGCGCTCGCGAACGATCTTTCCGGTCTTCGTTTCCAAGATCGCCACGGTTTTCTGCGCCACTGCATACGTCTGCGCGCCGACAATCCGCGCGGTGGCGGCGCGGAAGCGCCACGGTGCGGACTTCAAAGACCAGAGGAGCTTGCCGTTCGCCTGGTCGTTGCCATAGAGGCCGTTCCAGTTGCAGCCGCCGATGACAACGCCGCCGCCGACCGCGAGCGCACCGTTCTGCCCTTCTCCCGGGCCATATCCGCCATTCGACCAGAGCACGGTTCCGTCCGCGCGAATGGCCGTGAGGCTCCGTCCTTCGCCGGCGTAGACGACGCCATCCTGCGCCGCAAGCCCCTGGCAGAGGGCGGAAAGACCAACCCCGTTTCCATACGAGAGACGCTTCTGCCAGCGCACCGCACCCGTCCTGGCGTCGAGTGCGGAGAGGTTTCCTTCGAGGTCCTGCGCGAAGAGTGTATCCGCCGTGCAGGCGATGGCATTGCGCACAACATTGACGCTCTTGAAGCGCCAGAGTTCGCGCGACAGGTCCGCCGCATAGGCGACCACACCGGAATTCCCCGTCCCGCCTTCGTCGTCGATGCCCGCATACACGATGTCCCCCGACGCGATCGGCGGACACCAAAAGAGATTGCCGCCCACATTCACGCTCGCGACGAGCCGTTCGTCCGCAACGTCGCTCGTTGCCGTGCGCACGCTGCCATCCGCGAAACGCGCCGTGAGGGCGACCTTCGCGTCTTTCGGGAGATTCGGCTCGTTCGCCTCCCAGGCCCAGTCGGTGCGCCGCCGCATCGAACCGCGCGCGAGTTCCTGTCCATTCCGGCTCACGACGTAATCGACGCCGAGCGTGCGCCCCTTCGAACGATAGGCGTTCACCGCGAGGCGCGATCGGGTCGCTGCCACCAGCTCAAGCGAACCCTCCACGCCGCTCGCGCGCTTTTCGCTCGTCACCTCGCCCTTCGCGTCGACATGGACGAGCCGCCAACCGGCCGGCGACTGGTCGATGCCGCCCTTGTTCGGCAAGGCCGTGCCAATCGAGAGCCACGTTCCCTGCCGGCGCACGAAATCGATGTGCCAGTGTCCATAGCACCAGGCCTTCAAGTTGGCCGCCACGAGATCGACGCCGCCGTAGTTCAACTGCGCGTTGCCCGAGACGAGATCATGGTTAAAGCCGATGATCGGCGTACCGCGGGGCACGAGCGCAAGGTCGTTCTTCAGCCAGGCCGCCACGCGCGCGACGGAATGGTTCGGCCGCACATCGCCCCACCCCATCGGCGTCACGATGTAATGCACGCCGCCGGCGTTGAACGAGAAATAGGTCGGCCCGTAGAGTTCCTCGAACAGGTACTCGCCGAAGGGTCCTCCGGGGATGTGGTCGTGGTTGCCGATCGTGTAGAAGACGGGACGCCCCATGTTCGCGGTGTTCATCAACTTGATGTGGCTGACGAGTCCCGCGCGATAGCAGATGTCGCCCGTATGCACGATGAACGCCGCGTCCTCGGCGGCGGCAAAGGACTTCAGCTCATCCCGCCACCGCTCCTCCACCGCATCGACGCCGCTGATTTCCGAATCGGAAAAATGGATGAACCGATGGCCGCCCTGTGCGTTCGTCTCCTTGCGTTTTTCAAGAACGAAATCGTAGCCTTCGGTCTTGCCGGGAACGAGCCGCTGCCAATAGGCGCCCGTGGGGAACCAGTGGCCGGACGGCATCGAAACGAAAACGAACCGCGCGTAATCGTGCGCAACCGGAAGCGTAAAGCGGCCCTCGCCATCCGTCTTCACCGAAACAAGGCCGTCCGAAACGACGACGTCCTTAAGTCCCCACCCGTCAGCCAAACGAACCGTTCCCCGAATCGGTCCCTTCGCCGCCGCCGCCAAAACGGAACTTCCCCCGGCAACCGTCCATGCGGCCGCCCCGCCCAAAAACTCTTTTCTCGTCACTTTCATGATCTTTTTCCTGTCAGACAAGTACATTCACCATTCAACGTTTGAAGACCTTCGCGTCCTTTTTCTTCCATCAAATCCCCAAGGCAGCCAACGGAACGGCATAGAACCCTTCACCAAAACGTAACGTGTTCGCCCCTGAGTAGAGCACGATTCCCGTAAAAGGCCCCTTGGCAAGATTCGCTTCGAACCACCTTAGGTGTTTAAAGTCATCCGATGACACGGTACCCGCTTTGACCTCAATTCCCAAAAGAGAGCCAGTCGAGTCCTCCACCATGAAATCGATTTCCCGCTTATCGGAATCACGATATTGGGTGACCTCATATCCAAGATCCCGATCCGCCAAAGAAGACAACTCATGATAGACCCACGTCTCAATCAACTTGCCACAGGAATCCTGATCGTAGTAGACGCCTTCCTCGGTCCATCCCAAAAGATTCGCCACCAAACCAGGATCGGCGGCAAAATACTTCGAGCGTTTGCCGATTTTCGCATAATCACGCGTTGCCCATGGTTTCAACTCGTCAAAGATATAAATAGTCTTGAGCGCGGAAAGGTAATTATCAACCGTTTCTTTGCCAAGCCCAGACGCCGCACAAAGATCCTTGATTTCAAAGAACTTGGAAGAATAGGCCAGAAGCCAATTCGCAACCTTTCGCAGAGCGTCAAGCTTCCTGATTTCCGTCACCGATTGAATGTCCTTCGTCAGAAGATCATCAAGATACTCGGCATACCACGCCTTACGCGAACGCAATGGAAAATCAATTGGTTCTGGATACCCTCCGCAGAAGGCGCGATGGATGACTTCACGCTTTCCCAGATTGGGGCACACGGAAGGGAATTCTCGTACAAAGGCCCTTTTGAGGAAATCCCCATTCCCCCCCATCAATTCGCCTAACGCCAGCGTACGTAAACGAACCCATCCCAACCGACCAGCCAAGGAATCCTTAACCGCCTTGACGAACCGAAGGTTGGAACTGCCGGTGATCAGATATTGACCTGGGGTATTGTCATGATCGACCTTGATCTTGATCGCCTCCAACAACTCTGGAGCCTTCTGGATTTCGTCAATCATCAAAGGCTTCCCATCCGGCCGTTCAACAAAACTCTGCGGATCGTCTTTGGCGGCTTTCAGAAATGCCGCTTCATCCAAATTCAGAATTCGCATCCCCGAAGCGACATATTCTGCAAGCGTACTTTTGCCACTCTGCCGAGCCCCCGTAAGGTGTACCCCGCGACGTACACCGAGTGCGCTTCGTAATTCGCCTTCCTGCCACCTTTCAATCATAGTCAGAACCTTTCACCGGACAGTTTACCACAATATCAGATTAAAAGTCAACTAGAGATTAGGTTAAAATACAGTTAGACGTCAGGTTGAAAGTCGATTACCCTTCCTTCGCCACCACTTCTTTGATCTCGGCGAGGACGCGTTTGGCGGTGCCGATGCCGAAACGTTCGGCGACGAGCAGCAAGTCGGCATCCGTGATGTTCCCCGTTTTGCCGTTGACGGAAAGAACATGTGGATTCGACCACGCCTCGAAATCCTTGTCCGCCACCGAAAAGTGATACCCCGTGAGGTCATAGGCCGGCGCCAGTTCCCATCCACTCGCACCGGCGGAGGCGGACTGCGGCGAAGCCGGATTGCGCATGAGGAACGAGAAGTTCTTCGTGTGGTCGTCCACTTCCTCAATGAGAACGTTGAACACCATCCGCCGAAAGAGCTGTTCAAGCGCCCCATATCCAAGCCCCAAATCAACTGCCGTACGGAAAAGCAGTTCATAACGCTTCACCTCGCGAGGCGAAGGATGCCCCACATGCTGCAAGGCGCACAAGGTCTGCAAATGGTGCCGAAGATTCCCGTCACGATCGAATCGTCTGGTCATGAAATGTTTCACGCCATCCAGCTCGAAAAGACGGCATTCGCTCATAACGATACCCGCCCTCTGAGCCATTTCATAGATATGGAACTCTTTTTCGCCAGCCTCTTCAAGGCCCTTGGGCGTAAACTTGATGAGCCAATGTTCAAACCCTTCGGGAAGATCGCCTGCTCCCGCGATGAACTGTCCCGTTTGACGATTCCACCCCACCACCGCCTTCGCCTGGGCTCCCCCGGCAGATGTACCAACGCGGATGATTTCACGAAGAGCGTCCGCCCCCTTCATTTCGCCAAGGCGTCCATTCAATGCAAGACGGGATTGATCAACGAGATCTCGCATGTCGATGGCGGACGGGACAACATCGTCATCCCGAAGCGCCGGCTTGAACGTCAACGCCCCCATACCCCGCGCCCCCACATACGCCAATCGGTCGAGCGGTGTGATCTGACGCAGGTCGATCTGTTCGCTTTCCATATATTTTCGAACAAGCAGATTACCAAAGGCGTCGGGAAGAGAATCCGCAATCATCCCCGGCAACCCCGCGAACATCGTCCGCGGAAGCCGGAACTCCTCCGTATGGTAGACCGATTGACTCAGCGGCATCATGAACGGCGCCAGTTCTATACCCGACTTGCGAAATTCAGGATCGTATTCAAATACCGAATACTGATCGTAGTCGTGCATGAGCGCCCCGACACGACGCCCCCAGATGAAAACTTCAATCACCTTGACCGGATTATACATGTGCGCGCCTCCGTTTCTTCGCAACCGCCTTTTTCAAGGCATCGGCATAGACAATCGGACTCACCTCGTCCTGTGGTTCGATATCGGCGACCCAGCCATCCACCCCCAATGTACGGCAGACTTGAACAAAGGTTTCCAAGGTCACCCCCAAGCCCCCCTCCAAGCGTTTCAACGAGGTCAAAGACACACCACTTCGTTCCGCCAGTACCTGCTGCGGAATATTACGCCGAAGACGACGCGCTTTAAGCGCCTCGCCAATTCGTTTCAACACTTCTTCCTTTGTACCAATAATCATAACGGATTAAATTTAAGCTGTTGATGCGCATATTATATCACAACAGCTTAAATTTTGTCTATTGTGATTTTATCAAATTCTCATTT
>JAKSOY010000092.1 GCA_024405255.1 Kiritimatiellia bacterium
CATTCGTAGACTCGCCACGGGGCGCGCGGGATCCGGCGGGCGAGCATTTCGGGCGTTCCTTGCGACCCGGCGGCGAAGTCCATCTTCACGGGGTCCCAGTCGAGCGTCTTCTCGTGCAAATAGGTTGCGTTGACGAGCTGGCAGAGGATGCTCGAGCGTCCGCCGATCGCGGCATCCGTGATGGGACGCTTCCGCGTCGCGATCGAATCGAGGAAGTTCTGCACATGGCCCGCACGATTGTACGGAATGAGGTCCGTCTTCCCGACGAGCAACTGCTTGCGCGCCGAAAGGACGCGCGCCGCGAACGAGGTTTTCCCCGGGACGACCCTCTCGACAAGTCCACGCTTGAAGATTTCTCCCCTCCCCGCCGCAAGGTCGTCAAAACGCGACACGATTTCAGGTAGCGCCTTCACTTCCGCACCGGTCCACAGACGGAAACGCCCGCGATTCACGAACAAGACGCCATCCGAGCCAAAGAACCAAAGGCCACCGTTCACAAACCAGCCGCCCGTCTTCTCCGTGAAGTGCGTAATGCGCACGCCATCCGCAAAGACGAGCTGCGCACCGACTTGGCGACGGCGCCCCAAGAGCGGATCGGCACTGCGCGCAGCCGTCGACACACATGCACGGATGGGGCCGCCGGCATCCTGTCCGAGCGCCCACTGCGCGATGTCGAGATGATGCGATCCCCAGTCGCCGATGCCGCCCGTTCCGAACCAGTCGTCGTACTTGCCAAAGGGAGGATAGCGTACGTGAACCCCGCGCGGCGACAGTTCATCCGAATACGGCACCAGCGGCGCCGGACCGCACCACAGATCGAAGTCGACATCGGGGTTCGGACGCCCTTCCTGTGCTGCGTTCGCCGGATTGAACCACGTGCGGTGCGGCCAGGAAGGTCCGCCGAATCCGCAATAGACCTCCGAGATGCGTCCAATCACCCCGTGACGCACGAGGTCGACGGCGGTCTGGAATTCGAGCATCGAGCGCTGCTGCGAGCCGCAGATGAGGATGCGTCCCGTCTCGCGTTCCGTCCGCATCAGAGCCTTCGCCTCGGCAATCGAATACGTGAGGGGCTTTTCGCAATAGACGTCCTTGCCTGCACGCATCGCGAGGATGGACATCGTCGCATGCCAATGTTCAGGCGTGGCAATGAACACGGCGTCAATTGCAGGATTCGCGAGCAGTTCGCGGAAGTCCCGGTAACCGCGGCACGGCGTCTTGAAATTCAGTTCCGGATGTGCCTTGTAAAAGGCGTCAATCCGCTTTTGCGCATGCGCGAGACGCGTACGGTCGCAATCGCTGGCCGCGACGATGCGCAGCTCCCGACTCCAAAAGGCGTCGATCGTCTGGTAGAGACGGCGTCCACAGCCGATCACGCCGACCATCGGCAGGCGCGAAGGCGGATTCGCCCACGCGGAGGATGAGAGAAACAGCGGTACGCCCGCCAATGACTGAATGAATGTTCGACGTTTCATGACAACTCCTCCACTTGCGGTTGATCCAACTTTTCGAATTGACGGTCCTAAATCGTCACGAAGGTCGCCTCGAAATCATATTCGCGAACCGCCGTGATCGTCACCTCGACAAAGGTTCCGACGGGCGGCAGGCGTTGACGTTTTTTCGGGACGAGGAAGACGACACCGTCGACTTCGGGCGCCTGGCTCGCCAGACGCGCCACTCCGTCTTCGACGACGAGCGCGCGCTGCGTCTGGCCGACGAAAGACTTCGCCTTGGCGTCCCACACGCGCCGCTGCGCCATCATCACCTTCTTTTGGCGCCGTTCCGCTTCCTTCTGCGGGGGACAGTCCGGCAGCTTTGCGGCGGCCGTCCCCTCTTCCGGCGAAAACGCGAAGGCGCCGAGATGGTCGAATTTCATCTGCTTGACATCTGCAAGAAGCTGCGCAAAGCTGTCGGGCGTCTCGCCCGGGAAGCCCGTCATCACCGTCGTGCGCAGCGTAACACCCGGTACGGCAGCCCTGAGGCGCGTCGCAGCTTCAAGCGTCGCCTTCACGGCGGTTCCGCGCCGCATCGCCTTCAAAATCGCGGGATCGGTGTGCTGCAGCGGCACGTCCACATACTTGACGGCATGCGGGGACGTGTTGAGCCACGCCAGATAGTCGTCCGTAATCTCGCTCGGATACGAGTAAAGCACGCGAATCCAGAAGTCGCCCTCGAGCTTGTCGAGTTTCTTCAGCAACGTCACCAGATTGACCTTCGACTTGAGGTCGACACCGTAGAGCATCGGGTCCTGCGCAATGATGTTGAGTTCCTTCACGCCGGACGCCAAAAGCGCCTTGGCCTCGTCGACGATCGCCTTCACGGGACGCGACCGATACTTGCCGCGGATTCCCGGAATCGCGCAATACGCACAGGCGTGCGCGCACCCTTCCGCGATCTTCAAGTAGGCAAAGGCCGGTCCGGTGAAGCGCAGTTCAGGCACGGGCGGATTGAACACGCGACACGGCATCGCCGCCTGCACATCGTAGACGATCTCATCCGTAGTCGCGAGCGCCTGCTGGACAATCGCCGCAATGCGGTCGAGCGAATCGATTCCCACCCAGGCGTCGACCGCCGGGAAGAGATCGATCAGTTTGTCGCCATAGCGCTGGGGGAAGCAACCAGACACCACCACCGCGCGACACGCGCCCTTCGCCTTCAGTTCGCACGCGCGAAAGATTTCCATCGTCGCCTCTTCCCGTGCGGGTTCGATGAAGGCGCACGTGTTGACGAGAATCACATCGGCGGCATCGGCCCCCGGCGCAAGTTCAAACCCCGCATCGAGCAAATGGCCCGCCATCACCTGCAAGTCGACGGCATTCTTCGCGCATCCGAGGGAGACCAGTCCGACTGTCGGCGCGGCGACCTTCTTTGTCGTTTTTTTCATCGCTTCGTCTCCGGCAGCTCGCCAGGTGTATAGGACCGCAGGATGGACGACGGATTCGAGCGGATCTGGTCCGCGAAATCACGCAGGGAATTCGACGCATCGCGCACATTCTGGACGATTTCGGAAATGCCGCCTTGTTCCGCCGTCAGCACCGCATTGAAATTCTCCAAGGACGTATTGGCGCTGCGCGCAATGGAGAGCAGATTACTGTAGGCCGCGCAGAAATCCATCTTGTTGAGCTGGTTCAGGATCTGCTTCGCCGAATCTTCCGCGCTCTGCAGAATCGACGGTGCCGGCGGAATGAGCGGATGATCCGGACGCCACGACGGCTTTTCCTCTTCCAGCTCGCCCTTCGGGAAGTTGAGCTCGATGCGGGAAAGTCCCGTCACGCCTGATGCGGACACCGTCGCGTGCAATCCATGATGAATCATATCTTCGAGCACCTGGCGCGGCTTGCGCTGGGCGTTGATGTTGAACAGACGCGTATCGAACGCCATCTCCACATAGATGTTCTTGCGGTCCTCCTGATTCGCCCCGTCACCGTATTCAGCGCCGATGAACGAAATGCGTCGAACCGAACCAACGCGCACGCCGCGGAAGTTCACCGCGCTGCCGATGTCAAGACCCGAGACGGGGTCGGAAAAGAAGGTTTCGCCGATGAACTCGTGCTGCTTGGATCCCATGCCGCCGAGATAGATCAGCGTCCCGGCGATCAAAGCCAGTCCCACGAGAATGAAAAAACCGATTTTAGCATAGCTCGCCTGAGCGGAATCGGACATGTCAATCTCCTCCACGGTTGAAGAAACGGCGGACGAACGGGTCCGCGGAACTCTCGCGCAACTCGGCAGGCTTGCCGAGCGCGACCATCGCATGCCGTGCGCGATCGAACATGGCGCAGCGGTCGGCGATTTTGAAAATACTGGGCAGTTCGTGCGTCACCACCACGAACGTCACACCGCGCGTGTCGCGCAGACGCAGGATCAGATCGTCCAGCGCGGACGAAGTCAGCGGATCGAGTCCCGCGCTCGGTTCGTCCAGAAAGAGGATGGCGGGCTCCAGTGCCATCGCACGCGCAATGGCGGCGCGCTTCTTCATACCGCCCGAGAGATCGGCCGGCATTTTATCCGCCGCTTCTTTGAGTCCGACAAGTTCGAGCTGCATCAGCGCAAGCGTGCGACGCAGTTGAAACGGCAGGCGCGTGAACTCTTCGAGCGGCAGCATCACGTTTTCCAGTACGCTCATCGAGCCAAAGAGCGCACCGCTCTGGTACATCACGCCGATGCGACGAAGGATCTGCGGACGGTTCACCTCGTTCATCACAAGGCCGTCGATCGTGATCTTGCCGGCTAGCGCGGGGTTGAGTCCAATCAAATGCTTCATCATCGTGGACTTCCCGCACCCCGACCCGCCCAGGAGGGCGAACACTTCGCCCTTCGCGATGTCGAAGTTCACATTCTGCAGCACCCGCACGCCGGGATAGCCGGCATCGAGATGCTCAACCGAAATGATGTTCTCCGACTCGCTCATCGGCCTCCCTTGAAGTCGAGCAGGTGGCCGAGAATCGAACGGAGGCCCCGATAGTAGAAACCGAAATCAAAAAGCGTACGGAACGAGAAGAGACGACGCACGAGCGCTTCGGGCTGGAAGAATCCCGAATAGACGCGGCGCACGGCGGCCTTGATTTCCGCTTCGGAGACTTTCGGCGTCTTGGTGATCTGGCGGCGCATATCGTACTCGTTCCAATCGAGCGTTGTCAAACCGTCGGCCGCCTGCAGGTCGCGGAACAGCGGCGTACCGGGATAGGGAATCGTCATCGTGCACTGCAGGGTCGACGCCCAGCCCTTCGCCAGCATCCGGCGCGCAAGGCACACGGTGTTCTCGATTTCCTGCGGACCTTCCCAGGCGTGTCCGAACATGAACGTGAGATGCACGTCGAGTCCGGCCTTGTGGGCCCATGCGGCGCCCTTTTCCACATCCTCGACTTTCAACGCCTTGACGAAGCGGTCAAGCGTTTCCTGGTTCGCCGACTCAACGCCGAACAGAACGAGACGGAATCCGGCGGCGCGCATCAGCTTGTAGTCGTCGAACGTGAGGCGCCCGAAGCGCATATTGCAGTCGATGCGCAGCTTCTTCTGATAGCCGCGCCTGATGATCTCGTGGCAGAACGTGCGCATCCACTCGCCCACAGGGAAGGAACCCGAATCATCCATGATCTCCTTCACGCCGTAGCGCGTGATGAGATCGCCGATTTCGTTCACGACGTCAATCGGATCGCGCGTGCGATAGGTTGGGTAGAGGGTCGTCCAGCTGCAGAACGTGCATTTCGCGTGCCAGCAGTCGCGTCCCGACATCAAGTAGGTGCCGGGCGTCTTGCGGAAGTTGCCGTTCTTGTAGGCATAGAGCTTCCAGTGGCAGAGATCGCGGTCGATCCACGGCGTCGTCTTCAGATCGTGGTCGAGCTTGAAGCGTCCCGTATTGCCGCCGCGGTACCAAATACCGGATTCGAAACGGGACGGATCGAAATCGCTTTCGACAAGGTTCTTCAGAAGGAAGTCCCAGTCGCCGCCCGTGAGGATGTAGTCGACAGGACACTTCTCCATTGATTCATCCGGTAGCGCCGTCACATGGTCGCCGACCAGCACGACCTTCGCCTGTACACCGTCGAGACCGGCCAGACGTCCGTTTTTGAAATCGTCAATCCATTGCCAGTGGCGTTTGACGACCGGCGTCTTCGTTTCCATCACGATGACATCGGGCGCGAACGCCGCGAGCTGCGCGTTGAATGTCTCCGGCGTCCACTCTTCGGCGATGCCGTCCAGCCAGGCGACATCGTGGCCGGCCAGCTTCAGCATCGTGGCCGCCGTTGCGGGCACAACGGGGAAGATGTAGGTCGGACGTGAAAACCATTGGAACTGCCGATTCTGTGAAAGAAGCGGCACGCCTTTATCGCTTGGCAGCGGCGGATAGCAGATGGCAATTTTCATGGGGCTTATTGTAGCAAGAAAGTGTTAGGCGGAAATGAGACGATCTCCCGACCCAACACTTTCTTCGACTTGCACGCGAAGAACGAACAGGATTCGTTCCACGCGTACGTGTCAAACCTTCAACTGCAGGTGATTACCACTTGTAGCCGAGGCCGAGCATATAACGGAAGTCGCTCTTCTTCGTGTGAAGACCCGGGTTGGAGTTGTAGTCCCACTCGAACTTACCCATGAGCTGCCACGCCTTCGAGAGGTCATAGGTGAAGCCCGTATCCGTATCAAGCAGATAGCTGTTCGCCCAATCGCCCGTATCCGGCAGATATTCGAGGTTGTGGGTGAACGCAAGCTTGTCAGCCCACTTCGGCGCCCACGTGAGGTGATGGGCATAGCGGAACGCGCAACGGTCGTCATCCGCCTGATGCTCGTACTTCTCCTTGATGTACGTCAGACCGGCTTCCTGGTTGAAGCCCCACTTGCCGGTGGCATCGTGCTGATAGCCTTCCAGCCACTGGTAACCGAAACCGGGACCGACGCGGTAGCGATACATCAGGTTGTTGATGCCGTCACGCTCGTACTTGCCGTTCAGGTAGGAATAGACCTTCGTCACCCAGAAGTGGTCGTACTGCGCGGCGAGCTCGATACGGTCGTCCGTCTTCTTCTTGTTGTTACGGTCCGTACCGGTCTGCTCGAAGTAGTAGCCGCCATTGCCCGTCAGACGATCCTTCTCCCAGCGGCGGTTCACATCGGCGACCACCGCGACCTTCTCGCTGCGGGTGTTACCGCGCGCCATCGCCGCAGACGCATTCGCCGAACCGTGCCACGCTTCGGCCTCGGGATTGACGGCCTTGACCTGCTTCATGTCGAGGGGCTTGCCGCCAAGCGTATAGGCACCGTTCTGCTTCGCCACGACACCCTCCTTGAGGGACTTGTCGTTGAACTGAACCGTCGCGGACTCCTTCGTCTGAATCGACGTAACCTTCTCTTCCTTGATCTTGAGCTCGCCGAGTTCGTCGTTCTTGAAGGTGATTTCGCCACCGGTGATGCGGATGACCTCGCCCTCGAGACGGGACCCGCTCTTGAGAACGAGCGTATCGGCCGAAACGGCCCAAACACAGGACGCGGCAAGCAGAAGCGCCGCAGAAGTCTTAATTGTCATGTTGCCTAAAACCTTTCTTGGTTGGTAATGGTGATAGTATACCACACATCACCGAGTTGTGGTATAATAAAGACATCTGAAAGGAAAAAATTACGATGCTTCTCTCGAAAAAGGCCCTTGTCACCGGCGCGGCCGGTTTTCTCGGCTCTCACCTCTGCCGCCGCCTCCTCGCGGACGGCTACGAGGTCACGGCACTGGACAATCTTTTCACTGGCACAAAGGCCAACATCTACGATCTCTTCGGCAACCCGAAATTCTCCTTCGTGCTGCATGACGTGACACAGCCCTTCTGGGGACAGTTCGACGAGATCTACAATCTCGCGTGCCCTGCGTCGCCGATCCACTACCAGAAGAATCCGGTCGAAACGACGAAGAGTTCGGTGCTCGGAATGATGAACGTGCTCGATCTCGCCCTCAAGACGAAAGCGCGCGTGCTGCATACGTCGACCTCCGAGATCTACGGCGATCCGCTCGTCCACCCGCAGGTCGAAACCTATTGGGGCAATGTCAACACGATCGGCATCCGCTCGTGCTACGACGAGGGCAAGCGCTGCGCCGAAACGCTGTGCGCGGACTACCGTCGCGAGTACGGCGTCGATGTGCGCATGGTGCGTATCTTCAACACATACGGACCCAACATGCACCCGAAAGACGGCCGCGTGATTTCGAATTTCATCATGCAGGCGCTCCAGAACCAGGACATCACCCTTTTCGGCGATGGACTGCAGACGCGTTCGTTCCAGTACTGCGACGACCTGATCGAGGCCTTCCGCAAGTATATGTCGCTGGATCGTGAAACGATCGACGCCTTTGTCGCGAAGCACCACCTAGGCGCCGCAGTCATCAACACGGGCAATCCGGGCGAGTACACGATCAAGCAGCTCGCCGAAGAAACGCTTCGCCAGCTGCCGGATTCGACTTCGAAGCTCGTCTACGGTCCCATGCCGAAGGACGACCCGAAGCGCCGCAAGCCCGACATCACGCTCGCCAAGGAACTTCTCGGCTGGGAACCGAAGGTGCCGCTGCGCGAAGGTCTCGCCAAGACGATCGCCTACTTCCGCCGTTCGCTAGAACGCGCTCAGTAAAGATAGACGTTAATGCATGATTCTTCGCCGGGCTGCCACGAAAAAGGCAGCCCGACTGTTTTCATCAGCGCCGTCGCATCCGCGCAATACGCCGAGATGCACGACGCCGTGGCCGTGGGGCCCGTCGACATCGTCAGACCTTCCGCCGGCAGACGTCCCGCCGCGATCTCCGCCGCGAGCCACGCCGCGTACTGGCGGTTGTGCGCCTCACGCGCCAAGTGCGTGCGATAGACGATGCCGTGCGTGTAGGCACTTGCCCGCGCCTGCATCTCCGCAACCGTACCGCACGCGGGCGGACACATTGGATCGTTTCCATAGCGACCGCAGCGATTCTCTTCGCAATACGTCCGAAACGTCGGATTGAAGACTAGATCCTTGACGAGAAAGGACCGGATATCGGCCACATCCGCTTCACTCATGGCATCACTTCCTTCAACTGATATTCATAACCGAAGGCCAACTGGCGATACTGCCGTTCGCCAGCAGCCGTCGTACGTAGCTCCGCCACGACAAGACCATCCGATGCACGACGAATGCACCGCACACCGTCCGTTTCCTCGACCTTCAAAGTCGGCGCCACCGCCGCCTGCAGCTTCGCCAACGGCAGATTGATGAACGCCAGATCGACCAGCGCATATTCCGGTTCGAAGAGGCGCGGGATCTGCGGGGCCTTCTCGCACCGGATCGCATGAGGTTTCGTCACCGTGATCGTCACAAGCCGCATCTGCGGCGCAAGAAAGACAACCGTCAGCTTTTCACCGTCGCTCTTCAACACGCACTGCGCCTGAAAGGCATCGTTCTTGTACGTTGCGTTGACCGCCTCGATGCGCGTGCCCGTTTCGGACATCAACGCCTCGACAAGTGCCGTCGTTTCCAGTTGCGTCCCCTTCAGCGAGACGGCAATCGGTGCCGAACGTTCTGTCGGCACCGAGGACATCAGGCATCCCGCAGAGACGAGAAGTCCGATCAAAAGACAACTGACTTTGAACCGCAGGGACATCGACCCTCGCTATCGGTCAACGGCGGTTCTCCGGCACCCAGCGGGTGGTGAGATAGTCAGGGTCAAGCTCTTCGCACGCCTTGAACGTCTCTGGCGAGTTGGCCGTCCACACCGTCAGGAAAAGTCCGCGCGCATGCAGCTTGTCGGCGAACGTACGCGTAACCGAACGCCAGTTCGGATTCGCCCCGAGGGCGCCCGAAGCGGCGATCTGGTCGATCAGCGCATCCATGGCCGGTCCGGGTTCCTTCGGCGGCGTACAGTTGAAGAAATACGGATACCCCTTGCACGCCTTGCGCACATTCGGAATCGTCTTGTCATTGACACCCGAGAAGACCATGCGATTCGGCGTAATGCCCGCAGCCGCCATCATCGGCGGAAGCTTCTTCAGCAGTTCCACATCCATCCGCTTGAGATCGAAGTTGATCTTCTTGCCCGCCGCGCTCAGCACGGCGAGCACCTCGGCGAGCGGCGTACCTTCCGTTTCCGTCGGATTCGTCTTGTGGATGATCACCGGCAGACCGCTCGGACGGAACGAGACGTCGATTTCGACCCAGTCCATCTTTGTCGCCGCCAATGTCTTGATCGACTCCATCGTATTGTCCTTCGTTCCCATCGCACCGGCATGGCAGGTGAATTCGCGCACACGGGGCGCGGGCTTCTTGCCCTCGACGAAATCCATGAACAGCGAGAAGTCTTCCAGCGTGTGGGCGTGTCCGCCCGGACGCACCGAGTAGCGGATGTTCTCGGGCTTGCCAAGCAGCTGCCACACGACGCGCGAGGATTCATAGATGTCCACCGCACCCGTCGGGTTCGCCCAAAGGTCGCCTGCCGCATGGCGGATGAAGAGCTTGCGCGGCGCAATCAGCGCCTGCAGGAAGTGCTGGTCGAACGGCAGTTCGTTCTCGCGCCCCGACCACGAAGCCCAACCCGGCGCAAACCAATACGGGAAGTTGCGGGCGATGGCCTTGATCGTCTCGCCGCGCGGGGGCACGTTGCGGCACGGACCCGAACCGCCCTGTCCCGAGCAGTTGTCGCCAACGGCGGCAATACGCGCATCCGTCGCACCCGCCAACGCCACCGTCTTGCCGCCGCGGCTGTGGCCGGTGATGGCGATGCACGCGGGGTCCACGCGCGGTTCGAGCTTCAGCAGGGCGTCGATCGCACGATGGTAGCTCCAGGCCCACTTCGCCAGCGTGCTCTCGACGGACGAATTATTGTCGGCCGCGACCTCGCAGCGATTGAACTGCGCAACGAGCCAACCGCGATCGACGGCATGCAGGATGATGTCATCGGTGAGGCAGTGCCAGCAGCCGTCGCCTTCCAGCAGAAGCGGCAGCTTCTTGTTCGTCCGTGCCCCCCAGATGTTGATGAGGAACGAAACCGGCTTCCCGTCCATGTCGCAGGAAGCCTTGAGCGTACGGAAGAAGATGTCCTGGCGTCCGGCCAGACCACTCGACTTCGACACCTCGATCACGTTCACGCCGTCTTTCGGCGCAGCCGGCAGACGACCGTATTCAATCGGGAGAACAAGCGACGCGACTTCGGCACGACGCGCCGGCCAGTCGGCAGCCGCCACGGCACGTCCGTCCTTGAACTTCAGCAAATCCGGTTGAACCATTCCCGCCGAACAAGCCAAGCCGCATCCCCACACGGCAACAACCAACGACTTCATCAAACTCTTCATGACTTACCTTTCCTGAACAATTGACGATTAGAAGAAATAGCTCAATGTCACGGCGGCCGCATGCGAAAGGCCGTTACGCGTCGAAAGACGATAACGCGTTCCCAGGTCGTCGTGGATATAGGTCGACTCGCCGTTCATGAACACAAGACCGTAGCTCGCCGTCAATTCGAACTGACGCCAACGATAGGCGAAACCGAAGGTCATAATCTGGCGGCTCCCCGGCGGCAGCATGGAGGTACAATGATACTTGCTGCAGGGATCGATGTCATAGACCCAGGACCCCATCAGCGTGAATGTCTGCGTCACATCGTAGGCGACGCCGAACCCGTAGCGCCAGGTGTCATTCCACTTCAGGGGGATGTCGCGGTCGTTGTCGCCCGGCAGATCGAAATAGAGGCTATCCAACGTCGACCACTGGATCCACGTTGCCGCCGCGCCGACATGCCAGTCATCCGTGACATCGTAGTTAAGACCCAACGACAGCGACTGCGGCAGGCGCAGACTCGCATTGGCCGAACCGTTCGCATCCGCAGCCCCTTCTTTGACCTGGCGGTGCGCATTCGCCACAGCCGACGGATAGTTCTTCTGATAGGCGGCATCATAATACTGCTGGTAACCCGGCATCCCCGGTGCCAGACCCGCACTCTGCAACGCCGCTTCGACACCCTTTTCAACCTGCTGTCCAACCGCCGCATCGTTGTAATGCCGAACATGCGTGTGGTTGTACCCCTTCACCTTCGTATCGATGTACGACTTGTAGAGAACACCGACTGAAAGCTTCTTGGTGATGTCGTACTTGGTCGAAATCTGCCAGCCCCAATCGAGGAATCCGTCATAACCCTTCAGGTGGTCGCGCACCGTACCATAATCGACCCCGTCGCGAACGGCCATCTTGTCCGAATACTGTTCGAACTCGAAATAGCTCAAACGGAAACCGGCGGACACCGACCAGTCGTCCGTGACCTTGTAGGCAAGGTTCGGATTGACGGTGAGTCCCTTGATCGTCGTCGAACGCGTATCCCACGCGAGCGGCCAACTCTGATGGTAGTGGGTTCCCAAACCGTATTCCGGCGCAACACCGAGACCGAACCAGAAGTTCTGCGGCAGCTCCTGCGTCAGATAGAAATGCGGCAGAACAAAACAGCCCGGATCGAGCTTCCGCGCCTTGCGCCCATTCACCAGGGCGTCGGCTTTCGGATGCTCCGTCGTCATGCCGACCGTCACAACCGTTCCCGTCAAATCCGTCATCGTGGCCGGGTTGTAATAGTTGGCCGATGCATCCAGGGCCTTGCCCATCACGGCCCCGCCCATCGCATTGCCGCGCGCCGAACCTTCATAGAGGCCAAAGCCGGCGGCAGCAGCCGAAAACGCACCGAGAAGCGCGCCCGAAGCAACGATCAGATAGAAGAATTTGCCTTGAATTGACATGTACTCATCCTAATAGACCTAGAAACGAGTGACATTTTATCAAAATCTGTCGCAAACCACAAGAGTCTTTTGTGACAAAAATTCATTTTTTGTTCCAAACGATTTCGCCCTCACCGACCCCCTGTCGGACAAGGTCTCTCATCCCTGTTTGCCATTTGCTCTCTTTTGCACGTCTTGAAAATCTTTCAGTGCTTTTCTCAATTTCGCTCTCAGCTCGTGATTCGCTTCGGTGTCTGCGAGGCGCTTGTAACGCACCTTTCTGAACAGTTCCTGAGGATGTTCATATTCACGTGTCAGCGTTTCGTCTAAAAGTTCTCCAATGGTCTTCTGTCCACCTGGCGCTCGACTTCTAAAATAGCGAGGACCGCAGATTCGGGAGTCCAGTTGATGCGAGTAGCAAAACGGCAAGGGACGCGCGACGATCTCATCGCGTCGTACATCGTAGAACGTCGAGTAAATGCCCCACGGCGCACATGTGAACTCGTTCCACCAAGGGTAATCGAAATTCGGACGATTCCGGAACCGGGATTTCCCGTCCCCGTAGATCAAGGAAATGCAACCATCCGCCTCCAGCACGAAGTACGAAAATGGCAACGGCTTTTCCCCGTCCGTCTGAACCTGGACACGCGAATGCCCTGGAACATTCTCCCGGACATAATAGGCAACGACCGTATCATCCTTATCGGCTGGAGAGTCCTTTTTCGCCCGGCTCCGACAGATTCGAGCGGAGGCCTCCGTTTCGCAAACCATACTGAAAACATCATCCTTCGGTTCACACGCATCGCAGAATCGGACCCGGATGGAAACGAGGCGGACTTTCCCCGGATCGACCTTCTTCTGCAGCCTCTTCATAACGAACAGGGCTGAAGGGTTCGGCGGACAAAAAGCGATCGTCAGATAGTCGCCCAACACCCCATACCAGGCGACGAGACCTTGTCCTGCCGATTTCCAAAGGAAACTCAAATCGCTCATCTGTCCGTCAAGAAATGCCGGACTGCTGACGCATTCACCGTCGGCACATTCGAAAAACAGTTTCGCACGATTGTCGCCCGCGATGTCGATCAGCAAACGGCGCACCTCCTTCCCGAACTGTCGACTCATGAAAGGTGAATGATCCCCAAGATCAACAGCATACGTTCCTCTGCGACGTTTGGCCATTTCCTCCTGCTTCTGAGGCGTCACCCGAATCCGTTCGCTCGGTCGCGTAAAATCCTCAACCAAATCAGAACGGAACCAATCCTTTCGGTCGGCGACAACGAACAACGGCAATCCAACGAGCAGCGTCCAAACAAGTACAACCTTTGCCAAGCCGGCAAAGAAGATGCGCGAAAGAACAAAATCCTCCATCGCGCAGCAACTCGTTATACTATTAGAACCCCGTTTCATTTTCACTTCACATTCAACCATTCGATCATTCAACCATTAAAACATTCGACCATTCGACCATTAAAACATTCAAACATTCGACCATTCGAACATTCAAGCATTCAGACAAGCGAGATGTCTGTCGTGATCTTTTCCATGGCACCTATTATACCAAAAATTTCGCCCCTACGGAGGGGACGGAATCGCATTGTGGATAGCGCGGGACGTATCGGGTTTTTCACCACTGAACACACGGAAAACCGCTTCGCGGGACACGGAAGGCAGTTTGAAAATTTCCCTTCGGACCTACCACTGGCAATCCTCCCGTATCCAAATGAACTTGGGGCGAAGAGCCGATGGAGGCGTGAAACGTGTTTCTTCCAATCGCCTTCCGTGTCCGGCGGAGCCGGTTTCCGCGAGTTCAGTGGTTTGACCTCACCCCGGCCTGCGGCGCACACGGAGACACGGAGGCGGTGAGGAGGTGCTTCGCGGGCCCTACCGAAAACTCAAGAAACTTAAGGATTTTAGTTTTTGAAGTGTGATTGGGAATCGCGAAGCGGCTCCTCAATCCCTCCGTGTCACCGTACTTATGCCTGAAGCCTCTAAAATCCTCGTGTCAGTTCTGCGAACAGACATCCTTTGCCGTGACAATGTGTACGCCCTGGACAACTTTGGGCATTCCCGACGCCACAGCCGAGAGGAAGAGCACATAGGCCGAGACGGACGGAAAATGCGACGGTATCGGCCGACGACGCAGATCTTCGGCCAGTCGCTTCACTTCCGTCAGCGAATAGGGTTTCTCGGACCATTTGACCTCGCCGACAAGTGCCCGTCTGCCGGTACCATCGAACGACACCACATCCAGTTCAGGCGAGTTACCGCTCCACCAGCGCCCAGCCGGCAGCCAAAATCCACCTTCTCCCGCGAGCGTGGAAAGCCGCGCCGAGACCGCTACATGGTTCCGAGCAAGTTCTTCCCATTCAGCGGCATACAAGGCCGCACTATACGACCGCCACAGAGAATTCCGCACAACGGCCGGCGCACTGTCGAACACGCTGCGTCGAGGCGCAACAACCTTGAACCATAAACGGCAGAAAGGATCGGCAATCCGATAGAGGGACTTCTTGGAACTCTTTTCATTTTCACCGTAGGGAATCTCGCGCTTAACGAAACCTAGATCCACCAGACGCGCCAACGGCTTGGAGACCGTTGTGGCGGGAATCCCCAGACGACCGGCGATCTCACTCATCCGGTTGGCACCAAGTCCTATGGCGTCCAAGCACGGTTTCAGCGAAATCGCGCTGGGTATCTCACTTTGAAGAAGCGTGTTCGGTTCCTCGTGGAATACGCCCAAGGGATCCAAGACCAGTTCGTCTAATGCACAGTCCAGATCGTTGCGGTAGCGTTCGGCGGCCACCCAATATCGTGGCACACCACCCCAGACGGCATAAGCCTTCACGGCATCTTGAGCGGACTTGACACCCAGTCCCTCACGAAGATACGGAATCCCGATCGGCCGTAGTTTCAGTTTCTCGTCCGCTCGTCCGTAGATCGGCGAATCCGCATCCAATACCAGTCCCTGCATCATGTGCTGGCTCGAACCGGCAATCGCCACCAGTAGTCCTCCCGCTCTTTTCTCGGCGTCAATCCAGTTTTGCAGAACCGACACAATTGTTTCATCGGCCTCGATCCAATACGGAATCTCGTCGATGGCCAGCGGCCCCTGCCAACATGACGCACGCGCCGCGCGTGACAGGGCGTCGAACAAAGCCCTCCAGGTCGGATAGATCACCGCATCAAATCCAGGTAGATGCGTCGCCAGCGCCGAAGCGAAGTTTTGGCGCTGAACCACCGACGACGAGCGATCGGCCACCGTATAGAGTCCATTCGCGCGGCGGCACCACTCCTTCAAGAGTTCGGACTTGCCAATGCGCCGCCGCCCCCAAAGGACAACCAGCCCCCCTGTCTTCGCATCGGACAACCGCATCAAACGGGCCATTTCGGAAACTCGATCCAGAAATTTCATTCAGTAGCTCCAAAGATTATTCCCACAAACATTATTCCTTGAGGAATATTATATCAAATCTCCAAGCGAACTGCCAATCAGCATGTCAAAAAGTTTCATGCCAAAATCCTGCTGAGGCAGCGAGAGCGGAATCGCCGTTGTGGATTGCGCGGTACAAATCTGATTTTTCACCACTGAACACGCGGAAACCCGCTTCGCGGGACACGGAAGGCAGTTTGAAAATTTCCCTTCGGATCCACCACTGGCAATCCTCCCGTATCCAAATGAACTTGGGGCGAAGAGCCGATGGAGG
>JAKSOY010000093.1 GCA_024405255.1 Kiritimatiellia bacterium
CTCACGGGCACGCTTGATTTCGGCCCGCGGACGGGACGCTTCTTCTGGTCGCTCAACGGGGCCTGGGGTACGGCGACTGTCTCGTCCGACAAGGTCGTACTTGAAGTCTGCGAAGGCAAGCTCGACGTCAAACAGGTGACGAAGGGAGGCAAACCCGTGGCGTGGTCCAAGTGATTTTGATCTGATTTAAACGTTAATCGGCAGCTCGTTGTACCAATGTGCCATAAGGAACAGAAATGAGCGCGGGAGCGCTCTTGGGCGCCATGTTCGCGAGTTCTCTCCCTTGGTTTGGAGTTGACTTCTCAGACTATAGGGCAGACGAAGCCTTGTCGGACAAAGGTGCGTACGGCGGGAGTTGGGGAAGTCCGGCAGTCCCGAGTGGGACTGTTGTCACGGCTCGAACGACGGATGCTGGATTCCCGGCGATGGCCCTCCAGGGAGGACTCGATGTTTGGCCGTCCCTTACTTTTGTTCCCGAGACGGTGGCGACGAATGACCTGGTCTCCTTTGACATTCGGTTCAGTCCGGGAGAAGCGATGGATTTTGGCAGTGCCGTCGAGGATTGCAAATTCCTGCTCACCTTCGTTGCCGGCGCTCGGGGCGGCCTGGATGTGGCGGTGGTCGTGGCAGGGCGATGGACGCGCCTTTGCGCGACGGGCCTGACCTTCGAGACCGATGGCTGGTATGACCTACGGGTGATCCTGAAGGAAATCGGCGGTGAAGCCTATTTGGGCGTGGCGGTGAAGACGGATTCCGGGTATGAACAGCTTGCCGCCGTTTCGGGAGTGAAATGGATTCCCGTCGACCGTGAGGCGATGAAGGCGATTGCGGGTGTGAGCATTGCAGGCGACTGCCAGTTTTCAGGGTTCATGGCGCGTCAGGGAGAATTGCCGGTTGAATCGGTGGCGAAAGAATGGGTGGGTGGTACGGATGGCGAGTGGAATGCCGCCACCAATTGGTCGGATGGCAGAGTGCCTGCCACTGGCGAACTCGTCCGTCTCGCAGGACCGGTTGCGCTCGAACGGAACGGCGAAACGGCAACTCTTGCCGAGGCGCTCGTGCGTCCCACGGCCGAGGGTGCGCTCTCGCTTGAAAGTGGCACGATTCGCACGGAACTCGAGATGGATTTTTCTCGTCCGCGCGTGGGCGTGCCGCTGGGTATGACGGTGCGGTCGTTTGCCGGCATCACGCCGCCGGTAGAACTCCGGTGGCTTCGAAGCGAAGGAACGGCCCGTATGAAGTGGGATGTCGTTTCGCTCATGCCAACCTATTCGCCCGCCGTCGCCGACCGTGAGCATTGGCTCAAGTGCGAGGCAACCGACGCCCTTGGTGTTTGGGCGGAACGCGATTTCTTCTTTTCGCGGCTTCCCGTCGTCTATCTCTCAACAGACGACGGCAAGGCCCCGATGGTGCCGAGGGAAGAACATGCCGGGCATCTTTATGCGCAGGGAAACGAGGAATGGAAGAGCCCCTACGAGGGAGCGATGACGATCAAGGTGCGGGGCAATTCCACGGCAGGCTACGCAAAGAAACCGTGGAAGATCAAACTCGACGAGAAGACGAAGATGTTCGGCATCCCGAAGTCGAAACATTGGGTGCTTCTCGCGAACTATCTCGATCCCACGCAGATGCGCGACAAGCTCGCCTATGACTTCGCCAACGAGATCGGACAGCTCGGGATGAAGTCGACATGGGTCGAGTGTGTGCTCAACGGCGAATGGCAGGGATGTTATCTTTTCTGCGAACATTTGCGCATTGCCCAAAACCGCGTTGACATCTTCGATTGGGAAGAGGAGGCGGAGGCACGTGGCATCGAAGGGGGCGACAAGGATTTTTCGTGGGTTGATCCCTCGGTGGACGATCTTTCCGGCGGCTACCTTTTCGAGTTCGACTATCGGGACGACGAGCGCTCGAAGTTTACGCTCTCCTCCGGTAACTTGAAAGGACTGCTCACGAAGGTTGTCTCGCCGGAATATCTTTCGTCCAACCCGACAATGATGACGTGGTGCCAGGACTATTTGCAGAACTACTTCGATGCCTGCACATCGTTTGACGGAACCGCTGCGGGACGGCATTACTCGGAGTATTGCGACGTCGATTCGATGGTCAGCTATTTCCTCGTGATGGAAATGTGCGGCAACTGGGATGCGCGCTCGTTGAGCCGATTCGCCTACAAGGATCGTGGCAAGCTCTTGAAGTTCGGCCCCGTGTGGGACTTCGATTACGATATGGGCAACCCCGAGCGAACGGCCTTCGAGCGCCGTGATCCGGAACGGTGGCTTGTGAATGACGATGTCAAGAACGCACCCTACTCGTTTTACAAGGAATGGGCGGACGATCCATGGTTTTGCACGCTGTTGTGGACTGCGTATCCGGCGGCGCGGGCAAAGTTCGTGGAGATGATTGCGAAGATTGACGAACATGCCGCGTATCTGTCCGAGGCCGGGGAGGCGAATGCACGGAAGTGGCCGCGCGCAACGGGAACGTTCACGAGTAGCATTGCGATCTTGAAAGCGTTTCTGACGAAACGTCTCGCCTGGATGGACCGGCAGTTCCGCGATGTGCCCACGCTCATGGCCTCGCTTCGGAAAGTGGCGGACGAAGCGGGAACGCCGTCCACCCATCCGTATTCGGCCGATGTCGCGACCCTGCCGCTCGCTTTCGTGAACGCTCCTGCCGGAACGCTGCGGGAAGGACAGTCGTTGAAACTTGCATTCGCGCTCGGCGATGTGCGCGTGGCGGATGTCGGCTTCTTCATGAACGGTCTCAATGTGGGCACGGCGTCGGTGACGAATGCAACTGTGGAAGCGGTCGTGCCGTTTACGGCTTTGACGGCGGCGAAAGGCGATCCGAATTGTCTTTCGCTGATCGCCTATGACGGTGAAGGGGCGCCTCTTGCGCGCAACTTTGCCCTCGTCACCGTAACGGATTGGGACGAGACGCGCGATGCGACGCCGCCGACCATTGACGGTTCAGGCAATGCGGTACCGTCCGTACCTCATCAATGGATTCGCGATGCGGCGGTGGCGGTACGTCCGTCGCTCGCATGGGCCACCGCGGAGGAGTTCGCGCAGGTGATACTCGAAACGCCCTCGCCCTGGGGCAAGTCCATTCCGCTTTGGCAGGACTACGTGGCGGGGACGATTCCCACCGACCCGAACGACCGTTTCCGCATCACCTCATTCGCGCGCGTCGATGGCAAGCCCCGTTTCACCTATTCGCCAGATCTCGGCGAGCGGCGCGTGTACACGGTTGTGCGCGTACCGTCTTCCGCTCCGGCGGAACTTTTCAAGATCAAAGTGGAATTACCCTTTCAAAACATCAACAAGGAGAAATGACAATGAGCCGGAAATTCTGTAGGGCAATCGCCTTTGGCATCTGTGCCTTTGGCAGTATGTTCGCAAGTACGCTCTGGGCGGATGATTACACGCCCGCGCATCCGCTGCCGGCGGACTACACGCGTATCGAGTTCGTGGAATCGACGGGGACGCAGTTTGTGAACACCGAATACATGCCCAAGGCAACGGACGTGATTCGGGCGGAAATGTGCGTGCCGCACAGTCAGAATGTGTGGTCGGCGGCATTTGGCACGCGTGACAGATCATCGGCCCACGCATTTGAGTTCGATGTCCATGGCAAGGTCAATGGCGCCGGTGCCGACTATACGCTTCGTTATCTGCGTCGTGGCAGTGAATCCGTCACGACGGTGACGAACTTTTTCAACCGACGGGTTGGAATCGTCTGCAACGGGACGAATCTCACGTGGAAACCTGTCGGGGGAGGGGAGGAGACGACTCTGAACTCGTTGGCGCTGAATGGCGACTGCGTCTTTCCGCTCTATATCTTCGGCTTGAACAATGGCGGGACATGCGCGGATTCGGACAAGTCGAAATACAAGCTCTTTTCCTTCCGCGTCGAATCGGCGGACGGTACGGTTCGGCGTGACTACATCCCGTGCCTCAATCCGGCGGGCGACGCGGGATTGTGGGATACGGTGGAGGGCAAGTTCGCCGTGAAGTCGGGAACCCTCAACGGCTACCGTCGTTTGAGCTTCATCGAATCGGACGGCACCCAATACATCGATACGGGCGTGATTCCGAAGGAGGGCTATGAGATCCAAACGGACATCTATGCCTACAAGGTTCAGGCTTCCAACTGGGCGACGGCGTTTGCCGTTCGGGAGACAGGAAATACAAAGGCCTACGAAGTTTCGGTTCGCTGCGGTGCGGGTGGCACGGGCCAATACCGGTATCTGCGCGGCAATGCGATTTCGGGATCGAATGCGGCGTTCTATGAGCAGCGCATTTCCATGAACTGCACGAAGACGGCGATGTCGTGGAAGCCGGTGGGGGATGAAAACTGGATGGAGATGCTGACGGGGGTGAAGACCTCCGGCGACTGTGCGAAAACGATGACGCTCTTTGCGTTGCGCCAGGGATCTTCCACACCGACAGACAAGGGCAAGTTGAGGATCTATTCCTTTTTGATGACGACGGCGGAAGGAACCCCGGTTTGCGAACTCGTTCCCGCGCGCAAGAGCGATGGCACGATCGGCATGTACGATGTGAACGGGTACAATACATTCCGCGCAAAGGCGGCTGGCAATAATCTGTATCCCGGTTGCGTGTGCGCGGTTACGGGGACAGTGTTTCAGGCCTATGAGGGCGATTTGATGAAGGACGACTTCGCCGGTTTCTCGCGCCTTGAAAAGGTGGGCAACCGGGTGATCAATGCTGCCGGCGTCACGACGATTTCGATTCCCCTCACGGTTGCCGAAGGAACGTTCTCGCTGCAGAACGACATGATCGCCGCTTGCGCAGTGACGGAGGAGCTCACGTTGAAGGGCGGTGCCACGCTTGGTGTGGATGTGGCGGCGACGGAATGCGACAGCCTCGCGCCTGCGGCGGTAGTCTTCGCCGGGGCGACATCGGCGAATCCACTTCTCGTCGATGTCCACAAGTGCGGTGCGGCCGCGCTTCAGGATGCGCCTTATGTCCTCATTTCCTCCGGCGTCGATCTGCCGGATGGTCCGGTTGATTTCATTCGTTCGACGCCATCGGGCGACGCGATGATGACGTTTTCCGTGGCGAACGGACAATTGCTGATGCAGGTGAATCCCAATGCCGTTGTCGAGGCGACCTGGATGAATGCCGGGAACGGTGACATTGCCGATCCTTCCAACTGGCAGTGCTTGAACGCGTTGGGCGAGACGCTCGTAGGGGCGCTTCCCACTCTTGATACGCGGGTCATTTTGCCGGCGGGATGTACGTTCAGCTGCACGAACGGTGCGCCATTCCGCTGCAAGTCGGTTATCGCACCTTCTTCGCTCGGCGCGAACTGCGACTGGCGCGGATTGAATCTTGCGCTTCTGACGGGGAATGAGAACATCGATCTCAACGGTCATGTCCTGCGCTTGTCCCTCACGGGAGCAACGCCGAAAGCGTTCGCGATTACCGATGCGAACGAAGCCGGGATGGTGGGCGAAGTTCACATCGATGTGCCGGCCGGCGCTACGGCGACCAACGACAAAATTGCGCTCTTGGGCAACTTGAAGCTCGTCAAGGAGGGCGAGGGTACTTTTGTGGCGGCGAAGAGCAACCAGACTTACGTGAATGGTTTGGAAATCGTTTCCGGTACGGCGAAGACGACGCTGGGGATCAACGCGAACAAACCTTGGGGGGTACCCGACACGACCTCGAATGCGATCACCATTGACGCGGACGGTACGCTCGACGTCAATGGTCTTTACGACTATGGACATTATAACATTATCCTTAACGGTGGTACACTCGCAAACCACGGTGCGGACCTGGTCAACGGCTCGGCGAAAGGCTATTGGTGCTGCGGCGCGGTGACGCTCCGCGCGAACTCGACGTTTGACGTGGCAGGTTCTCTGCGCCATAATAAGAACGCCGAATCCTATACGATCGATTTGGGCGGTAAGACGCTCACCGTGAACGTCGCCGTCGGGAAGGATTTTACGCTCGATGGCTGCGGTACCTACAAGGATGGTACGATGGTGGTGGCAGGCGACGGCAAGTTCATGATCGATACGTCCACCAGACCCGAAGTGCCGGATATCTACGATTCCCGCACGATGGACCTTGACCTCGGGGTGTTTTTCACGCTCAACAAGGGCATCCAGGTGCGTAACCTGACCTTGCGCTATGCCGGCGAGAAGGCGAGTACGGGCACGGGAACGATCCAGGTGTTCGGTACCTATACGCCGATAACGGACTACATCTACAATGTCGAGTTGCAAAACGGCGCGACAATCGACCTGACGGACCGTCAAGTTGCGGTGGACGCGGTGGGGAAGAGCCTTTCCTTCGCGGCAGGCGCGTCGCTGATCGATGTCGTGATGCCGTCCAAGCGTGTGCCGTCGGGCGAATATCTGATTCGGTGGAGCGCGAAGCCGGGCGTTCGGTTCCGGGCGAAGAACGACCGTGCATCGCTGGTGGCGAACGATGAGGGCCTTCGTGTGTTGCGGGGCTGCCAGATTCTTTTCCGTTAAACAATAAGGTGAGTCATCAATGAAAAAACAGTGTTTGATTGGTTTGGTAGTGGTCACGGGAGTGACGGCGTTCGCCGAGGTTGCGACGACAACGCTGCGGGCGGAATCGTTTGCGGGCAAATCGGCCACTGCGGGCATTCAGCAGGCGATCGACGCGGCGACGGCGAAGGGCGGCGGCACGGTGCGGCTCGCGCCGGGTGACTACGCCGTGGCGAGCATTTTCCTGAAGGACAACGTGACGCTCCATCTCGAAAAGGGCGCGACGCTCATCGGGTCGACCAACTTTACCGACTATGCGCTGTGCCCGAGTTCGGTGAAGGGACTCGACCACGCGATCGTCAATGCCCGCGATGCGCACAACGTGGCGCTCACAGGCGAAGGCGTGGTGAATGGACGCGGGCGTTTCGCCGTTCATAACAACAACGACAACCGGCGGTGGCTGGACTGTCTGTTCGCGCGTTGCGACGGCGTGAAACTGGAAGGCGTGACGCTACGCGACCCGTCCTTCTGGACGTGCTACTTCTCGGCCTGCACGAACGTCGTCGCCCGCCGCGTGACCATCAAAAGCCACGCCAACTTCAATGGCGACGGGATTGACATCGATGCCCAGAACGTGCTTATCGAAGACTGCGTGATCGATGCGGAGGACGATGCGATCTGCCTCAAGAGCGATACGCCCGGCTTCGTGGTGCGGAACGTCGAAGTGCGGAACTGCACGCTCGCCTCGAACTGCAACTTCATCAAGTTCGGCACGGCGAGTCTCACAGGGTTCGCCGACTGCCGGATCCACCATTGCACGCTCGTACGGCCGAGTGCGAAGAGCCACTTCAACTGGCGTCCGTCGATCGTTCCGGGTGTGACGGGACCGCAAACGGGCATCGCAGGCGTGGCGTTGGAAGTGGTGGACGGCGGATTCATGGAGAACGTCCACGTGCACGACCTCGTGATGAAGGAGGGCGTACAGACGCCGCTCTTCATCCGCTATGGACGCCGCCGTTCGCCGAAACCGGGCAAGAAGAGCTGCTTGCAGAACATCCTCATCGAGCGCATCCGCGTGGAACAGACGGAATGTTTCATTGCGAGTTCCATCACCGGCGTGCCGGGCCTGCGGCCGCGCAACATCGTGCTCAGGGATCTCGACTTCACGGTGAGGGGCGGCGGTACGCGTCGGGCTTCGTCGGGACCCGTCCCCGAACGCGAGAAGAGCTATCCGGAGAACCGGATGTTCGGAACGATGCTGCCGGCTTATGGTTTCTACGTGCGTCATGCGGACGACATCCGCTTCGAAAACGTGCGCCTTCGTTACACGGGGTCGACGGAAGAGCGTCCGCCGCTCGTGCAGGACGACACTACGGGCGTGGTCGTCGACCGTTGCGATTTTAAGCAGTAATATGTTATAATTCGCAAGGGCTTAGGATGATGATGTTCCCTCCAGCTGTCGTTTGGACGGCGGCTCTTGCCGTTCTTGCGTTGTCTTTGCCGAGTGCGGCAGAGACTTCGACGGCTTTGCCGACGGTTGTTGTTCAGGGAACATGGATCGGAACGGCGGGATCGTGGAGCGACAAGGGCGATGTGGGCGCGAAGGCGTTTGACGGGAATCTTGCGACATACGTTGACGCACCTTCGGGGAGCGGGGCCTGGACGGGACTTGACCTGCGGATGCCGCAGCAGATCGTGGGCCTGCGCTTCGCGCCTCGTCCCTCCTGGGCGAAGCGCATGGTGGGCGGTGTTTTCGAGGGGGCGAATGCGCGCGACTTTTCGGGCGCGGTGACGCTCCATAAGATCACGGTGGAGCCGCCTGAGGGGGTGATGACCGAAGTCTCCCTCGGGGCCTCTGCCGGACTCTATCGCTATGTGCGTTATGTGAGTCCTGCGGACGGCTATTGCAACGTGAGCGAAATCGCGTTTCTCGTGCCGGACGTCCATCTGGAGGGTCCTGCCGCGCCCACGCTTTCGGTGCCGCCCGGCTTCTCGTCCACGAATGTGACGGTGGCGCTTTCCTATCCTGTCGACGGTGCGGAGATCTACTACACGCTCGATGGGTCCATGCCGGTCGCCACGGAAAGCGAGACGTGTTTCCGCTACACGGCGCCGCTCGTTTTCGGTGATGTCACGAGCCGTCCGAACCGTCTCGCGCTTTTCCCCACGAATCCCTACGAGTTCTACACGTCCGGCTCCTACAAGGACCAATACGGCTGGGCGGCGCCGAAGACGGACCAGCCGAACGTCAACGTACTACGGGCGCGGGCGTTCAAGAACGGCGTGGCGAGCACGAATGATGTCTTCGGCACGTGGCTCGTGGGGGCGATTCCGAACGCGCATACGTTACGCGTCGTTTCGATTCAAACGGACGAGGCGAATTTCTTTTCGGATGCGACCGGACTCATGGTGCCGGGCGATGTCTACAAGTCATACGGGAAAGCTGTGAGCGGGATCGGTCTGCCGTATGCGAACTACTTCCAGCATGGCGACGCCTGGGAGCGGGAGGTCGCCTTCGAACTCTTCGAGACGAATCGCGCGGAAGTGGTGGCGCAGCATCTCGGCGTTCGCATGCATGGCGGCTATTCGCGTGCCTGTGCCCAGAAGACGATGACGTTCTACGCCCGCAAGGAGTACGGCAAGAAGAAGGTGACCTACCCATTGTTCGGTGACGATCCGGAAACGGATTTCAAACGCTTCCTGCTTCGGAACGGCGGTAACGACTGGTATCAGACCGGCTTCCGCGATGCATTTGGACAATCCCTCTTCCGCGGGTGGGTGGCGTGCGATACGCAGGGCTATGAGCCGTGCGTCGTCTATTTGAACGGCGAATACTGGGGCATCCAGAATTTTCGGCATCACTACTCCAAGCATTTCTTCGAGACGTGGCATGGCGCCGATCCCGAAAATCTCGATTTCATCAAGACCGGCCGTTCTGCTGGCGACGACGTGCAGGAAGGGGACGGTGTCGCCTACGCCGAACTGTGTTCTTACCTTAACTCCCACAATCTCGCCAGCGATGCGGCGGCATGGGCCTATGTGCAGACGCGCATCGACATCGACAATCTCATCGACTACAACATCCTTCACATCTATCTCGTGAACACCGACTGGCCGGACAACAACCAGGGCTTCTGGCGCGAGCGCGTGGACTATTCGTCCACGGCCGCACCGCCCCATGACGGACGCTGGCGTTTCGTTTCCTACGATACCGACCATGCGCTTGGACTTTCTGGAAGCGTGACGACGGACATGATCTCATACGCGAAGAAGCACGACTTTTTCAAGGCGCTCAGCGCCAATCCCGAATTCGTCCGCCGGTTTGCGTCCCGCACGGCCGACCTCCTGAACACCGCGCTCGTGCCCGCGCGCACGACGAACCGGCTCGCCCGCGCGGCGGCGCGTCTTCGCGGCGAGACGCCGCGCCACATTGCGCGCTGGACGCGTCAGGGTTCGCTTGCGACCTGGGAGAATCACCTCCAGACGGTCAACAATTTTCTCTTGAACCGCGAAGCCCAGGTGCGGTCGAATTTGAACTCGTATTTTTCCGTCGGCGAGTCTGTGGCGCTCACGGTCAACACGAACGGTGCGGGCCGCATCCAGTTGAACTCGATTTCCTCCGGGTCGGGCGAGACCGAGTTCGCATTGCCGTTTACGGGACGCTACTTCACCAAAGTGCCCGTCACGCTCACGGCAACGCCGGAACCGGGATGGCGCTTCATCGCGTGGATTGTGAACGAGGAGACGATGCTGGAACCCACGATTTCGCTCACCCTCTCAAAGGCGACATCGGCGCTTGCCTATTTCGTTCCCGTGCCGCGTCCGCAGATCGTCGTCAACGAAGTGATGGCGAATGCCGATGTGCCGGACTGGTTTGAACTCTTCAATGCGGGGACGGAGGAAGTCGATCTCGGCGGGTGCTGGTTGACGGACGACTCCCTCTCGCATCTGACGACGATTCCGATGGGAACGCGTCTCGCGCCGGGCGGGTATTTGCTTGTGCAGGCGGATGACACGGTGGCCGAAGGACTTGATGCCAACGGCGTCCTCCATGTGCCGTTCGGTCTGGGTAAGAATGGCGACGCGGTGAACCTCTGGAATCCCGCGCGCACGGACCGGCTCGCGCAGGTCATGTTCGGTGCCCAGACGAAGAACGTGAGCGAAGGCTGCTGGCCGAACGGGACGGCGGACGCGTGGTGTGCGCAAAGCGTGCCGACCCCGGGGAAGCCGAATCGCTCGCCGGTTGCGACGGGCGGCTGGCTGCCGGATGGCGTGAGCACCAACGTGCTGGCGGGGGAACAAGTCGTTTTGTCCTGTACCGTTACGAATGCGGCGGCGAGCGGTGTGTATGCGCTCGAGGAGAGTCCGGAACGGGCGGCGGCGATTTCGTCGGCGGGCGTGTTCACATGGCGGGTGCCGGCATCTGCCACGCCGGGGATGCGTGCGTTCCGCGTGAGCTGGTCGATGGCGGGTGAAAAAGTGGATGAAACGACGCTCCTCGTGACGGTGACGCGTCCTGTCGATTTGGAGGACCTGATTCCGCATGTGCCAACTGTGGCGTGTGCGGGAACGACGCGATCCGGGGCGACGCCGCTGGTCTATTGGACGGTATCGCCGCATGCGGAATCCTATACGATCGAGCGTGCCGTGACGCTGTCGGGGGCGTATGCGCCGGTGGGGACCGTCGGAACGGGAACGTCCGTTTTCCTCGACCGCACGGCGAATGCGACCACCAACTGGTATCGGATCGTGGCGAATGGAAAGGCGGGGATCACGACAACGACGGTGGCCGGACAGGCCTGGGCGAGCGGATTCCGCCACACGTATTCCGGCGACATTCTCGGCACGCCGGGTTCGTGGAGCGGGAAAGGCGATGTGAAAGAACATCTCTTCGACGGCAACACGTCGACATACTTCGATGCGCCGGAAGCGAGCGGATGGGGCGGCATCGACGTGGGACGCGTCTGCGTGCGCGCGATCGAGGAAATCCGCTATTGGCCGCGGAACGACTGGGCGGCGCGGATGGTCGGCCAGCGCTTTCAGGTGGCGCAGGAGCTGACGGCGGACGGGGACTTCGCGAACCCCACCACGATCTATACGATTCCTTCCGAGCCCCCGCAGAGAACCTGGACCACGGCGAAGCTCGCGAACACGAATGCGTGGCGGGCCATTCGCTATATCGCCACCAGCGGCAACTGCAATGCGAATGAAATCGAGTTCAGAGGGCAGGACGTCGTACCGTCCGTGCCGACGGGATTGCATGTGGAGGCGCGCGACATCGCATCTTCGCAGCTGGCGTGGAACGGCGTTGCGCCGGCGACGGGCTATCTCGTTTTTACCAACGGTGTTCCATGGGCGTTTACCGCCTCACCCTCGGTTTCTGTTGCGCGTCATAAAACGCGTACGGCAATCGGTGTCGAGACGGTGAATGGCAATGGCAGGAGCGGGAGGTGCACGATTGAAATTCCTCCGTCGTCGTTCGCGCTCTTCTTCCGATGACAAATTGAAAAGGGAAAATGAGGACTAGACCATGATGTCGTTTGTTAAAGTGCCGGAATCGAATTATCGTTTCTTTGTGACGGCGATGCAGAACAAGAAGCCGGAACGGATGCCGCTTTACGAGCATCACATCGATGCCGGGTTCATTCAGAAGGACATTCACGAGCCGATGGTGGAACTGCTCGATGGTCCGGTGGAGGCGAAGCGGAAGTTCTTCCGCCTCTACGTCGACTATTGGCAGAACCACGGCTACGACATCGTCACTTTCGAGCGGGGCATTCCGCTGGCCTGTCCGGGGAGCGGTGCGTTGCGCTTCAACGGCGAGCCCTGCATCAAAACGCCCGAGGATCTCGCCCGCTACCCGTGGGACGAGATTCCCGACCGTTATTTCGCGCAGGAAGCGGAATACTTCGAACTGTTTGCGGAGGAGGTCCTGAAGCGCGACAACATCCGCGCTGTTGGCGGACCCGGCTACGGCATCTTCGAGACGGTGCAGGATCTCGTTGGCTATCAGGAACTCTGCTACCTGATGTACGACGAGCCCGAGATGGTGGAGGAACTTTTCCGCCGCGTGCGCGAATTGTATGTGACCATCTGGACGCGTTTCCTCAAGGACTATGCCGCGCCGTATTGCGTGTGTCGCATGGGCGACGATCTCGGCTTCAAGGACGAGACGCTTCTGCCGCACGCGTTCATCGTGAAAAACATTCTCCCCGGCTACAAGCAGATCGTCGATCTCGTCCATGCGAGCGGCCGTCCGTTCATCCTCCACTGCTGCGGCAAGATTTTCGGCGTGATGGACGAAATCCTCGCTACGGGCATCGATGCGAAGCACAGCAACGAAGACCAGATCGCGCCGTTCCACCGCTGGGTTGAACTCTACGGCGACCGCATCTGCAATCTGGGCGGCATCGATATGAACGTCCTCTGCATGGAGAAGCCCGAGACCATTGCGCGCAAGGTGCGCGAGACGATCGAGGAGAACATCGACTTCGGCGGCTTCGCACTCGGCTGCGGAAATTCCATTCCCGACTATATCCCCGTCGAGGGCTTCCTCGCAATGAACCAGACCGCCAACGAATTCCGTCTGCGGCAACTGCGGTGAGAGGTGCTTCGTCCGCCTTTGAATTTGATATGGTAATGTGTATTCCCGTGTACGATGATTTTGAGAGGGTGGACTTAAGTCAATTCGACTATAGTCGAAAGATTTCGATTTTTTTTCACTCCGTCGACTATGGTCTATGATATAATACTGCGCCGAGGAGTCATGCCGTGCTCATACGAAACAGTTATCTTGAGAAGGTTCGCCCGTTCGTCGGGTTGGACGTCGTGAAGGTTATTACGGGAATGCGCCGCAGCGGGAAGTCCGTTCTGATGGAACAGATCCGCGACGAGATCATTCGAAAGGACAATCCACGCACGACGGTGTTCTATTTGAATCTGGAAGAAGAAGAGAATGCCAGGTTCCTGAAGAAAGGCGTGTTGCATGAACATGTCCTCAAAATCATTCGTAAGGCCAAGGGGGGACGAGTCGCCGTTTTCCTGGATGAGGTCCATGAGGTGGAGGACTGGGAGATCACGGTCAATTCTCTCCGTGCGAAAAAGAATGTGGATGTCTATGTCACAGGATCGAACTCGAAACTCCTGTCGGGAGAACTCGCGACTCACTTGACGGGGAGATACGTTGAAATCAAGGTCAGCCCATATTCCTTTGCGGAATTTCGCGAGGCGTCGGCGTCGGTTTTCGGTGCGCTTTCGCGTGAGGAGCAGTTCCAACGCTATCTGACGTTCGGGGGACTGCCGTTCCTCGCCAATCTCGGCTACTGCGGGGAGTGGACGAAGGTCTATCTGGAGGATGTGTTTTCCTCCATCCTTCTCAAGGATGTTGCCCGGCGGGGAAAGATACGCGACATTGATCTGCTGAACCGTGTCGTACGCTATGTCATGACAGAGGCCGGACATACTTTCTCGGCGGCGTCGATTGTCCGTTATCTCAAAAACGAGGGACGCCCTTGTACGGTGGACACGGTTCTTAACTATCTGACACTTTGCGAGGAGGCGTTCCTGTTCATGCGGGTCCCGCGTGAGGACTTGGTCGGGCGAAAGGTGTTGTCGGTTGATGAGAAGTTCTACGTCACCGATCACGGTATGCGCCGCGCGCTGGTCGGTGGGGCAGTTCGTCAGGACATCGACCAGATGCTGGAGAACATCGTATGTGGGGAGCTTCTCCGTCGGGGATGGCGGGTTACGGTTGGCAGAGTTCGGGCGAAGGAGATCGACTTTGTCGCGGAGAAGGGCGGGGACAAGTGCTATTACCAGGTCGCCTACTTGATGCCGGACGAAAAGGTCAGGCGACGCGAGTTTGGCGCGTTCGAGGGGTTGAAAGATGGATATCCGCGCATTGTCGTTTCAATGGATCCCGTTGATATGGGCGGTAACGGCATTCGGCATATGAATGTCTGCGATTTTCTGCTTCAATCGATATGAGAGGTAAGGACAGGTCCGACAAAGCGGGTGGGTATTTCGTTGTATGATGTTTGATCTGTGTACCAAAGCGGACAGGTGTCCGTTTTAGTTTGTACCAAAGCGGACACCTGTCCGTTTTGGTATTGATTGTCCAGCCCGTTTATGCTATACTGTCTACGTAATGAAAGCAATGCATTATCCACGTCTCTACGAGACAATTGTTCGGGAACATCTTTCTCGGTATCGTCAGATGGTGTTCCTGTCTGGTCCTCGTCAAGTTGGCAAGACGACACTTGGTGAGCAGTTGTCGACGGATTACCTGAGCTGGGACGATTCAGATGTGCGCCGGGCGATTCAAACAGGACAGCGTGCAGTTGTCGATCAATATGCCTTGGCAGCGGCCACGGAGAGGGAGCGTGTTGTTGTCTTCGACGAAATACACAAATATGCGAAATGGAAGTCCTTTCTCAAAGGGTTCTACGACGCCCATGCCAAGAACATGCATCTCATCGCCACCGGGTCCGCCAAGATGGATGTTTACAAAAAAGGTGGCGATAGTTTGATGGGGCGGTATTTCCCCTACCGTATGCATCCATTTTCCGTCGCGGAATTACTTGATGTTACGATCCCCGATGAGAAACTCATTCGTCATCCGAAGCAGCTTGTCGATGCGGAGTGGGAGGCTCTCTGGCGGTTCGGTGGATTTCCGGATCCGTTTTGTCGAAGGGACGTCCGCTTTCTGAATCGTTGGCGCTCGCTTCGGTTCGAGCAGTTGACCCAGGGCGACACACGCGATTTGACCCAAATTGTCGAGTTGGAGCAATTGATCGTTTTGGCGGAAATCCTCGCAAATCGTTCGGGCGAGCAGCTCGTCTATAAAAACCTGGCGGTTGAAATCGGCGTGGATGAGAAGACCGTCAAAAAATGGATCAAGACGCTCAAGTATCTCTACTTTGGATTTGAGGTTCGACCGTGGTTCAAAAATATTGAAAATTCAATCAGGAAAATGCCCAAGTGGTATGTTCGTGACTGGTCGGGTGTCGAGGACGAAGGGAAACGCGTCGAAACATTGGTCGCCTGCCACATGCTCAAGGCGGTAGAAGGATGGACCGATATGGGCTTTGGATCATTTTCGCTCAATTATGTGCGGGACAAGCGGAAGCGGGAGGTTGACTTCTTGGTCGCGAAAGACAACCGTCCATGGTTCTTGGTTGAGGTCAAAATGTCCGATATGCACCTTTCTGACAATTTGGCCGCTTTTCAGCGTCTCTGCGGGGCCAAGCATGCTTTTCAAGTCGTGTGGGACTGTCCGTATGTCGAGCGCGATTGTTTTGATTATACGGATCCTGTCGTGGTTCCCGCCCGGACATTCCTCAGTCAACTGCTTTA
>JAKSOY010000094.1 GCA_024405255.1 Kiritimatiellia bacterium
TAGCGTGCATTTGGTGCGGATATTATGATATAATGTCCGCATGAAAACAACGATAAAGAGAAGGATGCGGCAGGAAGTAGCCCAAGGCAATCCTCTTGTGCGGGCTGAACTGACCAAGCGGGGCTTTCGCGGCAATACGCTGTCTGAGATGGCGGCCAGAGGTGATCTTTATCGTGTGGCTCATGGCGTTTATGCTTCGACAAGTGGGTCGGCTTCTGAACTTTTTGACTATGAGCTTGCGGCGAAAGTCGTTCCTGCCGGTGTTTTTACGCTTTTTTCGGCGCTTCGAATACATGGTCTGACGGATGAGAATCCGAGGCAAATGACGATGGCGATACCGGCGAAGTCGCATGCGCCCAAATCAACACTGCCCGTTGAGTTCATTTACATGAAACCGGAGATCCTTGCGAAGGATGTCGAAGTCAAGAGTCCGCATGGATCTGAATTCAGGGTTTTTTCCGTCGAGCGGACAATTGTCGAGTGTTTCAAGGCACGCAACAAGATTGGCGTTGATGTGGCTGTTCGTGCGCTTAGGGATGCCGTCTCGAAAGGTAAGGTCGATTTTGCAGGACTTGGCAGGGTGATGTCGGATTGTCGTATGTCACGGGTCATGGCTCCGTATGTGGAGGGATTGGCATGAAGCGGAAAATCGTGAACTTCGGACAATCCGTTCGTGAACGTTTGCTGACAATTGCCCGAGAAAGGAACATTCAGCTTGAATACCTCCTTCTGCGCTATGCGTTTGAGCGATTCCTGTATCGGTTGGGCAAGTCGGATTATTCCGAACGGTTTATTCTCAAGGGGGCTTCGGCGTTCTCGATTTGGATGGGACCGTTTTGCCGTGTGACGAGGGATGCTGACATGGAGTCATTCGGTGATTCCAGCCCGGATGCGGTCATTGGTGCATTCAAGTCCATCTGTACCGTGTCATGCCCAGAGGACGCGGTTGAGTTCGATTTGGATTCTTTTACGAGCGAGGACATCAAGGAGGACGACAAGTATCCTGGGTTGCGCGTGTCATTCACGGCCTACATCGGCGGAGCTCGCGTTGCGATGCAGATTGATGTCGGCTTTGGTGACAGCGTATATCCGAAGGCCGAAACGTCGGATTATCCTGTGCTGCTTGACGGGGACTTGCCTCGAGTGCTCGTCTATCCTCGCTATACGGTCGTCGCGGAGAAGTTCCACACAATGGTTGACCGTGGATTGCTGAACAGCCGGCTCAAGGATTATTATGACATTTGGCTTTTGACGGAGCGGTTTGATTTTGAGGCCGAGCTGTTGAAGACCGCGATTCGCCGTACGTTCGAGCGGCGGGAGACGCCGGTTCCATCGGCGTTGCCCGAATCGTTGTCGGAGGATTTCTTCGGCAATCCGCTGAAGGTGAGTCAGTGGAATGCGTTTCTTCGGAAGCTGGGCGATGCGCCGCGGCCGGATTCCTTGGGCGCGGCGACGATGCGAATCGCCGATTTCCTGAAGCCGGTGATTTCCGCGTCTGATTCGCTTGCCGGACGCTGGTCTGCATCGGAAAGACGTTGGAAATGATTCCCTTGTCGCTTCCGCCGATTGCGAACCAGTTCCTAAAGTAAATGCGTAAACATTCCCCTATTCCGCGCGGGGTTGTGGTATAATTCAGCCAAAGTCGGCCTTTGGTGGCTGGCGAGACGAAGATACAATCACTAAAGAAAGGAAAATGAAGCGGGTCGTCTGCGTCTGTTGCGTCGTTGTCCTGTCCGCCTGTCTTGAGACAAGGGCGGGGGCCTCCTCCGGCTGGAGCCGCGCGGGGCTGGATATCAATTGGCAGATCGAGGAGGTTGCGAAAACCGGCGGCGGACGGGTGACGGTTCCGGCGGGGAGATGGGAGACGAAGCCGATTCGACTGGTGAGCAATGTTGAGCTTCATTTCGAGGAAGGAGCCGATCTCCTTTTTACGGATGATCTGGAGGCGTTTATTCCAGCCGTGCGGACAAGTTACGAAGGCATCGAATGCCTCAATTATTCACCGCTCATCTACGCATACGATGCCACCAACATCGCCATCACGGGGAAGGGAAAGATTGAGCCGCGTATGGGGCTCTGGGAGACCTGGCGGTGGAACGGGCCGACTCAGCGGAAGGCCGGAGATGTCCTGAAGTGGGAGTGGGCGGAGAAAGACGTTCCAGTTGAAAGTCGGGACATGACGAAACTCGATGGTTCCAAGTGCCGCCCGCAGTTCATCTGCCTGAATCGGTGCAGGGGAATCCGTCTGGAGGACTTCTCGCTCCTGCATTCGCCGAATTGGTGCATCCACCTTCTGCAGAGCGAGGACGCGGTTCTGCGGCGGCTCAAGATCTCGGCGTTCATGAACAATAACGACGGCGTAGACATCGAATGTTCGCGGAACGTGCTGATCGAGGATTGCAGCTTTGACCAGGGGGACGATGTGATCTGCTGCAAGTCCGGTAAGGATCGGGACGGACTGCGCAGGGGTGTCCCGACCGAGAACGTGACGGTTCGCCGTTGCCGTGCTGGAGCTGGGCACGGTTTCCTCGTCATCGGTTCCGAGTGCTCCGGCGGTGTCCGGAACGTTCTGATGGAGGATTGCGAGGTGGACGGTACGATCGCGACACTGATCCGGTTCAAGACGCGCGAGACGCGCGGTGGCTACATGGAGAACATCACCGTGCGCAACGTCCGGGCGCGGAATGTCGTGGGTGCGGTCATTGACCTTTCGACAGGCTATTCGATGGGGGATGCGCCGCCGCCGGGAATCGACCAGAAGGTCGCCTTGACGCGGATCTCTGGCATTTGCATTGAGGACATCGACGTCAAGCGGGCAGGTTGCAGGATGAGGCTGATCGGCGATGCGCGTCGGCCGGTGACGGATTTCAGCGTGAAAGGGCTGCAGGTCGGGCGGACGACGTCCGGAGATGTTGTCGAGTTTGTTCAGGGCCGGGGCCTGACGGCGGTAAGTGACTTGTAAGGACACGAAAGGAAGACCACGAAAATGAAAGCGAAGACAATGAAGAAACTGATGCCGCTCCTTGCGGTGACAATTTCCGCTGCGGCGGTTGCGGCGGATCGGACGGTCGCGGAGGTGGATACGCTTACGGCGAACGCGAGTTACGGCCAGTTGGTCGTCAACGCCGACCTGACGATTGGAGAGGGGGTCACCGTCGAATGCACGTCGCTTCGCATTGCCGACGGTATTCAGGGCCAGAGCGCCACGTTGACCTTGGAAAAGGATGCGGTACTGAATGTCACCGGGACGGATCCGGTGCAGCTCGGCTCCGGTGGCGGAGAGGCGCATCTCGTGATGAAGACCGGATCGTCCCTGACGGCGGATAGCATGAACGGAGCGGCGGGATACGCGAGCACGCCGGCGAGTACGGCGGTCCCGACGCGTTCGTTCGTCGTCGTCAGTAACGCCACCATCACGCTTAACGGTACGGCGTTAACAGGAAAGAATTACAATGGGTTGACATTCCCGACTATCGGGAATTGGCCATCGGGGACGGATAAATCCGAAGTCGTTGACGAAATCCGTCTCGATTCGGGGTCCGCATTGTATTTGAGGAATATCATCAAGGATTCCTCTCGTGCTGCGAAGATCGTCTTCAATGGCGGAAAAGTATATTCGAATGGTCAGCGGGGTACCCAGGGCGGACCGTTTATCTCGTCAACGGCTAATTCGAAGAATTCACCGCTTTACATAGAGGGCATCAATTCGCAGCCGATATGGATTGAATGCTCACATGCTAATATTTCATATTTGTGTTCTGTCTCAAGCAAGTCGTGCTCGATTCATTTTATGGGTGACGGTGATTTCGTGAAGGGGGGGACGGTGAAGCTTTCCCTGATGAACATTGGAAATCTTGACACTGGAAATCTGAATATGCGTTTTCTCAACACTGGGTCGATTCGTGTCTTGGAGGGCGGCGTTTCCATTGATAGCTCGGCGTTGATTACGAACTGCGTCTCTTCGATTGCCCATGACTGGGTTGTTGAGCCGGAAGGACTATTGGATTTGAAGGGTTTCAATGCGATCATGAGGTCGATTGCCGTAATCGGGACAGGTGTGTTGACCAATACGGCGACAGGTGTTTCGACGCTGACTTTGGGTGAGGGGGATGCCGACACAACTTATCAAAAGTCCATTCCGCCCCGTATTGACATTGTCAAGGTTGGGCAGGGAACCTTGTCAATGTACGCTACAGATGTTGACAAAGTCCATGTGCTGGCTGGCGAATTGGCGTTGAAGAGTCGCAAGGAAATCGGCTATCCCTTCTATAAATTCAATGTGTACAAGCCGAGGAGAGAGCCAGTCAAGAATGCCACGGTTACGATGGCTGAAATAAAGTATCTCGATGGAGATAAGGATGTCACATTGGGAATGGATGCGTATTATTATGATCCTAGTGGAACAAGTAATTACTTTACTCCCGACAACGCATGGGATAGGGATCTTTCGACGTATTTCAAGGATGGTAGAGCATCGGATTATGCGAAGATTACCAACATTCATTTTGAAGTCGAATATCGCCCGTCAAGAAAGATTACTGGATATACGTGGGCCACGAGCGATCAGAGCTATCACACCGATCTGCGCGACTGGGGCGTCTTTGGAAGCCTCGACAATGCGACATGGGAGCGGTTGGATTTGGTTGAGGAGTTCCAAGCAACGCAAGACCGTATGACGTGGGTCGGGACAAATTTCGTGTTCCGCTTTGCGAATCAGATGGTTGCCGTGGGGAATGCGGATGTCGCGGACGGTGCACGGCTGACCGTGAACGGGGCGTCGGTTGCGCTTTCTTCTCTCGCGTTGGGAAGCGAAGCGTCCGTTGCCGTTCGCTCTGGTGCGACGCTGGAGTTCCCGGCGGCAGTTCCCGTCTCGAAACTTGAAGTGAACGCCGGAGATGAGGTTTCGACCTTGATCGGTTTCACGCGGGCCTCGACGGGAACGCTTTACCTGACCGGGACGTCGAACAAGCCGACCAGGGATCTTCCGGTTCTGGTCGGCGGTGCGGATGAGGTCTGGACGGGTTGGACTGTCGTTTACAATGGGGTTGAAGTTCCCTATATGCCGTTGGTCAAGGACGGCATGCTGCATTTGCGAGGGACGCGCGGCCTTTTCATCGTGGTCGAATAGTTCGGACGCCATTCAATGAAATCCGTGATCGGTTTGCTGGCGGCGGGACTGTGTTCCTGCGCCATTGGCGAGATGTCGTTTCGATCCGGCGAGGGGTGGCAGCCGTTTGCCAATGCGAAGGATATTGAAGCCGGTAGCGCCCTCGATTTTTCAGGGATGGGGCTGGTGGACGCCCCGGCCGGGAAGTTCGGATGGTTGCGGGCGGCAAACGGTCATGCCGAGTTTGAGGGACGGCCGGGCGTCCCTGTCCGGTTCTGGGGCGTGAACATCTGTAGTGACGCGAATTTCCTGGAGCCGGACGAAATCGAAAGACTGACCGATCGGCTGGTCCGCCTCGGTTACAATGCCGTGCGCATTCATCATCATGATGACTCCTGGTGGAAGGATGAGAAGAACAGGGATCTGTTCGATCGGCTGGTGGCCGCGTGCGTGAAGAAGGGCCTGTACCTCACGACGGATCTCCATGTGTCTCGCAAGGTCAAGTATCGGGAAATCGGGCTGGACCGCGAGGGTGATGCCGATTTTGTCATTGTCAAGAACTTCATGCAGTTTTACGAACCGGCATTCGAGAATTGGAAGCGCTTCGCCCGTGAATTCCTGACGCGGAAGAATCCCTATACGGGGCGGTCGCTTGCGAATGAGCCGGCAATGCCGCTGATCGTGCTCCTGAACGAGCCGAGCGCCCACAGCCCCAAGAATTGGGCGAAGTTGCGGGAGGAGCCGCTGTACAGGGAGCAATGGAGGCTCTGGCTGATGGAATTGCGCAAGCGGCAGCCGGGGGCCTATCCGAAAGAGGATCCCGAGCGCATCCCGGAGGAGGGGAACTGGTGGAATCCGACCGAGAGGAATCAGGCGATGGCCGCTTTCTCAAGTGCGCTGCTGAAACGGTTTGCGGTACGCGCCTCGACATGGCTGCGCGATGAGATCGGCGTCAATGCGTTGATCGCCACGGATAACAACGGTCCGATCCTGGCGCCGATCATGGAGATGCGTTCGTCGGCGGGAACTTATGTCGATTTCCATGGGTATTTTGACCATCCGACGATGGGGGAGAAGGGCTCTGAGGTGAAGATGTCCCTGAATAACGAGAATCCGCTCACGGCAAAGAAGAATGAGATTGTCGGCGCGGCGTTTCACAGGGTTTGGGGTCGACCCATGTGCATGAGCGAAAGCAATTACTGCGGTCCAAATGAGTATCGTTCGATGGGCGGATTGATCCGCGGTGGCCTAGCTGTGGCGCAGGATTGGACTGGCGTTTGGACGTTTGCCTATGCGCATGGCAAGAAGAAGGCGCTGAATGACTGTGTCGCACCTCCGGGGCGGTTCGATCTTGCGCTCGATCCGATCATGCAGGCGACGGATCGTCTGGCAATTCTCATTTTCCTGAGGGGCGATCTGCCGACGCCTTTGGCGGCCTATGCCAACGTCTTCGATGACGAGGCGATGAATCCTGTGAATGTCCATCCGCTTTCCGCCGCGCCGGGCTGGGCCAAGTGCCATCTTGAATGGCGGGCGAGAATGGGCGCGGCGTTCGGGAACTGCGTTCCGGATGACGTGCAAGCGGTCAAGGCGTTTCCCTTTACGGAAACGCCGCCCGGAGATCCGCCGTCCATCGGAATTTCGCCCGACTACGAAAAGGGGGAGTTCACAGTCGCCAGCGAAAGGCTGGTGGCCGGATTCCGTCATGATGGCGGCGTCATTGCGGCTGGGGCCTTGATCGCGAAAGTCGGTGGCTCTCCGCATGCCACGGTTGCCGTGGCGTCTCTCGACGGGAGGTCGATCCGCGACTCGCGGCGGCTGTTGCTCTGGCATCTGACGGATGTGCTCGGCGACGGCATTGTATTCAAGGATGAAAGCCGCCGGGAGATCCTGGGGTTGGGCTCTCCCAATCTGATCGTTCGGGAAGGATTTGCTAAGGCCGCCCTTTCGGTGACGAATCCTGAAGGTCTTTCGGTCTTCGCCCTTGATTCGAAGGGACGAAGAGTGCGTAAGGTGAACACCTCGGTGCGGCAGGGGAAGTTGATCTTTACGATGTCCGTCGACGCTTCGGCTCCGGCTTCGATTTACTATGAGGTGACATCTGGAACGGTACGAGAAGGAGTGATGTCTCGATGAAAAATTTCTTACCGCTTGTGTGTCTGTTGGCTCTTGCCGGTCCGGCGTCGGCAAGGACTCTTTTTCTGGCGGGAGATTCAACATTGGCACCGGCCCGAAGGGGGAGCATCAAACGCGGTAGCTGGGGGGATGCTTTGGTTGCGCATCTCAGGCCCGGGAACAGGATTTCAAACCATGCGGCCGGTGGAAGATCCACGAAGTCTTTTCGTGATGAGGGCCGGTGGTCGAAATTGCTGTCAGAGGTGCGGACTGGTGATTTCGTCCTGATTTGCTTTGGGCATAACGATCAGGGGTCGGATAATCCGAAAATAGCGGTGCCGGTTACCGAGTACAGGGAAAATCTCCGAAGGATGGTCCATGACGTTCGTGAGCTCGGAGGAATACCGCTTCTGGCGACATCAATCGTCAGATTGACCTATGCCGAAGATCGCAAGACGCTGACGGATGAACCTCGGCTTTCCGATTGGGCGGAGGCGATGCGGGGAGTCGCGCGGGCGGAGAATGTTCCGTTGGTCGATCTCCGCAAGCTTGGTGGGCGAATTGCCGAAGCAGTCGGGGAGGACGAGGCTCTGACATGGAATGCCGTCAATGACCGGACGCATCCGTCGAAAAAGGGGGCGCTTGTCTATGCGGATATCTTTCTACGCGACGTCAGGCGGCAGGGATTGCCGGTTGCTGAAATGTTTGAGGGCTGGGAACTTTGTCCGCAGGTTGATTCGTTCTGGGGGTGCGGGCCCGTGCGGAATCTCGAATCCCAAGGCATGGCTCGCGGCTGGAATTGGCTTAAGGCCCAGGCGGGGAATACGCATCCCGGAGCGGTTCTGCCCTTTGGCTGGGTTAGTGTTTGCGCCTATAGTGGGAATTATTCAAGCGGTTACGGTCGATGGGGGAATTCGAGCGGCGGAGCGCCCCGTCTGGTGGATAAGAAGACCGCCGCTTTCGGATTTACCCACTTTCACAACAGCGGAGTCGGATACATTGGCAAGTTCTACAATTACTTTCTGTTCGTACCTTACAGGGACGGGGCAAATATAAAGGTCAAGTCCAGGCTGTCAAATGAAGTCGCGACGCCGGGGTATTATGCGGCGACGCTGCAGGACTACGGATCTTCGTTTGAGGTGACGGCCCGCCCGTTTGCCGCATGCCATCGCTATGGTTTTCCGAAGGGGAAGGGGCGGATTCGAATCGATGTCACGCATGCCGGTCTTGAGCAGTGTGCCATGATGAGCAAGTCCTATCGGGAGTCGGTTGAGGAATATGAACTGAAGGAATCGGGAACGAACGCCTGGCGTGGTCGGATTCGGGTAAACGGGATCGATTTGCATTTTTCCATCCGTGCGAAAGACGACATCGGGATTTCCTCGTGCAATGAAGGTGTCCTGGATGCTCAGGTTGAAGGGGATAGTGCGGAGACGTTTATCGGATTTTCCTTGACGAGCGCAGAAGAGGCGGAAAAGCGGGTCGAGGAGTCGCAATCGGTCGGATTTGACAAATCCTATGCGGAGGCCTCGGATGCGTGGGAGGCCGCATTGTCCGGCGTAAGGGTGAAATTCGCCAAGGAAGCCGAGAGGAGGCGGTTCTATTCTGCGCTTTACCATTCATTCATCAAGCCGGTTGACTGTGGAACGGGTTTTGTGGACTACTCTACGTTGTGGGATATTTACAAGACGCAATTGCCGTTGGTTCTTTCGACGCAGCCGCAGGTGGCGCGGCGATTGGCGATGGATATGCTGGCTGTCTCCGAACGCTACGGATTCTTCCCCTTGACGCACATGATGACGAGGAACAAGGGACGTGATAACGGACAGGCGGCGGCGCTCTCGGTCTATTCCCTTGCAGATGCGTTCTTCCGCGGGGCCCTCGCCAAAGACGATTACGTGCGGATGAAGGCTGCGTTTCAAAACCAGATCGACGGCACGAAAACGGATGGCAAATCCCCGACGTATTCGCTGGACTTGTCCGGGGCCTGTCGTGCCGCTGCGTTTGTGGCCGATGCATGTGGCGATGCCGCTTATGCGGAGGCGTTGAGGCGCAAAGGCGAGATCTGGAAGACGGTTTACGATTCTCGAACCGGCTATCTGGTCTCGAATGCGAAATACTACGAGGGGAATTACCGCAATTATTCATTCCGCGCACACATGGGCATGGGCGAGCGGGTGAGGATGGCCGGAGGCGTGGAAAAGTTTGCTTTTATGCTGGATGATTTCTTCCGCGTCGGATATATCCCGGAAAAGTGGGATCCTGACCGGGAACGAGTGCCGCGGATTGGCTATTTTGAAGGACTCAACAACGAGTCGGACATGGAGGCTCCCTACACATATCTTTGGTGCGGACGAGCAGACCGCATGGCGGAAGTCCTGGATTTGATTCGCCGCTGTCGCTTTGCGGATGGCGAGGGCGGGTGCCCTGGCAATAACGATTCCGGCGGTACGAGCGCGTGGTACGCGTGGAGTTGTCTGGGACTGTATCCGCAGACGGGAACGCCGTATTATCTCCTTGGGTCGCCGTCGGTCGATCGGGCGGATGTTCGTCTGGCCAATGGGGTTCTGCGGATTTTGGTCGAGCGGGAAAGCCGTGCTTCGGTTTGTCCGGTTGGATATGAATTGAACGGACGACGCTTCACCGAGCCGTGGGTGTCCGTTTCGGAACTTGAGCGGGGAGGGACGCTGCAGTTCTGGTTGGCGGACAAGCCAACGGCAACCCGCAGTCCGGTTCCCGAATGGTTGGATTAGGTTGGGATGGAAATGACAATTGCACTGATCAGAAAGGTCTGTCATGTCGGGGTGCCGGTTTTGCTGATACTCGGGATGTTCCGTGCCGCGGCTGGAGAGACCTTGTACAACGGTATCGTGCTGCCGGATGTGTGGCCGCCGATGACATCGACGACGGCCGATGCCGGTCCTCAGCCCGTGCCGTACCTTGAAACGGATAACATCCCGAAGACCATTCCGATCGATCTTGGACGCCAGCTTTTCGTCGATGATTTCCTGATTGAATCGACCGATCTCGAACGGGCGTTCCATTATCCGCGCAAGTACGAGGGGAATCCGGTCCTGAAGCCTGAGACGCCGTGGGAGATCAATACGCCGGGCAACTCGATTGCCCTGCCGAAGGGCGGCGGCATGTGGTGGGATGCGGATCGGCGGGTGTTCCGCCTTTGGTATGAAGCCGGCTGGTGTCGGGAGATCTGCTATGCCGAATCCCAGGACGGCATCCGCTGGGAGCGTCCCGTGTTGGATGTCCTGCCGGGAACGAATCGCATCCTGCCGCAGCAGCGCGTCGACTCCTGGAGCGTCGTGCCGGATCCCGAGGCGACGGATCCGAATCAGCGGTGGAAACTCTTCTCGGCATTCGGCGGGAATCCTGCGCAGAGCGAGGTCTACACGTCGCCGGATGGAATCCACTGGATGAACCATAGGCGGACCGGGCTCAACGAGGATCGGTCGACCATGCACCGCAATCCGTTCCGCGGCAAGTGGGTCTTCTCCCTTCGCTCCAATTGGCGTGGTCGGTCCCGCAACTATGTCGAGGCGGACGACTTCCTTGCGGGAGCCGCATGGCACTGGCCGTTTCCGAAGACCAAGAGGAGCTATGAGGACAGGAATGGCTTCACCAACACGGTTGATTGCTTCAGGTGGCTTGCTGCCGACAATCGGGATGTCCAGACCAACACGCCGTACTGTAACCGTCAGGCTTCGCTCTACAACTTCGATGCGGTCGCCTACGAGTCGATCATGCTCGGTGCGTTCGAAATCCATTGGGGGCCGGAGAACGGCGTCTGCGAACGGAGGGGGTTGCCGAAGATCACCGACATCCAGTTTGCCTATTCGCGCGATGGGTTCCATTATTCGCGTCCCGACCGCACGGCGGCGATTGCAAGCGAGCGCTGGGAGGCCTACGGCGAGAAATGGGATGTCGGCTACGTGCAACCACTGTCCAATCTCTGCGTGATCAAGGGTGATGAGCTCTGGTTTTACTATGGGGCGTTCTCGGGCGATACACGCCGCCGGGTCATGGACAATCCGGATATCCCCGAATCCGGGAACGGGAACCTCAACGGAATCTATGCAAATGGGGCGATGGGGTTCGCCCGACTGCGGCGGGACGGCTTTGCCGGAATGCGGACGACGACGGCGGGAACGCTCACGACCCGTCCGGTCGTGTTCACTGGCTCGTGTTTGTTTGTCAATCTCGCTGCGGCGGAAGGGATGCTGCGAACGCAGATTCTTGATGCGAAAACGGAGAAATCGCTTGTGACACTGCCCGAGATCAAGGGCGATGGTGTCAAGTTGCAGGTTGGCAATGTGTCTGCATTCGCCGGACGCCGCGTCCGTCTGCGTTTCACGGTGAAAAAGGGCGAGCTTTACGCATTCTGGGTGTCTGGAGACAAATCTGGTAGGTCGGGTGGCTATCTTGCCGGCGGAGGACCGGGTTATGACGGCTTGAGGGATTTGTAGTTCGGTGAAAAAACAGAAGTTCGGAGATCGTGAGTAAGAGGATCATTTCAGTGTTGTCCTGCTTGGGGCCAGGGATATTCGCGATCGGTTACACGATCGGGACGGGCTCGGTCACCTCGATGGCCAAGGCCGGCGCCGATTACGGGCTGGGGCTTCTCTGGGTGTTGGCGTTGAGCTGTCTTTTCTCGGGTGCTCTGATGGAAGCCTACGGACGAATGGCGACGGTGACGGGCGAGACCTCGCTTCGGGCGATGCGCGATCATCTGCCGTGCGGGAAGGTGTTCGCGTGGCTTGTCTTTGCCGGCGTCGTGATGGGACAGTACACCTGCCTTGGCGGCATCTTAACGCTTTCCTCCGGGGCAATCGCCGAGATGTTGGGAGAGAAGGTGCCGCCATTCGCGATTGCGGTCATCATTTCCGCGGCGATGTATGCGTTTCTGCTGATCGGACGTTATTCGGCGTTCGAGAAGATCCTGGCTTTCTTCGTCGGCGTGATGGCGCTTACGTTCCTCGTGAGCGTGTTCGTGGTTGCTCCGGACGCGGCGACGCTCCAGCGGGCGGCGAAGCCGATTTTGCCGACGGACGGGGCTTCGCTCCTGATGCTCGCGGCGTTCGTGGGGACGACGATGGCGGCACCGACATTCGTGACGCGTCCGCTCATCGTTCGAGAGAAGGGGTTTACAGCCTCTGATCTTGGACGTCAAAGGGTTGATTCGTGGTTCTCCGCTGTGATGATGTTTCTCATTTCTGGCTCGATTGTGTTTGTGGCGACCGGAGCCCTGTGGGCGCACGGCAAGGGGATCGATCGGATTCTTGATATGGCGGGGACCCTTGAACCGCTTGCGGGCAAGGCTGCGGTCGTGATCTTCATGGTCGGGGTCCTTGCAGCCGGCCTTTCGTCGATTTTCCCGATTCTGATGGTCGCACCGATCCTCGTGTCCGATTACCGGAGCGGTAAGATGGAAACAGACACGCCGCTCTTTCGATTGATTTGTCTTGGCGCTTGTGTCTGGGGACTTGTGGTGCCCGCGTTGGGAGGCAATCCCATCCTAGTGACCGTGGCCGCTCAGATTTCAAATGTGTTTGTCCTGCCGCTGACTGTTCTCGCGATTCTGTTGTTGTTGAACAACGGGAAACTTATGGGAAGGTATCGGGCGGGCCTCATCGCCAATGTCATGATGGGACTGGCGCTTGCGTTTTCGCTGGCGGTGGCGTATTCGGGAGCGAAAGCCGTGATTACGCTGTTTTCACGCGACGATGACGGTTGTGTTATTGACAGGATTTCAAATTGCTCGCGGTATGCGACGGACGCAAAGATGGCCAAGGCCTTTGCATTCCTTGCCCGTCCGGATTTGGCACAGCTTCCCGAAGGCCGTTATGAAATCGACGGGGAATGTGTTTTTGCGTTGATCCAGGTCTGTGATTTGAAGCCTATTCAGAAGATGAAGGTCGAGGCGCATCGCCGGTATGTGGACATCCAGTCTCCGATCAGCGGCGAAGAGACCTATGGAGTCGGAAGGTTGACGGAGGAGAATCTTGCAAAACCGTTTGATGAGGCAATGGATTTGGCGTTCTATGATCAGCCCGTGCGGACTGTCACTCTGAAGCCAGGCGAGTTCGCGATGTTCAAGCCTCCTTACGGAGCGCATGGGCCATCTTGTACAAAAGGAATCCCTGCAAAACTGAAGAAAGTCGTTATAAAGGTTCGTGTAGATGAATGATGAGGATGTAAATGATGTTCTGTTGGCGACCAAGGTCGTCGCAATCATCCGTGGCATGGCGTCAGAGATTTGTGTCAAATTGGCTGGCGCATATCAGGAGGGTGGCATTCGCCTTGTCGAAGTGACATTCGACCAGTTGGGCGATCCGCAGGCGACGGCGACGGCAATCCGTGCGATTCGGGAGGCCTATCCGAACATGCACGTCGGAGCGGGAACGGTCATCACGGACGCACAGCTTGATCTTGCGATCAGCGCTGGAGCGGAGTTCATCGTGACGCCGAGCTGTAATCCCCTGATCATCAGCAAGGCGAAGGGCGCGGGGCTTGTCACGATGCCGGGAACGTTCACGCCGACCGAGATGGTGACGGCGCACGAGGTGGGGGCGGACTATGTGAAGGTATTCCCCGTGCGAGCGCTCGGCCCCGGCTACGTCAAGGACGTGCTCGCGCCCCTGAAGCACCTGAAGCTGATCGCGGTCGGCGGCGTCTCGCCGGAGAACGCGGCGGACTACATCAAGGCCGGCTGCGTCGGCGTCGCGGCGTCCGGTTCGCTTGTCAACAAGGCGTGGATCGCCGCGGGCGAATACGACAAGATAGCCGCCGTCGCCCGTCAGCTCATCTATAACTGCAAGGCCTGCCAATCGAACAATCTGAACAATCGAACAATCTGAACAATGAAACGTGTCGTTACTTTCGGTGAAATCATGATGCGCCTCAATCCGGAGGGCTATCTTCGGTTTGTGCAGGCGGATAAATTCGAAGCGACCTACGCGGGCGGCGAGGCGAATGTCGCCGTGTCGCTCGCGAATTACGGGCTTGATGCGTCATTTGTCACCAAGTTGCCAGACAATCCGCTTGGGGTGGCGGCGCAAAACGAAGTGCGCCGCTTTGGTGTCGACACGTCATCCATCGTCTGGGGCGGTCCGCGCTTGGGTCTCTACTTTGTCGAGAAGGGCGCTTCGCAACGCGGATCAAAAGTCGTCTATGATCGCGCCGGATCGTCCATTGCACTCGCGAAACGCGACGATTTCGACTGGGCAAAAATCTTTAAGGGCGCGAAGTGGTTCCACTTCACCGGCATCACCCCGGCACTCGGAGGGGATTGTCCCGCGATTTGTCAGGACGCCCTCAAGTATTGTAAGGCACACAAGATTACGGTTTCCTGCGACCTCAACTATCGCGGCAAATTGTGGAGTAAGTCCGAGGCGGGGAAGTGTATGGCGAAGCTTGTCCCGCATGTTGATGTTCTCATCGCAAACGAAGCTGACGCGGCGGATGTTTTCGGCGTCGTCGGTAAGGGTTCGGACGTTGAATCGGGCAAACTCAACAAGGAGGGCTACGTCTCGGTCGCCGAACAGCTTGTAAAACGGTTCGGATGCAAAACTGTGGCAATCACGCTCCGCACGTCGCTTTCGGCCTTTGACAACAAATGGGCCGGAATGCTCTACGATGCGAAGATGAGGAAGGCGTTTTTCTCGAAAGAGTACGCGCTACACATCGTCGACCGCGTGGGCGGCGGCGATTCTTTCGGCGGTGGACTTATCTACGCCCTTGCGATGGGACGGAAGCCGCAGTCTGTAATTGATTTTGCAGTTGCGGCGAGTGCCCTCAAACACTCGATTGAGCACGACTTTAACCATGTCACCGTCGCTGAGGTCGAGACCTTGGCTGGTGGTAATGGCACGGGACGTGTGCAACGATGATTTCAGCACTAAATTCCGTATGAGTTGAAAGTGATGCATTGATGTCTTGAAGAACTTGCAAGGAAAATGTGCGTATGACTTTGAGGATGATAAGAGGATTAGTGTTCGGACTCGCCTGCGTGGTGCTTGTTGTTTGTGCAAATGCGGTTGAGGTGTCGCTTCCCGAGGCGCATGGCGATGTTAACGCCGCGGTTTTGCGTGTGGTCGCGGCTGGTGGCGGTCGTGTGGTCGTGCCCAAGGGGAACTGGCCAACGCCGAGCGTTAAGTTGGCGAGCAACGTGGAATTGTTTCTCGCGGATGGGGCGCGGATTGTCGCTAGCACGAACAGATCGGATTACATGTCGCTGAACCTGCCGTATTGCGAGGGCGATCTGATGGCTATCGTGACCGCGGTCGGGGCGACGAATGTCGCGATCACGGGGCGCGGCGAAATCTTCGGGAACGGGACGGCGTGGCCACAGCCGGGTGATTACGGCGGGAATCAGGAGGGGATGCGTCCGCGTGGGATCGTCTTTGCGAACTGCCGTGACGTGCGGCTGTCCGACTTCTCGCTGCGGGATTCGCCGTGCTGGGGGATCGTCATCAAGAACTGCGACGGCGTCGTGGC
>JAKSOY010000095.1 GCA_024405255.1 Kiritimatiellia bacterium
CGCAGATCAAGGAGAAGGGCTACGCGAAGCCCTATCTCGCCGACGGCCGCCCCATTTACTGTATCGGTCTCAACTTCGATTCCAAAACTCGCCAGCTCGTGGATTCTGCAGTAGAGACGCTCCCCGCAAAGGTCGCGACATAAGGCCGATTATGCCAGATTGTATGCTCTTCGATCGTGATTCTGATTGTGTCGCTGCTGTAGGCTTGTTGCAGGAGTAATAAGCGGTATGAAAACAATTCTTGCTTTAACTTTGTGTTGTTTTGTGGGGGTGCCTCTTTGTTGGGGCGCTCTTGCACAAGGCGTGCCGGAATTCAAGTTGTTGGCTTCGCGACGGTTCGTGCTCGACAACGAACGGGTTATTGCGGAGCTCGATCCGGCTTCAACGATGGTGAAGGAGATTCAGCATCCGTTTCTTCTGTTCGGGGCGGGGAAGCGTCCGGCGCTTTCGTTTCGTGGAAAGGCGGTGGAGTTTTCTTCTGGCGCGGAGCCGGCCGAAGGGGCGTTGTTTGTGGGAGGGTGGCTTCCCGGGGCGCATTACTCGGCGGACTTCAAATCCCTGTCCAAAGGCGCGGCGGCGCTCTTGACGTGGGTGGACCCTGCGGACGGTATGGCCCTGGAGGTGCGGGCGACGCCGGGGCAAAAGGTCGCCTTCTCGGAGAAGAGGGGAGACCAAGTGCTCGCGGCGCGGTTGGAGCATCCGATGGTTGTACCGGACGCGCCATTCACGCTTTCAGGCGTGGTGGCGGGTCCGACCCTTTTGATCGCCGCGCGCAAGAACGGTGTGGTGAGCTATCTGGGCGCGGTCACGTTTGCCGACGAACCGGATTTGCGTTCGCGCACCCGCCTCGGTCGGATGAAGTTCGGGGCCGGTGTCTCGCTGCCGCAGAAGGGACGGGCCGTCCTTTCGCGCGCCACGATGGCGCTCACGGCGGGTGTGGGGCAGGCGGATTTCCGCATCGTCACGGATGGCCCCGGGTGCCGTCCCTATCTTGAAAACGGACGTCTCTTCTGCACGTTCTCCGCCCGCGCGGGGTTCAAGTACGTGAAGAGCGTGGCGAGTTTCGATCCCGTGCTTTTCGACTTCCGCATGGAGGGCGTGCTCTTCACGAATTACGGCGGGACGGACGACCTTTTGCGGAACGATGCCGTGAACCATCTCTTCTATGATCGCACCACGGATTCGTGGAAGGCCTGCGGATGCGCCTGGTCGACCGTGAGCAACAATCTCGATCCCAAGACGCGGCGCGGCAGCGGCATTGTGGCCATGGAATGCAAGAAGAACCCGCTCCATGGCGTGACGGTACTCACGGCGCATCCGCTGAAGATGGAGGGCGGACTCAAAAGCGAAGACCCGTATTTCCTCTTTGATGCGACCACGAACAAGTGGCGTTTCGCCACCTCGACCTTCGCGAAGGGTGGCGGGCTGCGTCCGTGCTTGTGGGAGGCGGATCAGTGGGACGGCCCCTACCATCAGATCGCCGGGCCGGGGCGGATCGATTCCACGGGATGCCAGATCATGGATTTTGGCGGGAAGAAGTTCGTCATGACGGCGAACATCGAGCGGCGGTTGCCAGTCTATTCCTATCCGACGTTGGACTACTGCGGCGAACTTTCGCTCGATCTGAAGCCGTTCGGGGAGGCATGTCGGAACGGACGCGTGTTCATGGCCTTCGCCGAATTGCCCGAAGGTTCCCCCTATCGCTACATCATGTTGACGATGGATCGGAAGAACTTCCCCGGGATGCCGACGCCGAATTGGACCTATGGGGGAATGTATTTCTACGGTGCGAACTAAGCGCGGTGGGAAGGTCTCAAGGCTTGACGGACATCCCATCGTGAGCGTCGTTGATGTGCTGAAGGCTGACGGAGTCAAACGAAAATGAAGAAAGTGAAGTTTGAAGGTATGAAGTACATTTTGTTGGCGATTGTGGTGGCACCGCTCTGCTTCGGAGCGTTTGCCGATCCGGTTGTGTCCTTCAAGGATGCGGCCAGGATCAAGACGTGGGATGCCTGGGGCGATGCCGGGAAGACACCGACGACTTGGACGTTCAAGGAAAAGCGGTGCGTACCGTTGCAGAAGATCCGCCGGATGAGCAGCGACCTTCCGCCCGTCGGTTTCCTTGCCACGCGTAAAGCGAAGGACATCAAGTCCAAGATGTGGTCCGTCGGCTGCGAGACGATGGATCGCGACTATGCCGACTGGAATCAATACAAGATGTTGCTCCCCGATCTGGGCGTCACGCACGCGCGTCTCTTCTCCGGCTGGGCGAAGACGGAGCAGGAGAAGGGCAAGTACGATTTCACGTGGCTTGATCCGCAGGTGCGCGAGATGGCCGCGATGGGCATCAAACCCTGGATTTGCGTTTCGTATGGCAATCCCGTGTGGGGAAGTGACTTCCGTCTTGGCATGCAGGTCAAGCAGGTGACCGGAAACGCCGCATCGATGGCGGCCTGGCTTCGCTATGTGAAGGCGCTGGTGGCACGTTATCGGGACGTCGTCGACGAATGGGAAATCTGGAACGAACCGTTCGGGCAGCGCGAGGAGTATGCGCTTATGGTCTACGAGACGGCCAAGGCCATCAAGGAAGTCCAGCCGAATGCGATCTGCATGGTGACGGCGATCGCGTGGAATGGCGGCGATCCCAAAAGGTGCGACTACATTGCCGTTCTTGAGAAGTTGAAGAAGGAGAATGCGCTGAGTCTCGTCAAATGGTGGATCTACCACCCTTACACGCCGATTCCCGAGAGCTGCTATCCGATGGCGCTCAAGCTGCGCGAACTCGTGAAACGCTATTCGCCCGACTATGATATCATGCAGGGCGAGACGGGGTGTCCGTCGCAGCTCGAGTTCGCCCACGCGATGAACTCGATCGAGTGGACCGAGTATTCGCAGGCGAAGTGGGATCTCCGGCGGGCGATCGGCGATTCTGCACGCGGCATTCCGTCGAGCTGCTTCACGTTCATCGACCTGCAGTACACGTTCATGCTGCAGAGCTTCGGCCTCGTCCGTTCGAACACGCTCAAACAGCCGGTCTATCGTCGTCCAAGCTATTTTGCGATGCAAAATGTGTATTCCTATTTTGACGACAACGTCCATCCTGTTGCCGTCGAGACGCGGACGGTGAACGGCAAGGAGATGACCATCGCCCGTTTCGAGCGTCAGGCACGTACCCTGTGGTGCGTCTGGTTTTCGGGGAAGCGTCCAAACGACAGTCTCGAATATGAGCCTGCCGATCTTCGTTTCCTCGGTGCGGACAAGGGATTCCTGTGGGTCGACCTCATGCGTGGCCGTGTCGGTGCGCTGACGTCCTTCAGTCAGGTGCCGGTGTGGGATAGTCCCATCCTGATAGCTCCCAAAGACCAAGTGCCGCTCGCGCGATGAATCCGCTGACGATGCCGCCCGATCTCCGTACTGCGCACGACGCAAACGACCGGGCGGTCCTTGCGGCTTACGGGCTTTCGGCCAACGCTTCCGAATCTGAGGTCGTCGCCCACCTCTTCAATCTCTACGTAAAGGCGGTCGAAGCCGGGAAGCAAATCCAATCTTGATATTTGTAATTCATCCAAGGTCGAAAATGAGTAGTATTTCTGTAATGAGAAACATTATACGTGTTTTTGTGGTGTTGTGCGTGGCACCTGTCTGGGCGTTGCCGCCGGTGAACATCGCTTTGCCGCTTGTCGCGCATGCCGACACGGAGGTGGTGACCAATGTGGTTATCTCATCATGGCAGCGTGGTGCGGCGAAGTTTACTTTCTCGCTTTCATGCCTTGCCACGCAGACGAACAATGTGGAGGCGGCGTTTGGTAAGGACGCGAATGCGAACTGCGAACTTGAACCCGAAGAGACGGACTTGGTCGTGGGCTGGAATCGCGGCGCATGGTTTGTTCAGAACGGGGTTGACGGCGAGAAATTTGCTGTGGCATCGATTTCGTCGAACGAGGTGAAGACGCTTGTGTGGTCTTATAGGCTCACGGCCGCTCGGATGCCCGCGCGTCTTGAGGTGATGGCAGATGGTGTCGGTGTCTTTTCGGCGCTTACGGTGGAATCGCCCACATGGCTGCATAACAGGGATTGGGACTTGATGCGCCTCACGGGGCGCGGGCTCGACGCCTCGGGCGAAACCTTTACGGTCGGGACTCCGCAGGATCCGACATTTATCATGTTCCGTTGAGGTGCGTTATGAATGCAGTTACGATCGTCGGTGTGGTCTCGGCCTTTGGCTTGGTGTTCCTGTGGTTGCTTGCGCTTTGTGTCGAGAAGGGCGTGTACCCGTTCCGCCGAGTGCGGCACGGTTTCAGTTGCCTGCCGGCTTGGGAGAAGGCTCTGCTCTCCATTTTCGTAGGCGTGTGGATCGCCTTCGCGAGTGTTAAGGATGGTACTAATGGCGTCAGTCAGGTTGAGGGTGGAACGAATGTGGTCACGCAAGTCGAAGGGACGAATACTGTTGTGCAGACAGACGATGGTGCGGGAACCAATGGCATTGGCACTGTTGGAGTTCCTTTGATGTTGGGGCTCCTCGGCCACCCAAACTTCACGCAGGGACAGTTGCCATCCATCACTGATAACGACATCACGTTGGGTTGGCGTATGGCTGCAACAACAGGTGCTGGCCCTCTGGCAGTGCCGACGGCGAATGCCGTGACAAACCTCGACTGGCGCGACTATGGGGGACTTTCGGATTCGCTTCGGATCAAGCCCGAAGGTTGGCGTTTCCCGTATGGGGACAAGACGACGACGGGACTTACGGTGTTTGAGAATGGCGACTTTCGTACTAACGTGAAAACGCATTTCTTCCCGCAGCCGTTCGATGCGAATCTGTCGCTCCTACCACGCAAGAACTGGGGATTGCTACCTGATGGTGGTGAAAGCGTCTTCTGGCATGAGCAGACGGCGTCGAACTCGCTCGTCCTCACATGGCACAATGCGCTCTACAATCGTGACGTGAGTTGCCCGACGAACTTCCAGGCGGAATTGTTTGCCGACGGGCGTTTCGACTACCGCTATCCCGACCGTATTGTACAGTACGTGCCGGTGTTTCCATTCGACTGGGACGGAGATGGACTTGAGAATTCGGTCGATCCTGAGCCGCTTGTTCCCGGCCCCGACGCGCACGGCAGCAATGCCGAGTGGTACAATGTCGTCTGCTCGAACGTCTTCGCCGCTGTGGAGGGAACGGACGGCATCGTGTTTTCGCCGCGTTCGGGCGAGATCAATACCAATGCGTACTTCTTCGTCGACGTCGTCGCCGAGAGTCTTGCGCCCGTCTATTTCATCGCCGATGGTGTGTCACGCCTCGGCAACCCCATTGTCGTCGCGCGCGCTGGCGAGACAAACCACGTGCCTCTTTTGATCGGTGCGACCTACTGCATTTCATCGTCGGTGCCGTTGACCGTGTTCGCGCCGGTTAATGCGGTACTCGAATCGAGGTGGGCGGAGGGCTTCTCGCTGTTCGACATCGTCTGGCCTTCGGGATTGGACTATGAGCGCGACGGCGACTTCTACTATCCGACGGCAGACGAGTGGACGCGCCTTGGCGGAGAGTTCTCATGGACGGGCGGGTGCTGCCTCCGTCTGCAGGGGGATGCGATGTCGTTCGGTTGCCATGGGTGCGGATGCGGTGGCTGTTCGCCGCTGCTGAACTATTCGTATGAGGGGTACACGGGGAGCGTACTGGGGCCGACTTGTGGTTGCACGGGGCATTCAAGCCAGACGGTTACGCCCTTTATTACCACGGATGCGAACGCAAGTCTGGGACTGGGCTTCGACAGGCAGTTTCTTGTTATCTCCGAGACGAACGAATGTGTGGAGACGGTCGTACCAAGTTCAACGCGCACGACTCTGACACTTTCCGTCAACGGCGGAACGCACGGGGGGCAGCTGTTTGTTCAGACTGTAGGTTTCGACAAGTTGAGGTTGGTAGAAGGGACGTTTCCCGATCCGCTCGTTTGTGCGCTATCGCCGAACGAGACCTACTCCCTTTCCGTTGTCTACGAGGGAAAGAATACGAGCGACCGAAACGACGACATCCGCGTGTCGGCCACCTTCGTGGAAAACGAGACGCAGACGCGCATTCAGCGGAATGCGAAGTTGACGGTCTGCTCGTTCGCAGTGGCGGGAATCGCGTTCAACCACAGTCCCGCAGGCTATACGGCCGATGCGATCAACATCCGCCAGAACGCCACAACGCCTTTCGACCTGTCGCAGGGGGAGTGGACGGAACGGGGAACGACGAACTATCCGGCCTGCTACGTCGGTGGTACGCTTCCAATGGTGAAGGTGCGCTTCCGTGCGCGGCCGGACGCTTTTGCCGCGCAGGCCATGTTCCGTGCCGAATCCGTCCTAGGGACGCTTCGCGATCTGCCGATGCGGACTGCGACCTTTGTCGGCGGACGAAGCGGCTGGATCGAATTCCCGCTTTCAGCGCGGATCCCCGTCGCCGTCGACCGTTTCAATCAGACGTGGAGCTGGAAGGTGTCGCAGGTCAACGGGACTGACTCGTCCGATTTCGACATGACGACGACGGGTCCGCACCGCATCTACGTGACGTTGGCACATCCAGATTGCCCGTGGCGGGCGGCTGCACTTAGCCAGTATCTCGCATGGACGAATGTATTGGAGTTCGCCTGCGGCGTTGCGTATGGTCAAAATTCTCCTTCGACCGTTCTCGCTGTTCTCTCGCGACACTTGTTTGAAAACATGGGATATGTATATGCAGACAGTGGTTTGGCCCAATATAGCGGGGCGAATTATTTTGACCTTACTGGATATCTGATGAAGACTAAGACTTCTGTGAATTGTAATGATCAGGCAAATGCGCTTCAGGCGTGTTCCGCGATTTTGGGGGTTAAATCCACTACTTGTCGGGTTCGTCCCTTTGGGTATTTGAATCCTGTTAATGTTGTCGGGGTTAGCGGACTTTGTAATAATCCAGGTGCATCGTCCTCGGATGTTTTACGACCAGTCGATGATTTAAGTCGTACACAGTTCTACTATCATTGTTTCGTTCGAACCAATGGGATGGTTTATGATGCCTGCATGGGGCCCGTGTGTGGCATGGAATTCAATGCTTATTTGCAACAATACATAGATTGTTCTACCCCGAACGAAAAAAATCAGGGATATTTCTCGGATGTTCAGGAAATACAGACATTGCGCATTGCTGAAGACGGAGAACTTCTGGGGATGTACTAAAGAGGTGGTGTGAGATGTTAAGAAAAATCATTGTCACGTTCGTTGTGGTAGTGGCCATAGGAGGGGGACTATTGATTACCTTTGGTCCTGATGGGGAAGGCGATGTGTATGTGGAAAACGTCGAGAGTTTTGATGCGTGCGGACGGTTTGAACGGGAAGAATGCGGTCATGTTGAACGCATTCGTAAAGAGGGACGACAGCTTATGCAGGAGAGAGGTGTGCGTGTCGAACGAAACGAACGATATCAAGACTGGACGGAGCCGGACATGATCGTGTCCGATGGTATAACCTATGATATTAGTTCGGTCGAGACGCTGCGTCCAACGGCTACTCGACTCTTTCGGCTGTCTCCGAATCGTGGCACGGAAGAAATTCTGGTTGTGTTGGTGGTGGGAGACGATGAATGCATGGCAACTGAAGTCGCATTTGGAAATGTGGCCTCAACATGCGCAACGGCGAGGGGAAGAGAAAACTGCGTCATCAGGAAGGTCTCAAAAGATATTCTTCAGATTTCGACATGCGGGATTTCGCCAGGAGGGACTGAACACTTTGTGAGCAAAAACATCTACTTGTCGGTGTCTGGGGCGACAAATGCGCTTTCGATAGCACGTGCGATCTTTGGGTTTGGCGCATCTGATGGAAATTTGTTATAATACTTGACATGAAATTGGACGCAACTAACATTCCCTATGGCATCTCGGATTTCCGTCGGATTCGGAATGAAGGCTACTACTACGTCGACAAGACGGCCTATCTTGCGACAGTCGAGCTGGCAGGATCGTTCATCTTCTTCGTTCGGCCGCGGCGTTTCGGCAAGTCGCTTTTCATCAGCATGATGCGCTATTACTACGACATCAATGCGAAGGACAATTTCGAGGAGTACTTCGGCGACCTCGCCATCGCGAAGGCGCCTACGCCCAACCGCAACAAGTATTTGATGCTGTTGCTCGATTTTTCGAAAGTCGAAGGAATGGGCGGGCGGACGGTTGAGGAGCGTTTCGCCAACTACATGGATGCGGCGCTGATCGATTTCATCAACCGCTACCGCGCGATCCTGCCCCCTGAGATGTTCCAGAATGTGCCGCGCGAATCCAAATACCGGGTTGTCATCGATGCGGCGAAGGACAAGGGATTGCCGCTTTATCTGATTATTGACGAATATGACAACTTCACGAACTCCCTCATCCGTTCGGCCGGTAACGACCCCTATCGCATAATCACGCATGGCACGGGGTTCTATCGCGCGTGGTTCAAGCTTTTCAAGGGCGATTTCGACCGCATCTTCATGACGGGCGTTTCTCCTGTGACGATGGACGACCTGACGAGCGGCTTCAACATCGCAAAGAACATCTCGCAGGACGCGCGCTTCAATTCGATGCTGGGATTCTCCGAAAGCGAGGTGCTGCAAATCTATCGCGACTTCAAGGGTGCCGGCGAGTTCACCGAGGGCGACCCCGAGGCGATCGTCAAGTCGATCAAACCGTGGTATGACGGCTACTGCTTCGCCAAAGAGAAGATCGGCCGCGAGAGCGTCTTCAACTCCGACATGGTGCTCTACCACCTGCATTCGATGGTCTTTCACGGCCTCCCGCCCGAGAACATGGTGGACGTGAACATCTCGACCGACTACGACAAGCTCGAGACGATCGTCGATCTCCAGCGTCAGATGGGTGCCGAGAATGTCGAGGACGTCTCGCCGATCACCGAGGAGCTTGCCGCGAAGGGCGAGATCCCGTTCGAACTCGTCGAGAGCTTTCCGGCGGATCGCCTGATCGAGCCAGACAACTTCCGTTCGCTCTTCCTCTACTACGGCGTCCTCTCGATGACCTCCCGCAAGAAGGGGCTCTCGTACTTTCGTGTGCCGAACGTCTGTGTCGAGAAGCAGATCTTCAACTACCTGCGCGACAGCTACCGTCGCGTGAAGGTCCCCGACTGGATCGGTTGGCTCAAGCTCGCGAGCGGCTTTGCCTACGACGGCGCATGGGAACCGTTCCTTCGGCGCCTCGCGGCCGATTTCGCGGATACGACCCCCGTCAGGGGCGGCATTGATGGCGAAATCCGTCTACAGGGTTACATGCAGGCTGAGTTCGGTCACATCACTTACTACCTTGCGCGGCCCGAGATGGAGCTTGCGCGCGGCTACTGCGACTTCTGCCTCTTCCCCGAGCGCGTCTACAATGGCGATGTGCGGCATAGCTACATCGTCGAGCTCAAGTATTCCAAGCCCGATGCGACCGAGGCCGAACTCGCGGTGAAGTCCGAGGAGGGCATCGCCCAGCTGCACCACTATGCGGCCGATCCATTCGTGCCCGCGCTCACGAAGGACACGGAACTTCACCTGATCCTCTACCACTTCAGGGGCAAGGAAATCTTCCGGTTAGAAGAGTTGAAGGATTAGAATTACCTCGATTTGTCAAAGGAGATGGATAGATGAAAGAGATGGAAAAGGGATGGACGCGCCGGCTTGTGACCTTGCTTGCCACGATTGTGCTGGGTGGAACTGTGGTTGCCGATGTGCCGTTGCCGGTTGGATATACGGAACTTGCGTATATTCGTTCCACGGTTGATGGCAAGCAGTGCATCAATACGGGTTATCATTTTCTTGGAACGGAACGCATTGCGATTCGCTTTTCACTCGCGACGGTGCAGCCGTTGGCCTATCATTGTCCTTTTGGATGCCGAATTGCCAATGGCGGCCAGTTCTATTTGCGCACGCAGAATGGCGCTTCGCCGGATGTGCCGCGTTACCAAAAGGGAGGAAATGCGGAGTCGGTTGTGGGAACAAAACCGTTTCCCCGTGAGCGGATTGTTGATTTCGTTTGTCAGGGTACGACGTCGTCCTGGAGATGGATGGAAGGGGAGACTGAACTGACCGACTCGCTAACGCTGCCGGGTGCGGATTCTTCGGCGTCCGGTATCGGGACGATTGTCTTATTTACAGAAAATGGTTCGGCGGATCTGACAGCCCCTGAAACGGCCTTTTCGCCGGATGCGGGCCTTTATACGGCGATGTCGCTCTATGCGTTTCAGGTGTTTGATGGAGAAGGCCACTTGCTCGTTGACTTGATTCCCTGTCGGAATCTGGAGGGGGTGGCCGGGCTTTGGGACCGGGTCGCCGGACGCTTTCTGGGTAATGCCGGAACGGGAACATTCCTCGGGCCTGATGACGACGCGTTGGATGGGGTGTTCATCGGTTGGATCAAATCGGGCCCCAAGACATTCATTGACTCGGGGCACGTTCTTGCCGTTAACGATCGTTTAGAATTCCGTTTGAAATATGAAGGTCTCGCGAATCAGCCCAACGGCTATCCGTGCCTTTTCGGGTGTTTTGTGGCCGGAGGACGCTATGAAATGCGTATTGCAAACGGAGCCAACATTACGCCTTTTTTCCGCGTGGCTTCGACGTATAATTTCGCGGCGAATGTTTTCCCGGAACAGGTTGACACGACGTTGGTTGTGGAGGGGAGCGAGGCGCGATGGGAAACCGTCGATGGCGTGACCGGGTTTGTCTCCGCGCCGGGAACTCTCACTGATGGTGTGTCAACGATAGGGCTTTTCACCTTCAATCAGGCAATGTCGGTGGGGGACGTGACGCCAGATCTTGGCATGTTTTCAACGGTGACGCTCTATGCGCTTTCGGTGACGCGTGCCAATGCCGAAACACCCGCCTGCCAATTCCTTCCTTATCGTAAAACGGATGGTACGGTCGGACTTATGAACGTTGTAGATGGAACGTTCCATGGTAATACGGGTACAGGCGTAAGCGGGAATTTCGCAGGCGGCGGTTGCGAATATCTGCGTTCGGACGACGGGACGACGATTGGTTTGCACAAGGGCACGTTTGTGACGGAAAACCTCGCTGGGTACACGGCTGTTGAAAAAACGGGGGGCTATCCGGTCAATGCGGCGGCTGTCACCAACTTCCCGTCTTTACGCCTTTCCGGCGGTAGCATCTCGTTTGAGGATCGTGCTGCGCGTGAGACGAAGGTGGTGGGAACGTTGACGTTGGGAGGTGTTCGCCTTGTTCTTGATGTGACGGAAGAAGGGGCCGATTCGTTCAGGGTGGGTACGCTTGCGCTCGACTCTGCGGTGACTGAGGCCGAACCGATTCTCGTCGAGGTGAATGATGTGGATGGTCTCGCGAAACTGGGTGCAGGAGATGAGCGTCCATTCATCTCGGGTGAGGGGCTTGGCCTGACCGAGGCGGATGCGCGCAAGTTCAAAGTCATCGGATTGATTGCGCAGGTGAAGGCGGTGGCCGGAAATCTCGTCTTGACGAAGAAGGATGCCGAAGATGTGGAATGGTCGGGTGCTTCCCTGACGGATGCCAATTGGTCCACGGGGGCGAACTGGAAGGAGGGGACGAGTCCGGAAGCAGGCGCGGGCGTTCTTTTCAATACGGTTCAGGGCGGCGACATTGCGTTCGACATGCCGAATCTCATTGTGCGTGACCTTGTATTTGGCTCGGAAGCGGGTGCCTCTGTTCAAAGGGGTACGGGCGTGTTGAGCATTCAGTGTGCGGTCACCAACTTTTCGGCGGCGGTTCAGGCCCTGTACATGCCGCTCACTTTGGGGGTGCCGGGCAATTCATTCATCTTCTCGACGGCAGGCGATATGGCGATCACGAATATCGAGAAGACGGTCCAGGCGGTTGAACTCGTCAAGGAGGGAAATGGAACGCTGGCTCTCGACGACGATGTGGTATCGAAGGCCGAGACCGTTCGCGTCGAGGAGGGTCGCATCTATCTTGCCCGTACGACGGCGGCTACGCCGGAGGTGACGCGTTCTGGCGACATCTGGGTTGAGGCCGGGGCGTCGATCGCCTTCCGGAATGAAACGATTCAACTCGACAATTCGGATGCGTTGCATGGTAAGACGCTCCATCTCGCGGGCGATGGTGGAGATGGCCGGGGTGCGATCTACAGCATGTTGACGAATTGGTGGGGCGGCGGCCTGAGACTGGGACGAATTGTTCTGGAGGCCGATGCCAAAATCGGAAGCGGCTGCATTACCGTCTGTTCCGATGCCGCATCGAAGATTCAGCAAGCTTCGGTGGAGGGTCCGTATACGCTCACGACAGCGGTCCCTGTGACACAAAATGTCGCCGTTGCATTTCACCAAACGGCGTTTGCGCTTGACAAGTTGGCTTTGGCAGGAGGCCGGATGGGATTTTATGGTGAGGTGACGGGCGCGATTACAAACGGTTTACACTTTGTGGCTTCAGATACGATCGTCTATTTCTCGATTCCGGTTTTCCCGGCGACGATTGGCATCACAGTTGAACCGAATGTGACGAATGCCCGATTGCACGCCGTCACGTCATCGACGCTCAATGGTCGAATCGACGTGACTCCGGGTGCGGTTGCGGTCGTTCGGAACGACGGCAACAATTCCCTGACGTGCGCGGGCGACGTCGTCTTGAAAGGAACGTTGCGAAAGGACCCCATCGACGCCGGAACGCTGTATCTGAATGGAACGCTCTCGGGCGACGGCGTGCTTGAGGGAACGAACATTCGATTCGGAGAGAAGGCGGTTTGGCGCCTTCGCCTGGATGATACGACCCAGGAAATGGTGGATTTCAGCGGGATCGAGGATGACGGATTCCTGACGAGCGTTCGCCGTGTCGAGGTCGTTTACACGGGAAGCACGATGCCGAGGACCGTCGTTCTTGGACCAGCGCGGGCTCTGACGGCTCTTGCCGCCAGCCAGATCGAACTAACTGTGGTGAATGCGCAGGATGAAGCGGTGCCCAACTGCTGGCTTGGCGTTGCGAATGGGAATCTTGAACTTCATTTGGGCGGCGATCACGGTTCAGTGCCGTTTGTGCGAACGGCGATTTGGCGCGGCGGGGCGGATTCGGCTGCCGATGATTCGGCGAACTGGCTCTGCTCCAATGACGTCGCCCTTGTCGAAGGGGCCTTGCCGATGTCGGCAACCACGGTCTATCTGCCGAGGGATTGTGCCTTCAATTGCCTTACGCCGTTCCTCTGTAAGGAAGTGCGTCTCCCGGCAACGCTCGGTGGTTCGTGCGATTTGACGGGCTTGACGGCAGTCTATACGGGACGGGTCGACCTGTGTGGACATTCGCTGCGAATGTCGGAATTTGCGGGAAATGTCACGATTACGGATACGGCCGCGGGCTATCAGAAGTTGGAATACATCGAGTCGACGGCCGGCGGGTACCAGTGCATCAATACGGGGTATGCAGTTGCGGTTGGCGATGAAATTTCGATGCGCTTCAATCTGGCGGCATCACAGAAACTCCAATGGCATTGTCCGTTTGGCAGCATTGATGTGAATACCGGATGGACGTATCTCCGAACGGCGAATGGCCCCGATAATCTGCCGCGCTATCAATGGGGCGGAACATACGCCGTGGGAACTTCTGCATTCCCGCGGGCAACGCTGGTTCAGTTGGTTGCACAGGGACGGACGGCGTCCTGGCGTTGGACTGATGCCGAGGGTGATCATGTGGACGGGGTGACCCTTACGGGAACCTTTGATCCGCGCCCGGGAGTGGCGCCGCTTGCGTTGTTCACTGAGAACACTTCGCAAGCCGTGAATGGCTTTAAACGGGATGATGGCGTCCATGCGGCGATGAAGCTCTATGCGTGTACGATCAAGTCTTCAAACGGCACCCTCCAGCGTGATTTCGTGCCAGCACGTCGCCTTTCCGACAACGCGATCGGGCTTCTCGATCAGGTGCAGGGCGTTTTCTATACGAATGCCGGAGCAGGGTCCTTCCTTGCGGGGCCGATGCGCCCGACGGATGGGGCGGGGGAATTCCATCTCGTTGTTCCTCTAGGACAGGCGTTCAGCGATCGCTCGCTCGCGCTTGAGGGAACGGTGAAATTGGTCAAAGAAGGGTTGGGAACATACATCGCTGATCGAGGGTCGCAATCCTACTCCGGCGGAACCGACATTGCCGAGGGAACGTTCCTCTGTGTCACGTCCGGCGCGAATGGACGTTACGGCATGGGTGGCGAGGTGATAGTACGGGAAGGGGCCACGCTCGATTTCGACGGGTGGGGCAATCAACATGAGGTGACATTCATTTTGGATGGCGGCACGATTCGCAGCACGACGACGCGGGGACAGGAATCCTCTGCCTTCATCCAGAATATGATTCTTACGGCTGATTCCCGTCTGGAGGGACAGAGTTTCGGTTTCGTCGGTTTGAACTGGGGGGCGGCCACGCTTGAGATGAATGATCATGATCTTGTTGTGGATGCGACGGGGCGAATCTTTTTCGGCAATCTCACGGTGACGGGCGGTGGACGGATCATTGGAAAGACTGGTGGTACATTCCGCCTGGGCGGCAACAACGACGAGGCCGGTGGCCGTTACGTTCATGCGTCCTCGACGACCCTTGACATCCGTGAAACCATGACCCTCACCGTCATGTCGGATGACGTGGTTTTCCGCAATTACGCGAGCACTTATCAGAATAATTGGGACACCGGTACGAACGCGCTTCATGTGGCAGGGGTGTTCGCGCCTGGATCGGCGCAATGGCATTCGACAATGCTTGCGAGTGGAGCGACGATTGATCTCTCACGGCAAACGGGGCCCTGGTCCGTGCAGTGTACCTTCCCTGGGAATCAGGCGATCGGTTCCTTGATTATGGAGGATGGGGCAACCATCTACCTTGAATTCGGCGATCGGAAACTGCGTCAAGACGAGCCGATCATCGCTTGGGACGAAACAACCAGGCCGGACAATTGGAAATCGTTGATCTTCAAGGCATCGCCCAATTTCAAATCCAAGGGTCGCTTCGTTGTTTACGACGATGGCGTGTACTTTGAATCAGGTTTGTTTATTTTCCTCCGCTGATTCACACTATACCGAGAAGACGGCTGTCGCGGGGCACCCTGCCAATTTGCAGGTAGGGGTTTGGGGTTGTTTTGGGGCTGAGCTTATGATATAATTATGCACGCGTGGAATAATTCCGTTGTGGCATAATTCAAGGAGAAGCTGTGGAGTTTTTGGATCGACTTGAAGAGCGAAAGCGGCTTGAGCGTTTTCTGGCGCTTGATGAAGGTGCGGTTGCCTGCATCTATGGGCGGAGGCGCATTGGGAAGAGCCGTATTCTCGAGGAAGTTCTGGCTGATTCCAAGCAGGTTGTGTTCTATTGCGCGGATCGAAGCGAACCATCCCTGCAGCGTGCGCGCATGGCGGCGGATCTCGCGCGCATGTTGCCAGGATTTGGCGATGTCGTTTACTTCGACTGGCGTTCACTCTTTGAACGGTGGCAGCGTGAGTCGAGCCGGGGAAGCGTTCTTGTGATCGATGAGTTGCCTTATCTGGTTGAGAAATCGCCTGAACTGCCGAGTGTCTTGCAGAAGATCGCTGATGGTCTTCGTCGGTCCGGACAGAAGTTGTTCATCTGTGGATCGTCCCAG
>JAKSOY010000096.1 GCA_024405255.1 Kiritimatiellia bacterium
CACGATCCGGATCGAGGGCGATCATGCCCTCGCGCTTGATGTAGTTCATCAGCATTGAGGGACGCCCCGTCTGCGTCCACGTGCCGCGGAATTCTGGTTCGTGATCAATAAGCGTCAAATTGATCGACACGGGATTGTACACTGTCACCGCATTCATCCGGGCAAATCGATAACCGTTGAACCAGTGCTTCAGCTTGGTGCGGTAGTCTTCATTGGAAAGCCCCATCTTCTCGGCTTGGAGGCGCATGTAGCCGTCGAAGTTCGCGTCCAGCTCCTCCTCGGTGTAGCCGAACATCGCGGCGAAAGCGTCCTCGAACGTGATGTCGTTCAGATTCGAGAGCGTCGAGAAGATGGAGAGCTTCGTGAACTTTGAGACGCCCGTGATGAAGAGGAAGCGGATCTTGCCGGAATTGTCCTTGAACTGCGCGTAGATGGACGCGAGACGGTCGCGGATCGTCTCAGCGCGCGCAGGATCGGCGAGCGACTTCGCAACCGGATCGTCGTATTCGTCGATCAGGATCGCCGGACCCACGCCGTCTTTCGCGTAGAAGAAATTGATGGCGTTACCGAGATTGGTCGAGGGCTTCTTGCTGCGGTCGTAAGAATAACCCGCCTCTACAAGAGCGTTTTCAACGGCATCGGGAAACGTCGCGTCGAAGTTTTCGAGCGACGAGGCATCGACGCCACCCCAGTTGAAGTGGATGACCGCGTACGGCTTCCAGTCGTAATCCGTCTTTGAAATGGCGAGTCCCTCGAACGCCTCCTTATGTCCGAGGAAGATCGACTTGAGCGTCGTCACGCCGAGCGACTTGCCAAACCGCCGCGGACGCGCACAGAAAAAGTAATTGCGGCTCGGATCGGTGATGAGGCGATGGAAGTACGCGGTCTTGTCCACGTACAGCTGCCCCGCCTTGCGCAAGGCCTCAAAATCACACAAGTTGGTACAAATGGGTCTCATGCCCGATATTGTACCAAAATTAAGTTCACCGTGCAATTCTCGGGTTAGTTTCAAAGTTTTTATTCGAAAAGTTTCGCATCGCGGTATTCGGCATCGGCATCGGGATAGATCGCGTCGTACACGATGCGGACATTCTTCCGCTTGATCGCATCGACTGCAGGGGTTAGTGGGGACAGTCCCCTTGTAGTCGTTAGTGGGGACAGTCCCCTTGTGGTCCCCGACCATGAGGAAACTGTCCCCTGGAGTTCGTCCCTTGGAGTTTCCAAGAGTTCCGACCACAAGGGGGAGGGGAACTGTCCTCACGAGGTCATCACACAAACGTCTTCATCGACGGAACCGATACCACGTAGACCGAACCGTTCTGTCAGTACTTGAACAATATCCGACGAGAGAAATGCCGGTAGAGTCGGCCCTATTCGGATATTCCGGAACCCAAGCGACAGGAGCGCCAGCAGTACCGCGACGGCCTTCTGCTCGTACCAGGCGATATCAAACTCTAGCGGCAGTTCATTGACGCTCGTCACGTCGAGCGCATCCCGCAGGGCAAGTGCGATACGTACAAGCGAATAGGCGTCATTGCATTGTCCCGCATCGAGAACGCGCGGGATACCGTCGATCTCGTCCTTCACGACCTTGATGTACCGATACTTGGCACAACCCGCCGTGAGAATGACAGCGTCGTTCGGCAACGCCAACGCCACCCGCGTGTAGTAGTCGCGCGTCGTATGTCGGCCGTCACACCCCGCCATCACGATGAACTGACGGATCCTTCCCGCCTTGACGGCCGCCACAATCCGATCTTTCAGCGCCAGAACCTGACTGTGCGCGAACCCGCCGACAATATCGCCCGTTTCCAGTTCTTTCGGCGGCGCACACCGTTTCGCCCGAGCGATGACGGCCGAAAAATCCTTGGGGCGGCCCTTGATGCGGTCGGGGATATGCGGCACACCCGGATAACCAGCAACACCCGTCGTGAAAATACGGTCTCGATATGCCGCCGGCACGGGCACGAGACAATTCGTCGTCATCAGAATCACCCCGTTGAATGCCGCGAAGTCTCCTTGCTGACGATACCAAGCGCCACCATAGTTACCCTTGAGATGCGGATACTTCCGAAGTTCCGGATAATAATGTGCCGGTAGCATCTCGCCGTGCGTATAGATGTCGATACCGGCATCCTGCGACTGCTCAAGCAGTTCCTCCAAATCGCGGAGATCGTGACCCGAAACAAGGATTCCCGGGCGCGTTCCCACCCCGAGGTCAACTCGCGTGACCATCGGATTTCCATACGCCGACGTGTTCGCATTGTCCAAGAGCGCCATCGCCGCCACCGCCTGGCGTCCACATTCAAGTGCCAGGCGCGAGAGTTCGGCCACCGTCGTACGCTGACTGATCTGCTTGAGAGCCCTCAACACAAACGCATCGAGTTCCTCATTCTCCTTTCCGAGCACCGCCGCGTGATGACGATAGGCCGCAACGCCTTTCAGGCCGAATAGGACCAGTTCCTTCAGACTTCGCTCATTGGGATCGGCGTCACCGAACGCCTTCGGTTTTTTGTTCAACGACGAACGCCCGAGCATCTGTTCGGCGTCGACAATCACCCGCCGCAACCGATCGTCGTCAAAATTCGCATTCGTCAGCGTCATGAACAACGCAGCGGTCACAAAACGGGCAAGATCGCGCGACGGAGCCTTGACTGTCGCCAAATCCTCCAGACGCGCGATCAGTTCATCCATGAGCCCCGCCGTGACGGGATTTTTCCCACAGACCCCGATCTTCGTACAGCCGAAGTTCCCAGCCGTCTCCTGGCATTGACGGCAAAACATCGCATGGGTTTCGTTCGTGTTCATCGTGCACCTCGTTTCCTTTTTTGCTTCGCCGCTCAGATCCTTCCTCCGGTTCGGCCACACGGCCGAATCCGCTGATCCTCGCAGCGCCGCACATTATGCACGATTCTCCTTCCGTTGTCTGTTGGAATTCCAACAGAATGTAAAAAATAAGAAAGCAAACTCCTTCGTAGCCCTGCGCCCAAAACCCTTTAGCGGAGGAACAGCGGCGTGGAAGGCATCGTTCCCGAGAGGACACAACTTAATTTGTACCGTGATCAAACATTGCTGCATGCGTCGACACCCGTTTCCTCATGCTTGAACCACAACATTTACTTAATGCCTTGATCTGTCCTGTCAGTTCCATGACATGCTGCTCAACGTACTCAATTTCCTCCAACCTAGCCTGTCTTTCAGTTTCTTCGTAACGCGCGGCAGGGAGACGATAACTGGAGATGTAGCTGCGCAGACGACATTTGAGTTCTTCGTTGTCTCTGGCCCTCATCTCGGGGTAGATATCGCCGCTCATGGGGTCAACCGGGTACAGGTAGGCGATGTACGCTAGACAGAGGACACGGGAAATTCTCCTGTCTTCCCGGTACCACATGGCAACGGCAAGTCTGGGATTCAACATAAAACACGCCAACTGCGCCATTAATACTCCCTGTAAATCGGTATCGGAATAGCAATTGTACGCACCCATCCAAGTGTTCAATTCAATCGGCCGGGCTTCCCTGTTTTCTGCCAACTCGCCCTTCAGACAATTCAAGGCATTCGTCGAAAGCATCGTTCCCAGCAAGTCAAAACGCCTGAAGTTTCCCATCGACACATCAGAGCCCGCTCCGAAATTTTTCTGTAGTTTGTCACGAGACACGCCGGGGATGGAATCTTTCACACAACATAGTACAACTGCAACAGCAAGTGTCAGAATTGCAAAACACAACCCAAGTACCCACAGGGAAAACTTTCCACAGCATTGCTTTTCAACTAGGGGCATAACATTATCCGTTTTCATTGTTCCTCCTTTCACGGTTGAAGACTCGAAATACCCCGTTTCAATCCTTCTCCAAAATCCGAACACGCGCAAATCCACCGAGGCCATTCCGGTTGGGAACGACAAAAATCTTACCGTGGCCTGCCTCGTCAAGCGTGAAACGGATGTCCGCGTCGTCGGGCTTCATCCATTCATCCGCCAACGAGGACTTCACTTCGACAAAATCCTTAATGGCCGCCTGCGTCACTTCCACATCGTCAATAGAAACGGAGAACGACATCTCCCCGTTCGCGACCAGATAGTTGCCAAGCTTGACGACGCTTCCGTCGGTCATCGCATCGACAAGTCCAAGCGCAACCGTCGCCGGAGCATATTTCGCCGCACGCGCACGATCGACGCCCGCCGGCAATCGCGCATACCAGCAGCGAACCACGCCGTTGCCGCGGTCTTCGGTCTTCAGCACCGTCGCCGCCCCGCCAAAGGAGACCGCCTGCTGCGCATCGCGCAGTTCGAAGACGCCCGAGGCCGCCGGCAGATTCCAAACCGATGGCCAGAGCGGCGTCAAAACGCCCGTCGCACCGGCGGCGAGCGCGGACGAGAAATCGGCATATTCCGTACCATCATCGGTCTTCACAAGATTCGCGTCGAGGCTTACGCCGTCCATCTGCGCCAGTTCCACGGAACCGACGAAATCGATCTGCCGAATCGGCCTTCTCTCGGCCGCGAGATCATACGCACCAAGGTCGATCCACTGTCCGTTCGTCGGCCGTACCCGATACGCCACACGGCCAATTCGACGGTCGATGAGAATCTTCAAATCATATTCCGCCGAAAAATTGTCCGCAGGCTCCTCCACACCCGTGACATTCCACTTGCCCGCCCCCCAGACGGCGAAGTGCGCCGGCGCGTTGGTTGTCCCCACAAGCGTAAGTCCCGCGCTCTCGGGATGATAGGATTCAACGACTTCGGGGAGGAGCGCACAGTAGAGGCGGGTGCGCAAATTCACTTCGGCGCATTCAACGCTGCCCGTTGGCATAAAAGTCAACGTGTCATTCGCCTCGCCGACCTCCCGCACCAGCGAGATGCGTCCATTTCCCACATGTGCGCCAGTTGCCGGAAGCGTCCATCTCGCATTGGGGAACGTGGCCGCGCTCTCGGAAATCCAGGCAACCGATCGCGCCGTCGTGACAACGATCCGATCCGACTGTTGCTCGTCCTCCTCATCGCCCATTTTCACCTGTACGGCGACGTCGTACTGAAGTCCTGGATCGACCCCTGCGAATTCCACGTTGAAATCGTGCGCGTCCAAATCCCCCGCGATTGTAAACGTGCTCACCCGACCTTCCCCGCCCGTGAGCGGCGTCAAGCGGACGACAACCTGTGCGGACGAATAACGCCGCTCAAAAGAAGCGCTGCGTCCATAACTGAGGACCTGCGCAGTCACGGGCACACGCACCGAGGCAAAACCGGCCCCAACCGTCACAGGACCTGAAATCGCCACCGTCGCCTCGGGCAGAACATGTTCGTCCTCAACAACTAGATCCGCTCCCGCAGCAGCAGGATCGAACGACTTGAATCCCATTGCGAACGCCGGCGATTCCGGCCGCAGACGAAAATCGCGTCCGGCTGCATCCACAAAAAGCGGATCTGCCACGGCGCCGCCCGCATCGCGTCCGCCCGACGTCCATTGCGCGTAGGTTGCGCCGTTATAGCGCGGCGCACTCTCCACACACCACCAGAGGTTGCTGCGCCATTCAATCTGCGCGCCATTCTTGATTCCCGTGTAGCGCGTGCCAAACGCATCGCCCGACTGCCAATAGAGGATGTTGTTTTCCACCTTCATCGAAAGATGCGATTCGACCCTCGTCACCGCCACCTGGCACTGCCGCGAGAAACCAAAGATGTTGTTGCGAATGACGTTGGCGCGCCCGTAGTGTTGATGCAAAGAAGCATCCATCGTATCGTACACGAGGTTATTCTCAATGGTCAACCCCTCGCTGCCTTCATCGGGATAGATGCCCCAACCGCCATAGGAGAAGGAATCGATATCGGAAATCACGTTGTTGAAGAGACGCGTACCGAAACTCGTGCCCAGCGTATAGATTCCGCCCATATCGGAGAGCGCACGCTGGCCGATTTGACGAATGCGGTTGAAACCGATCTGGTTGCGCTGCGCAACCGATCCCGCATACCCCCACACCCAGCCAACGGAAATGCCGGTGTAGTAGAAATCCTCGATCGTGTTCTTCACCACGGTGTTGTCCGACGCATGCGCGATGATCACGCCCACGCCCGACTCGGTATGGCGTCCTCCGCGTCGGAAGACGCAGTTTGTCACGAGGTTGAACGATGTCGAGGTCGGCGGTTGCACCACTGCGCCGGACGCGCCCGGATTCGTAAAGGGACCGATTTTCATGCCCCCCGCACCGAGATCGTCGAACAGGCAGCTCTCCACACGGTTGCTCGAACAATCCGCTTCAAGATGCATCCCGTAGGCACCGAGGTGGCGAAAGGCACAATTACGGAAAACGATTCGCCGCGCATGGTTCACCTTCACCGTTGAGGGCGTCGTCACCGCCGCCTGATAGGAGTCATACGAAGACGGTCCGATCTGCTCTGAAGGCGTTGAATGGGCAAAGGTTACGTTCTCGAACGTCACGTCCTCGGCGCCGTCGATTGAGACAAGGGTTTCAAAACCCTGCCGCGGCGCAATTGCCTCGAGCCAGTCGAGACGTTCACCGGGCAACGGACGATACAGCACCTCGCCCGCCACGCCATCGTAGAACCATTCGCCCGGCGCATCGAAGGCGCTACGTAGATTTTCGAAATAGAACTGTTCCTGCGCATCGAGCTTGCTAGCAGATACGCCGGCGATGCTCACACGACTTGACGAGGCCTTGAATGCACGGAGCGGACGCCGGTACAGATCCCATTTCACATGCGCGACGAGATGGACGAACGGAAGATCCGCCTCCGGCACCTGTGCGAGAAGCGCCGCCTCCGCCGGCGGCACCCCCACGCCGCAAGCACCGTTCTCCTCGCTCACGATGTCGCGCGCCTGGAAGAACCCCACGTTCGGCGCACGCGCACGCACGGCACGCCGTCCGTTCACGAACAACGCCTCGAAATAGAACGGCGCACGTGCCACCCACACGCCGTCCTCGCGCGCCGTCCATCCCGTGATCGGCACGCCCCCCGAAAGGACGGTCGTGCCATCTGCCGCACCGACGAACCGCGTGCCCGAATCAGCTGCCGTCAGCGTCATTACCTGGGGAAGACTCGTCATCCCCGGCGCAAGTTCCACCGTTCGTGCAAGGGTGCCAGCGGCCGTCACGCACCCCGCCAAAAGGACTGCCCACACCCGTTCCATGGCTTAACGAAGCAGGATCAGCACCCCACCACGCAGATAGAGTCCCGTTCCCTCGACAATGAGGGATTTCGGGGTGGACGTCAACGGCTTGAACTTCAGCTGATTGAGGTTCGCGGGCGGCGTTTCGGCGTCCCATGTGACAACACAGGTGCCGGACTTCGGTTCGGGATCACGAGGAAGTTTGACGTTGTACACCGCGCCAGCCTCCGTTCCGAGCGGCAGCCAGGTCCATGGCAACGCGCTCACCGCGCCGAGATCGAGAGTTGCGCCGTTCACGAGCGTCAGATTGTGGACGTACGCCGAAGACGGCGTGTAGCATCCGGAAATGAAGATCTGATGCGTTCCGGCCTTGCTGGCATTCGCGGCAAGGCTCGATCTTACGGCGAAATTCCGCACCGTGATGTCACCGTCGAGATACAGACAGGCACCACAGGTGATATCCGTATCCTTCCACACCATCGCCTGCCCCGAAGGACGGAACCAACCACCCGAGATGATGTTGATCGTGCCGTTGGTGAAGGCGTAGTCCTTGCAGGCGAAATAGTTGCCGCTTCCGCCTCCGACGTCAACGGTCAGCGTATGCCCGCCAAGGTTGCCGTAATACGGCGGCTTGTTGAAGAGGAGATGATTGCCGCTGCCGGGGATGACGATCTTCGAATCGGCCGTCAACGTCATAGCGCCGATTGCGCCGTTGTTGTAAGAACTCATACCGGCACCCTTGTTGACGAGCGACGAGGTGAACGTACCGCCATTGAGAATCACATGGTGCTGCGCGACTTCGTAAACGCTACGAACGTCGAAGGTTGCATTTGAATTGACCGTCACCGTAGAGCCGCCCGCCCCGAAATCATGATAGTAGCACAAGGCATAATTCGTGGCGGTCGTGTCATTATAGGCCTGAAGCGTGCCCCCGTTGATCACCGTACCGCCCGTGTAGGTGTTCTTACCGAGAATCGTGAGCGTTCCCTCGCCGTCCTTCACCAACTTGAGCGAGCCCGTGAGCACAAAGTAGTTGCCGTAGTTGCGGTCGGTGCTCATGGCCTTGCCCGCCGGCAGGAAGATGTGCAGTTCGCCGCCCGCACCCGTGGGGAGCGTATCGGTGATCGACACCCCGGAACCGAAATAGGCGTAGGTTTTCGGATAGATCGTGAGGCTGTGTCCACGAAGATCGATGCACTGCGCCGAAACGAACTCCGGCAGTCCCGCCCAGTCGCAGTCGTTCGTCAGCACCACGCTGCCGATTGTCAAGGAGGCACAGCTGAAGAGCGACCCCGTGGGCGCGTTGAACGCGATGTCGCCGTCGAGCGTAACGGCCGTTGCCGTGCCCGGACGTCCATTGGGAATCACGTTTCCGTTCGCGTCGCGGCATGTCCAGTTCGCCCGGTTCATCACATCTCCGTCGTTTGCCGCACCGGACCATACGGCCGTTTTGGCGACCTTCTCAAGATAGAGGCCATCGTCGCGCCGGTCAAACATATAGTTTTCCGCCGCCTCTCCGCTGAGTACGAACTGCGAACTCGCCGCCACGGGATCGGTAAAGTCAACCACCTTCAAACCAAGAGCCAGATCCTCGCGGCCATCCAGAAGCACGTTGATACGCGCATTCTCGGCGAAGGTGACGGTGTTGGCGCCCGTTGTAAAGGCACCGCGAGTCGTCCAGGTCCCGGTGCGCGTTCTCAAATCGAGCGTGGCGCCGTTCTGCAAGGTGCATCCGTAGTAGTAGTCGGTGTACGGCGTGAAGCATCCGTATACATTCAGTGCGGCGGTACCGCTGTTCTGGTCGCGGTCGCAATTCGCGTAGTAGTCCGTCACATCCGTTGCCGCCGCCACCTTCAGCGCGCTTGAAAGGCGCAGGTTCGCCGCCCGCAGATTGTTCCCCGTCTCGAGAGCAAGCCAGTTGCCCTGCCCTTCAACGATCAACGTGCCGGCGGACATCTCGGTTCCCTGCAACTGGAACGACTTCCCCGTCACCCCTTCACCAAAGGCGACCGTGAAGGTATGGTTGTTCAGCTGGATGTTGCCCACCGTATTGGCGCCGCCGAAATAAATCGTCGCCAGAAGATCGAAGTGGGCATCTCCGGTCAGCGCGAGCGTTCCCCACCCGCCATAGGTATTGATCTTGTTCATGTCGTTGACGGACGACTTGAACGAAGCACCTTCCTCCAGCCCCAACCGATAGGTAGCCATCGAAACATTGCCGTTCGTCTCGAAGACGGCATTCGTTCCCACGAGAAGCTGCGTTCCGGCAGGTGTCGTACCAAACGTCTTCATCGCCCACGGCGAGTATTGCGTCGCATTCGAGCTGGGGCTGGGCGGGATGGACACCTGGCCTGCGGCGATGTAGGTGCCGCCCGAATAGGTCTGCGTTCGCGACGAACAGTAATGCCCCGCACCCTCCTTCACGAATTTGAGCTTGCCGGCGAGGACCACTGTCGTATTGGTCACGGTCACGCCCTCGGCGAGGTCAAGGTGGAATTCGCCGCCACCGACGGTATCGGTGATAGTCGAGGTGGCCGTACCCTTGAGATCGGCCATATAGAAACGATGTCCGGCAACGTCGATCGTCACGCCGGCGGGAATCGTCACCGAGCCGAGTCCGCGCCAGTCGCAATCGGCGTCGAGCGAAATGGTGCCCACGAGCGAAAGCGCCTTGTACGCGAGCGTCTGCCCAACAGGACAGGTGAAGGTCGTGGTACCGGAGACGACCACCGTATGTTCCGCAGTCGGCGCGATGCCAGGCAGATCATCGCCATCTGCATCCGTGCAAGACCAGTTCGCGGGATCGTTCACGTTCGAGTGGTCGCCATCGCCCGTCCACACCGCCGTCAGAGGCCTCGCCTCAAGGAACTGCCCTTCTTCAACCGTCACGCCGGGCACGTTCGGCTGTTCGCAGGTGAAGACGAGCCGTCCCTTGCCCCGCTTGATGATGTTGCTGCCGGCGACAAGCGGCGACGAAATCCTCACGGTCTCTCCTTCGGCAACGAAGATCGTCGGATCGGCAAGTGTGAGTGTGCCCGTACCGAGAATCCGCACGGATTGCGTGAAGAAGAGGCGCCCAACGCGCGTATCGGCATCAACGGAAACCTCGCCGGCAACGGAAAACGCCGCCGGATTCCCGTCCGCCCACACAGCCTCGGCATCCTGATCCAGCGTCCACGCGCCCGGCTGGTTCCATGCGCCACTTGCCGCCGTGCGCCGATAGACGAAATCGCTCTCGTCGATCCACGCTTTCCCGTTCGTCCACTTCGCCTGCAGATAGTCCTGCACCACAGACCGCGAGAAGCTCTCGATCGCCGACGTGCAGACGATGATTTCCGACAGGGCACGGCCACCGCTCCGCGCCGTGAGCGTGCGGTCGGACGTCAGACGGTTAGCCCGCGCATTGCCGCGCAAAGACATCGTATACTGGTGAAGCCCGAGCGGCCATTCGTCGCTGAACAGCACCGGCTCGCTGTCAGTGTAGATCTTGGTATCCCCGTTGATGAGGCCATATGCCGATGTTCCGTAAACACCCGCTTCATTGTGGAAATCATAGATCTCACTTCCCACATAGCCGAGCCAGAACAAGCAGGCGGGTTTAATGTCCATCGCCCAGAAGACCGTACGGATCGTATTGAGGGCCGGGAAGGCGAGATCGATCCTCGACCCAGCCGCCCCCATCTGAAGAACGGGCACGTCGTTCTGCCAGGCAAACGAGCCCTTGTTGCACCCCGATGGCACCGTACCGTCATACGTCGCGCCGCCGCTGCCGAGGTTCTTCCAGCCCGTCACGGCGTTGTTCGCGTCGAACGTGAAATAATCCCGGCGCGACGCATCATAGCGCAGTACCGCGTTTGCGAGCACCGTTTCCAAGGCGATCTTGCGCCACTTGGCAATCAAATGTTTCGTCACGAGTTCGCGTTCGGCATCTCCAAGCACAGCAGGGAAGAGGATCACTTCCGACAGCTGCCGACCCGATACGCGCTCGCCGCCGGCCGCGCCCTTGTTACGATCGCGCGAAAGCGAATCGGAGCAGCAGTTCTGCGTGGTCGTGAAACAGATGATCTGGAAGCCGTCGGCGGGAATCGCTTCGGAGCCGAAATTGACCACCTGCCGTAAACCATTCCACACCTTGCTGATCTTGGCATAGGCCGTTGCGAAGTAGGCCGACCCACCACGGTGGAAGTTGTACGCCCCCCCTCCGCCATTGGCGTCGCCCAGCAGGAACGCACCGCCATTCGCCTCGATCTTGATGACCTCGAAGACTGTGCGGATGTTGGTGAAACGCGTGTAGGTCATGTCCTTGCCATTGCCATACGCGCCGAAGTCAACTGTGGGCATTCCCCAAGACGAAGGCGCATACACGGGCTTGAGCGTCGCACTCACCGCATTCGCATACCGCCCATCCCCGGCCTTCGACTGCCACGACGCCAGATTGTTGTTCGCGTCTTTTGACATCGTCGTTTCATCGGCGGCATCCAGCCAGAACATGGCATTCTGCGAGATGAAATTCACCGCGTCGTCTTCTGCGCGTACCGAGACGACAGAGGCAATCGCGATCAACGTTAAACAAACGGACCTTATCGTTTTCATTTGATTTCCTTTTACTCCTATTTGTACTCAAGCTGGATGTAGTCGTAAGCAAGATGTCCGATCAAATCGGTCTTATTGGTGGGGCGTATCTGAATTTCATTACCCCCCGCATGCAACAAGGCGCGGTCGAACGGAATGGTGTTGACAATGTGCTTGCCATAGGCGTGCGTCCGGATCACCATCGAATCGTCATCGCGGTAGTCCAAAGTCGCAACCTTTGTCGTATTGACAAAAACCTCAAAGACACAATTTCGCGAACCGCAGGTCGCCACCGTGAGGACGGGATCACCCGGCACAGGACCTGTGACGTCGAAAAGGATTTTCCAGGGATTGACCCGTTCCTCGCCCATCACCGACGACGGCTGCGCATAATTCCAGTCGTACATCGGTTCGCTTTCGCCCACCTTGTACACGACGTCGTTCGGGAACCGATTGCGGTATTTCATGAACGTTTCCCAATTGTAGCGTTTCTCAGCATTGTACAACCAAGTTCGGTCGGCTTCACCGATGCGCCAGGCGAGCCGGCCGTTCGAATGGTCCTTGAAGCGAATGGTGCCAACATCCGTCTCGCGGCCCTTGGTGACAACGATCCCCGTCTTTTCCACCTCTCCCGGATGCCCTTCCTTCCAGACCGTGACACAATAGGTGTCGGCCATGACATGCGGAATGCGCCAGGAACCATCTCGGTCGGCTCGCGTCCAGTACTGGTAGCGGCCATTGTTCTGGTTCCAGGTACGGAAACGCTCCCCCTTCTTCCCCTTGGTCTCACCAGGAATATTCACGACGACATAGGCGCCTTCAGGCGAAGATCCATCGGACATCTCGACCTTGCCGCGAACGCCGCCGCGGTCGAAATAGTGCGGATCATCCACCCAGGCATACGGCCAACGGGTCTGTTCGTCCGCGAGCTGATTTTTGGCATCTTCCCATTTGTCGAGGAAGGTCGCACCCTTGTTCACATACAACATCATCGGCCCGTAGAATTTATGGTAGCGACCTGCGGGAACCGGACGTTGCGTCCAGGTGAAGTACTCGCCTTCGTACATAGTGGACATCGTATCGGTGATGGCGCCCATGTCGTGTTTCAGGAGTTTGACGTAAGACTCATTGGAAATGAACAGCTGCCACAACCCCACCCGCTCGTTCGCCATGCCCAGGATATGGTTCTCAAAATTGAAGAGGTAGGTTTCATGCTTGGCGTCGACTTCGCCAGACGGCTGGCGGTAGGCCGACTGGTAGATGTCTTTGCGCCCACGTTCCGTATTGACGGGACTGCGGTCTTTCACCCAGCCGATTGCATACTGGAGCTTGTCGTGCCCGGAGGCATAGTCCCAATCCTGCGAATGCACGCGAAACATCACGCCCGCATATAAATGCTGCGAAGGCGCACTCGCCGCATCCTTGTCCACGATGGCGTAGAGGTAGAGTCCGCTCGCACCGCGCGGAATACGATAGACGAATTCGAGGCTATACGGGAACGCCTCCGAGGGGTCGAACTTGTAGAAGTATTCGACAAAGTCGGCGCAGACATTCTTGAGGCCCTGGCTACGCAAACCCGTGTGTTCCCGAATGGCGTTGTTGGTGATGGGCGACTCCTGGTTCCAGGTCAGGAAGCCGACACCCCTCAACAGATTCTTGTCACTGTCGCAGGTCGTGAGTTTCTTCATGCCGCCGAACGAACGCGTATCGCGCGCGTCGAAGGTCACTTCGATGTTGCCGTTGTTGACGACGACCTGTGTGCAGTTCGAGGGGAAACCGTCTCGCACTTCCACGCCGTCGACGATCGTTCGAACCGCCTGCGTACTTTCGTTGTAGGGATGGAGTTTCGGAACGACATTCCGTTTCGGCGTACCGCCCAGGCCCCGGATTGCCTGTCCCGCGCGAAATGCGAGCATGGGGTCGCGCGCGTCGAGAAGGCGCTGGAGCTGAGGAATCGCCCGCAACGCTCGCGTACGCAGTTTGGGATTGCGTCCCTTTCGCCCCAGCGTGTCGACGGCTCTCACCGCCACCTCCATATCGGAATCGGACAGAGCGGCGATCAAGGCCGTCACCGAAGCGTCGTCGTCCGTCATTTCAAGCAGGTCTTGGGCCTTGTTGCACAGATGGCGCGTGACGCGCATCGCCTTGCTTTTGAAGGCAAGCGTCCAACTCGACTTCTCCGCAAGATCCTCGCGGTCGAGCAGATACAGTCCACGCAGCGCAGACAGCCGCACATCCTCGTCTTCATGGGAATCGTTGGCCACGCGGGCGAAATCGGCGGCGGCAAGGCAGTTCAACTTGCCGCAGAAAAGTTCCATCGCGGCCTTGTCGTAGTTCTTCCAACCATATTCCACCGTGTCGGGAACGAGAAACTCCGAAAGGACACGTGCCGCGCGGATGCGGACGTCCCTGCACGGATTCGACTTGAATTCGGACAGGAGCGAATTGAAAATCCGAAATGGCGAAACCCCACGCACCCGCATCGCGTCCAAGGCCGCTTCGCGTGAATAGTAGGAGTCCTGCAGCAGTGCCTCAAGGTCGGCAGTCTCAAGGGGAGCCCCCATCTTATGGGCGTGGAGTTCATAGAGACTTTGCCTGCACCCTTTGAGTTCGCATCCCAAGGCGTTGAACAACAACTGCGCGACCAACGCACGGGTCGCCAACTCGCCCCGATGGATGTTCAAGCCGCGGGAAACATACTTCAGATTGCCGACTTTCAGAAAACCTGCCGGATACCCGCCGTGGCGTCGCGCCTCGTCGGCAAACCCCAGCGCCTCGACGATCCGGGCAACCGCGAATTCTTCTGCAAGAAGACTCTTGGACTCCGGACGCGGGAGGGACGTCTCGTTTGCAGGATACGGAAAGACCCTGGACAACATCGCCTCAAACGTCGCCACGGTGATGGTCTTCTCCGGTCCGAACGTACCGTCAGGAAACCCATCAACCAAGCCAAGCCGATGTAACGTCAGAATCGGAATTTCGGCTGGATGGCCGGTAAAATGCGCCGTCTTTTTCGAATTGGGAGTTCCGGCAATATCTGGGAAAACCGGCGCGACGACCGATGCCGCGAGCGCCCAGGACGTCACCAGGGCAACACATGCAATCATCGGCGCCGCGCAAGATCTATCCCAAAAGTTTCGCATAATTAAAAGAGGTAAATTCTCGTCCGCCCAATTTCGGGCTTTTGAACATATAGTATAACTATTTTTCCCCACTGTCAATTCCGAATTGCGCAAATTTTCATTCGCACACCGGCCGATAATCCACCCATCGTAGTCACAACAGACCTAGATGCCACATCCCGTGGGGACTGTCCCCACGTGTGTTCTGAGTTGCGACTTGCTTGTTAGGGAAGAATCTTGAGGACAGACGCGATGATGGGTTCGGCGCGCTCGACATCGTCCGGATGAACGTAGATGCTCATCCGGGTGTTCATGCCGGCCCTTCCATACAGCGGCGTTCCAAAGTTCCCCTCGGCAACGGAATCATCATCAACGGCAAAACGGATTCCCGCGGCTTCCAGCTTCTGACAGATCGAACTCGCTTCGAAAATCAATACATCGGAAGCGACGGGAACGAACTCGACATCGTCGTCCTCCTCTTCGCCCTCCTCGGTTTCCTCCAGTTCGGGTTCGACGGGTTCCCACTCAACGGGTTCAAGTTCAACCTCCGACACGAAATCCTGTTCGGACGGTTCTTCACGTTCAACAGGATCCGGCGTCTGGACCGTTCCACCATCCAGCTCACGGGCCTGCACCCTCTGCGCCACCTCTGTCAGACGTTCAAAGGCCTTCACATAGTCCGTGATCTCCCCGGAAGGAATCGACGACGAAAGACTCATATCGCTCATTTTGCTCCTTGTTCGATTATCAGTCCGAGA
>JAKSOY010000097.1 GCA_024405255.1 Kiritimatiellia bacterium
AGCTCTTCTTGTAGATGGGCATCGGCACGGTGCCCGAAAGTGCGCGCGTCTGCGTACGCTGAGGCGTCTCCACGAGTCCAAGCCGCCGACCATCCACTTTGAGCGAAATCTCCGTGCGTCCCACGAGCACCGCGCCTGTGCGCCGCACCTCGTAGGCGAGCGGATTCGCCCAGAGACGGATCTCGTTCTTCCCGTCCGGACTCTTCGCCACCGCCACCGGCTCGTTCGCCGGACGCGTTCCCGCCGGCAGCACGAACGGCGACGGACCGAGGTTCGCATGGAAGCGGCGCTCCACCGTGTCGAAGAGGCCCGCCTCGCCATCTCTCACACGGCGGCACGGCACGAAGGTGCGCTGCGGCGTACCGTCCGCGCTCGTGATCTCAAGCGAGTAGAGTTTCAGCGCCGCGAAGCGATCGGGGCACACATGGTCGCATGCCGCGAGGTGCGTCGCACACACGTAGAGCGACTGCGCGCAGTCGCCCGTGGACGCGCAAGCGAGCTCCTCCGCCCACGCCGCAGCCCCCGCCGGTTTCCAGCGGAAGCCCGCACCGTCGATTTCCACGGCGATCTTCACGCCATAGAATCCGGGCTTGTCGCAGTAGACGTTCTTTCCCTTTCCGCGCCACACACGGTAATGGCCCGTACCGCCCATACGCACGTCCATCAGACACGCATTGTTCCACGGCGGTTCGACCGGCTGCGCGCCAAAGGCAGTCGCCTCCACGCCCGGCTGGTCGCGCCGCAGTTCCATCACCGCCTTCACGGTGTCGCGCGCCTTCACCTTGTACCCGGAATCGACATACTGCTCGCCCGTCGACTCCACATACGCCAGCTCTTCATAGCCATCCGGAAGCGACGATGCGACAACCGCCATTTCCATCAAGCCGAGCGCCAACAGCAGCACATTGAATTTTGCCTTCATCTCTGACCGCTCCTTGGAGAATCTCATGTCCGGGTCTTGAAGTCGATCACGCTTTCCACCGTCATCGACTCGTCGGCGGCCCGTACACAGGAAAGACGGAAGGTCTCGCCGCCCGGCGGAACGTCGAAAACGAGGTGCTTCGGCTCGTACAAGGCCTTCGGCACGTCCTTGACCCACGGCGCCGCCGCGTCTTGAACCCGGCGCTCCTTCGTGAACACGGCCGGACAGAGCAGGCGCTCTTCGGGATAGGCCTCGCGGCTGGACAAACGGGTCATCGTATCGGCGGTCATGTGCAGCTGGTCCCACATGCAGGCGAAATAGGCCTGCGCCTTGAGCGCCCGCACAAGTCCCATGGACATCGAATGGTGGCCATGATGATTGACTTTCGCAAGGTTCACGGGACCGCACACCTTGCCCAACTCGTTCTCGATCTGGATTCTCTTCTTGGGCGCGACCAAGATGCCGTCGGAAAAGTCGCCCGCCGTGTAGAAGCGGAACTTCCCGTACGTGAAGATCATGCCGAGCGACATGCCGTTTTCATTGAGACTGCGCGGCGGATTCGGACGGGAAAGCAGCGGCTTGTAGAGGTCCTTCACCGTACCGTCAGGCAGGAGGATGCGTCCATTCGCGCACAGCGGCTGCACCGAAAAACCGGTTGGCTTTCCACGGAGCGGATCAAGCTGGTCGCTGCCCTTTTCGAGACGGAACTTCTCGATCTTCGTTCCGCGCCGCTGCATCTCGGCATAGACAGCACGCAGATTGCCGATCATCGAATAGTCTTCTTTCGGATTCTTGGGCAGCGGATCGTTGAAATCCGGCCAGGCCCGGTCGATGGCACGCGAGAAATCGAGATAGTCGATGACCTGGCCGAGTCCGCTCTTCACATAGGACCCATCGGCCGACTTGCCCGCGTGGTAGGCGAGTCCGCCGCCGTGATCGCTGTGATAGTGCGAAAGCATGAACCGATCGACCTTCTTGCCCTGTGGATTCACCCGAAGCACATAGCGCGAAACCCATTCGCCGGCATGGCGTTCCATCGAGGGGAGAATCGGAATCTGAAGCTTTCCGCGCTTGTGCGCCGCATGATCGCCGGCGTCGATCAACAACGTCGTGCCATCCGGATAGATGAGAAAAAGCGATTCCGCCACCCCGGTGTAAATGGCATGGATCTGGAAATGCCCCGGCTGCCAAGGCGCCAGCGCCTTGCCCACCGCGGCATTCGCCGTTCCCTCGGCAAATGCCTTCAGAAATCCACTCAGACCAAACAACGCCGCCGACCCCAAGCCTGCGGCCAAAAACTCTTTTCGCTTCATGATTTGTTTCCTCCTGATGATCAACGCGTGCACTTGAGCGCGAACGGCAGTTTCCCGCGCGCATAGGCCTCGGGCACCGTCACGATTGTGTTCTTCCCGTCGCGTCGCGTCGCAAGCAACGCCGTTTCGCCAACGATCGTGACCTTCGTCGTTGCCGGCAGTTCGCAGGCGAGCGTAATTTCGGCGGCCGGCTCCTTCACGATGGCGTAGGCGAAACGACCGTCCTTCGACTGCACGTAGTCGATCGTCTTCGTATTGAACGGCGCGAGAATGCGCGTGGCGTAAATGGCCTCGCCCCAGCGCGCGAGCCACTGGCCGATCTGCTGGAGACGCGTCTTCTGGATTTCGGGGAACGCGCCTTGCGGATCGAGGTTCACGAGGAGCAGCAGGTTGCCGCCGCGCGCGACGATGTCGGAGAAGTGGCAGATGAATTCCTTCTCGGTCATCACCATGGAGGGATCGAAGTTCTCCATCCAGTGGTTGCCGTAGCTCTTCGAGATGCCGGAGCAGGATTCCCACGGATGCCACTTGGCCGGATCGATATCCGCCTCCGTATCGCCCCATTCGTCCGTGAAGAAGTCGCCGCGAATCGTCCGCAGGCCGATGAGATGCTTACGCAGTTTCGAGTACTTCTTGATTTCCTCGGACGTACCCTTGCCGCAACGGTCGTTGCACGCGACCTCCTTGCGGCCCTCGGCGCGGTTGTAGAAGTAGGCGGCGATCTCGTAGCTGCCGTTGCGGTCGGCCGGCGTGAGCCAGTCATAGTCGCCCCAGAGCAGATCGGGATCGTACTTGTCGATGAACTCGGTCGTCTGCGGCACGATGTAGTCGTGTACGAAGTCCTTCACCGCCACCTTGCCGGAGCATTTCCATTCCATGTCCGCCGAATAGGGCCGCAGGTTCCACGGAAGCGAGACCGCCATTTTAACCGAACCGTCGTTCTGCAGTATCGGATACTCCCATTCGCCGGCCTGCGAAATGTAGATGCCGAACTTGAGTCCCTCGGCCCGGCAGGCGTCCACCATCTCGCGCGCGAAGTCGCGATGCGCCGCCATGTCCATCGTGTCACGGAACGTGTAGGAACAGTCCCAGAGGCAGAAGCCGCTATGGTGCTTGAGGAACGGCACCACATAGCGCGCACCGCACTGGCGGAAAACCTTCATCAGCTCGGGAGCGTTGAACTTGGTCCCGCGGAAGAGGTCGAGCAGATGGTCGCTCTTGAAGTCGGCCCCCCAGTTCTTCTCGTGATACTTGATCGTCTGTCGATCCGACCGGCAGCGCATCTCATACCAGTCGGGATAGAGACGATACCCCTTCTTGTAGGGACACCACGAAGCGACCGACCACGGACCCCAGTCGATGAAGATGCCGAGTTTCGCGTCAATGAACCAATCGGGACACTTATGCTGATCCATCGAGGCACCCGTCGCCTTCCAGCGTCCCTTGTCGTTGACCTCCTTGACCTTGCTCATCTGTTCGTGCGCACGGGCCATGACTTCGGCGGAATGGTCCTTCGCCAGCTGCTTGAGTCCCTTGGGATAGAGGACGGGTTTCCAGTCCTTCGGGCGGCGATACCCTTCCGGCGCCACCGGAATTCCATCAACCGGCTTCATCTTCTGCTGCGCGTAATCATCCGCCGGCGCGGCATTGGAAGGCGCAGCCGCAAACAGCGGGACCGCCCCAAGCGAAAAGACGAACAACGGCAGAACGAGTTCCGCCGCAAAGCGTTTTTGAATCGTAGGCTTCTTCATGGTCTCAACTCCTTTTACTTTTTACATTTTACATTTGCAGCACGCGGACGGTTTCGCCGGGGATTTCAACCGTGCAGGTGTCGTTCTGCCAAAGCCACGGAACACCCGTCACAAGTTCGGGCGTCGTTTCCGCCGCTGCGTCTTTTGCAAGACGGGTGAAACGGACGGACCGCGTCTGGCCTTCGAGATTGAACACCGTCACATAGCGGCCTCCAGGAACGGTACCGAACTGCTCCACCACCATCCGAGGGGCATCCGTCGCGACGAGACGATTCACCGGACGCCATCCCGCCTCGGCCACCTTGCGGCAAAGCGGCATGTACTTCTTGAACAGCGGACGATCCCGCTCATAGAGCTCGGGCCGCGAGAAATAATGCCCCGTCGACCCGTTCGCACTGAAGAAACCGGGGAACATGCCGTAGGCGAGCGAACGCTGCATGAACTTTTCCGTAAAGGCCGCCGGGAAACGCTCGAACGCCGTATCCATCAGGAAGCAATAGGGCTTCCCGCCGCAGAGAGCCCGGCGATAGAGGAGCGCGCCATCGGACATCGGTCGCCAATTGGACGGCTTCTTGCCGGAGCCGGGGTTCCAGTCCGTCTCGGTTCCAAGCACGTCCAGATAGGGCACCAGCCAGCACCACGAGACGGGCGTGTAGTTGGCCATCATGAAACGTCCTTTCGGCCACACGCGCTCGGCAAGGCCGCGCACATACTCGTAGGCGATGAATCCCTTGAAGATGCCCACCTGGGCCCCTGGATGTGAGAAAACGAGCGGCGTCTTCATCGCCGCGAAATGCGCGCGATCGTAGTCGAGCGTCGCGGTCACATAGAGCTCGGCAGAATCGACGTATTCGCCGTCGATTCCCTGCGGGAATGTCCCCGCATAGCGCCGCGAGAATGCAGGTTCGCCATGCTTGGCCGACCAGTCGCCGCCCTCAATGCCCGGTGCGGAATTGACGCTCCACACGGTCCCCACACACCAGGGCGTATTGCGCAGCAATCCCACATAGTCGCCCGCCGCAGTACGAAAGGCGCTCTTCTGCCATCCCCTCGCGTGGGGGTCCTTCCCTTCCGCCGCGAGACGCTTCGCCGCCTCCACCGTACTTGCCACCGTCGCGCCCTTCTTGATCCCGCCGGGAATGCGCATCCACCAGGTGCAGGGTTCCATGTAGTTGAAGGTCAAGATGTCATGCGCGTCATCCCACGCCGGCTCGCTGCCACCTTCTTTGAAACGGAAACCGAAATCCTCCCACCCCTTCACCTTGCTGATGGGGTAGAACGGCATCCAGACGCCCTGGCGTTCGACCCGCACGCGGTTCGCTTCAGGGAAGAGCTGCTGATACCGTTCGAGCGCGCCGCGGAATCCCAGCGTGCCATCGAAGGCGAACGAGCAGAACCCGAAATGCGCCGTCGGATGCTCCTTCGCGAAACCGAGATCGAACGCGATGAAGAGACACCGCCGAGCGGCGTTTGCGACCACGCGGAAGAAGGCAGGCGCCGTCGGATCGATGCCGAGCGCCTGTCCCCGGCCCGCCGCGTCAACGGCACCGAACGGCCAACGCGACAAGGCCGCCGTCCCGCAGGGTGGCGCCGTCACATCCATCTGCTCGCCCTTCAGCGGACGGCGCGTGCGCAAATCGGCCAACCACTCGCTCTTGTCCTCGATTGGGATGGCGTAGAGGAACGTGAGCGCGCGATCGCGTCCCGTCGTATCCGTGAGCGTGAGGTCGAAGCAGGTCGCATCGCCCGCCTGGCGGACGTTTTTCTTGAAGGTCATTCCCCAAGCCGTCGCGTCGAACAGCTTGAAATCGCCGTTTGCCGCCACATCGCGCACGAGGAAGCATGGTGCGTCTATCGGCCCGAGGGCGGCCTCGGTGGCACGGCGGTCGAGAACCGTCTTCCGCTCGCCGCGCGAACTCTGGGGATTACGGGAACGGACACGTTCCGAACAGTCGAGAGGAGAAATGACGATGTTGCGGAATTCAATTGGACAACCCTCGCTTTGAAGCTGAAGCCGGCCCCGCGTGGGCTTCGCATTGAAGCCGCGATTGACGATGCGCCCGTTGAACGTCACCGTTACGTCGCCGCCCGAGCAGACCAGCTCCACGCGATTCCATTCGCCTAGGGGCTTCTCGTTGTCCGCCTCGCGAACCGTAATCGCATCCTGCCAATCGCGCGCAATGTCGCTCCGGCAGATGCGCGTATTGCCCGTAATCGTGAAGACGTTCGTTCCCCGGGGATCATGAATGAAATACCGTCCCAGCTTTTCGGCACCTACTCTCCCCGAGAGCGCAATACGGTCGGACCCTTTTGCGCCCACACCCCAGAAGTCGCCCGTCGCGCCCTTGATCAGGTTCACCTCGACCGATTCCATCCACACGCCGCCAAACGCACCGTCGGGACCCGTCGAGTGGAAGAGAAGGCCGCTATCGGGCGCGGCCTTCTGCTTCCCGCCGAACTGCTCGCCCCCGAGGAAACGGTACTCGAGCGACAGATGGTAGTTCGAGAACTCCTCCTCGCTCACCAGGGCGCCGAATTCCCGCCCCGTCACGCGGATGACGCCGTTCGTCACCGAGAAGACGCCCTTGGGGTCGACATTCCGTCCTCGTCCCCGCAGATACGTATACCAGCCGGACAAATCGCGTCCGTTGAAGAGCGAACGCCCCTCCCCGGCGCACACCGCGCCCGCCAGCAACATAACGGCCAAACCGACAACCACTTTCATCACTTCCACCTCTATCAGGACTGACCAAGCGCAGAACCGGTCCTTAAATGCCCCTGACGTTCCAGCGTTCGGTCGACGGCGTGATCTCAGGTGTGATGCCGACGACTTTTTCAGCCTTCAGAACGGGCTTTCGCTCTTCGGCGCGCCAGAGGCGGAGGAGCGGACCCTTCACGCCCGACGCCTTCACGTTCTCCAAGTCGAGCGACTCGATGTAGGCCCCGCGGATGAACTCGCTCGGCGGCACGGAGAAGCTCACGTCGCAATCCTTGAAGACGGCGCGCACAGGCACCTTGCGGTCGCCCCAAAGCGCAATCGGCAGCTTGACGTTCGTCGCCTTCACATTGCGGAAAGTGATGTCCGTCATCGACTTGTACCGCTGCCACTGCTCATTGCCGAAATTGTAGTGGAGCAGGCGGTCCGTGCCATCGCTTGTGCAATCGACGATCTCGATCTTGCCCGCGTTCGGACGATTCGGATGTTCGTAGTCGCCGAAGTAGGTGAAGAACGAAAGCATGTTCTTCCGACGGGCCTTGCCGGACGGCGCGCCCGCGATCTTGTCCTGCTTCGAAAGCGAACCGCGGAAGCCGTACTCCGCCGGGCCCTTGAGCGTACAGCGGCGGATCGTCACGCCCGTTCCCGCGAAGCGGAAACCGCTGCAGGCCGTATTGAGATAGCAGTCCTCCACGAGCACGTCCGAATTGCCGAACCCGGCCACGCAGTCGTCGCCCGTCTTCATGACGCAATTGCGGATGACCACGCGGTCGCATCCTCTCACATGCACACCGTCGTGTCCCGCCTCGCAGGTGACGTCTTCGACCAGCAGGTCCGACGTTTCCGCAATGCGGTGCGCCCAGTTGCCGGTGTTGCGGATCGTATAGCCCTTCAACGTGAGGCGCTTGCAATTGATGGCGCTCACGCCGTGCGGACCGCGATAGTGTTCCTCGCCGAGCGGATCATACGGATCGCAGCCGTCGATCACGCTGCCCTTCTCGCCGATGACCGCCGCGTCTTCGGCACCGAGGAGGCGGATGAGTCCGTTGTTCCAGCGGCTGCCCGTGAAACGGACCCATGCGTCGTTCGTCGCGCCATCCGCCCATTTCCATCCCTCGTGCTTGATCAAGGCGGACGGCACGAGTTCGACCTTGTCGGCATCCAAAATGAAATAGTCCTCGGGATTCCGCGACCCACGCACCGTCGCCCCCGATTCGAGATAGAGCGTCACACGGCTGCGCACGCGCAGGGACTTGACCTTCCACTCGCCCTTGCCGAGCACCACGGTGCCACCGCCCGCAGTGAACGCCCGGTCGATTTCACCCTGAATCGCCGTCGTCGCATCACCGGCCTGCGGCTGCACCCGCACGCGCGCGGCAGGATCCGCCGCATTCAAGCGTCCCATGCCCAAAGCCATCAACAGCGATCCCGCCAAACAAACCAGTGTTGTCTTCACGATTGTATTTTCCTTTCTCATTTCGCCAGTCCCCGATGCGCGGGATCGCGGACTCGGGCGAGGTTGCAGCACGGGGTCTCGATGCGGCCGTTGCCGCCGCGCTCGCCCTCGATGACGAGCGCATTGTTGGCGTCGCTCTGACGGAAACAGACGGTGGGCGTGTCGAAAACGGCGTTGAACTTACCCTCGCTCTGCATCCCGACGTGGCGCATGTCCTTCCCACTCCGGTACCAGAAGCAGAACGAATGGTCGAACACGCCGCCACCGCGCGGACCGAACCGGAAACCCGTCGAGAACTGGTCGCTGTAGCAGAAATCGCCCCAGTTGTTGTCGCCGTCGATCTGGAAGCCAACCGTCTTGTCGTAGATATCCCAGCAGCACGTGAGGAGCGGATGGATGTTGATGAGCCGGTTGCCGCCCGACTTGACGACGACGCCCATGAACACGCCGGCAATGCGCATGTTGGCAATTGTGTTGTCGTAGCCCTCGACGAGCACGCCGATGGAATCGGCCTTGCCCGTGCCGACGATGTTCACGTTCCGGATGTCGCTGTCGGACGAACCGCTATTGGCGCCATGCTTGATGCGAAGCCCGATCTTGACACGCTTCATCGACACTTCGGCGACCATCGTCTCGCGCCCGCTGTCGATCGAAATGCCGCTCGCGACGCCGCTCCCGTCGATGATGCCGCCCTTGAACCAATACCAGCTGCCCGCCGTACGAATGTCGTTCGCGGGATGGATGCCCCCGAGCCGAACCATGGCCTCGGGACTTTTCCAATCCGGCGACGCCTTGAAGATGGCAAACGTCGAAAGATGCAGCGACACGCTCCGCTTCGGATGCGCCGGCGTGCAAATCGGCTTGTCCAGCAGATAGGTGCCGTCGGGGAAATAGATCTCCCGATTGGGATTTTGGTCGATCAGCCGCTGAATCGCGTCCGAACACGGCGTTTTCCCGTCTCGGATAATCCCGACCGCGCTCAGAACACCCTCTCCCTCAGCCGCCAATCCCAGAACTGAAAACCCCATCGCCAGGGCCACGCAAACCATCATCTTCATCGCCTTCATCTCGCTCCTCTTTTCAGATACAAACCAACAATTTTATCGTACGAACACCGTGAAACCGGGCGGAACGCCGTATTGTAGAGCCGTCGCACCATCGCTTCGACCGATGAAGAAGCGGTTGCGTGTTCCAGGCTGGCGCCGGTTCAAAAGCGGCGAGACAATTTGCCCGCGCGCCTTGACGAGCGTCATCGGACGTTCGTAGTCGACCTCGGGCTCGAGCCCGGCGAATGTCACACCCTCTTCGATCGTCGCCCCGCCGCCGAAAACGGAACTGCTCACATCCAAGGTCGTTCCCGAACGCGCCACGAGGCCACAGCTCAACGTCTTTTCAATGGCAGTCAATGCGACACCCGCCACGACGAGGTTGCCCGTCAACGTGTTGGCCGTACCGTTGAAGGAAACCGCCTTCGCCGCCGCGTCCCCTTCATGGACGAGCCGCAAATCGCCCGTTCCCGTAAACGCACCGCCGAGTTCAAGCGCGGCGGCATTCTCCGCCGCATCCGGTACCTTCACAGTCAAGCCGCCCGCCGCCAACGTGTAGGGAATCCCCAACGCCGGGAGCGGCGAACTGTGGGGGCTCACGAGCGTCGCCCCGTCGAACGTCAAGGATGAACCCGTACCGAGTTTGTTAACGGCAAAACATTCAACGTCGACTTCCGTTCCCACGAATTCCACAATCTGCGGCCCCGGCGCGCTCGACTTGTCCATGGAGAATGTAATCGTCTTGCACGTCAGAGTCGAATTGGTCAAGGCCAAAGTCGAGCGTGACTGGTTGCGGTACCCCAAGAACAGATCCTGTGCACCGAAATCGATCTCCGCCTCGTTACCGAGAAGCGCCCCCGTGCCAGGACCGTCATTCGCAAAACCGAGGGTACACCGCGCGTTCGGATGGTAGAAGCGGCCGCCGTTCACGACTTCGATCACGGCATTGCCGTTATTGCCCACGTAGGCCCCGCTGCTCCGGCCATTGAGCGCCTGGAGTTCGCCGCCGTCGATCTTCAGATGCGTGTTCTTGAAGTTGATCTGTCCACGCTGGTCGGTCTGCTTCGGGAAAATCACCGTTGCACCCGTACCGATGGTGAAATCGACGCCATTGTTCCAGAACCACCAGTCCCCCGTGCCACCGGTCGAAGGCTCAATGATGGTGAGCGTGCCGTTGCGCAGCTCGCCCCCCGTACGAAACACGCCCACGCCCTCGCCTTTCGTTCTCGAATTCACCGACTGTTGCGCGCCGCCGAGGTCGAGTACGCCGCCGATGGCCAGTATCTCGTAGCCCGTGGGCAGGGGATTCGCAGAAGGATTCAGAAGCTTCAATTCAGCTCCCGCCGAAATCAAAAGCGACTTGGCTGCGGCGAGCGTCGTATTCGTCACGTCCACCGTCCAGGCTCCCGATTCGAAGGTCATGTTCTGCATCATGACGGATGCGAGGTCGCACACGCTGAACATGCCGGCCCCGTTGAACCGCAAGCTATCATACCGCACCGGCGTCTTGTTCGAATCCCAGTTCGCCGCCGTCTGCCAAGTGTTCTCGGCACCGCCGCCCGTCCACAGATGAGTGGTGGGCGTGACCTTGAAGTAGAACATGCCCGACGGATCGCGCCGCAGCTGGATGCCGTTCGCCACGAGGCGCGCCGCCGCCGCCTCGGAAATCGAACGGAAGAGCGGATACTCGGTGTTGAAGAGCGGGTCGGCTTGGAAGTCGATCGAAATCGTCACCTCCCCTTCGGTCGTTTCATCGACGTCGAAATCGATTTCCGGCGCCCCGCCGATGCCAACCGAAGAAAACGCGAGGTGAACCGTCGTGCCGCCGGCCATTTTCACCTGTGCCCCTGTCGCGACCGACTGTGCGCCGAAACCGATTCCGCCTTCACGCACGTCGATCGGCCCGCCGAAATAGCGTCCCGTAAGCGAAAGCCTGCCAGGGCCCGTCTTGACAAGCGACCCCGTTCCGGAGAACGACCCCGACGCGGTGACATCATGTTGCGCGTTCAGCGTCACGCCGCCCGCTTCGATCTGATAGGGATAGCCTAGATTCCCGAAGTAGTCCACGCCTTCGGCGACGGTTGTAAAGGTCGTACCGTCAATCAGGAAGAACGAACCGGTCAACGGCGTACGATTCCGATAGATACGCTGCACGATGATATCGGAATCCTTAAGCGTAATCTGCGCGAGGCCGTTGTCGCCCGATTCCGCGATTCGAATCGCCTGGGCGATGAGCGTTGCATTCGTGAACGCCACGATGCCATGACCGATCGCGCCTTGGCTCGCCGCCACTCTCAATTCCTGCGCGCCGTCCGCCACGTTGACCGTTCCGTGGTCAACGGAGAGAACGCCCGTCGCCCCCCCGTTGAAGCCGATGCGAAGATAGCGATAGAGGTCATGGAGAAGGCCCCCGTTTATGATTCGCACCGTTGCCGTATTCGGCGTGTCACATCCGATATAGTGGCCAGAGTCGACACTGCGGAGATTCTGTAGAACCACGGTGCCTCCATCAATCGTCAAACAGGCGCCATTCTGGAGATTCCATTCGCCCTGCGAAGCCGTGCCTCGGGCGGGAAATGTGACGAGCGTCGCATTCGGCCCCACCGTGAACGATCCATTCGACATCGTCCACCACCCCGGGAACGAGAGGTTCAACGTACCATTGCGGATTTCACAACCATTTCGAAGAACGTCTTGGTTGTTCATAAACTGCTTGGCAATCTCAAAGTCCTGGGCCTGACCACCGAGATCCAATACGCCCTCAAGAGCCACAATGCCCGCCGCCGTCGGCAGCTGATTTGTCACGCCGAGGGTCACTGTGGAACCAGCGGCGATGTTCACGGCTTGCGCCACGATCTGCGAGGGCGCCCCCAGCGTCCACGTACCGGAGACGAAATCGACATTCTGCAACACCACCGACGCATCGAGGTTCGGCCCCGTCAGGCCGCCTTCACCCTCAAAGCGGAGGCTGTCAAAGGAAACGGGCGTACGGAGCGAATTCCAGTTGCCGCCCGTCGTCCAATCATGGTCGTTCGCCGCCGCATCCGTCCACACATGGGTGATCGGATCCATCTTCACGAAGATCCGCCCCGCGACATCCGTCTCGAGCCGATACCCGCTCGGCACGGCAATCCGCTTGAGCGTTTCCGCACTTCCACCACCGGCGAAGAGCAAATAGTCCACTCCGCTCTCCGGCGTAATCTGCGCATCGATCATCACGTTCACGCGCCCAGTCGTCTCCGGATTCGGCGCAAACACGAGCGAGGAGACGCCCAGAATACCGTCCTCTGTCAAGGGCGCGCGAATCGTCGTATTGTCGGCCGCAACGAGCCGCACGGCCTGGTCGAAAAACGCCGTTGCCCCGAAGTTGAACGTACCGCTCTCAAGGACGAGGTCGCCCGTTCCCAAGTAGGTTCCGGCAAACGTGAATGTTGCCGCACCCCGCTTCTTGAACGGGCCCGGCCCCGAGAAGGTGCCGGATGCCGAGACGTCATGCGCGGTATCGATCGCAAGGCCATTCCCCACGAGTTCGTAGGGAACCGTCAGCGGCCCGAAGAAATCGACCCCCGCCGTGGCCGTGTGGAACACCGTTCCATCGAAACGGAAGAAAGACCCGTCGTTCTGTTCTTTCGTTTTATAGACACGCTGCACCGTGATATCGGAATCCACCATTTCCGATTGGACTAAAGCCGCCGCGTTTTCACACAGGCGCAAAGCAGAAGCCACCAAGGTGAAATTGGTCGCGTTGACAATCGCGGTACTCGCCGCGTAACACAAAATGAATTCGCGCCCGCCGTTACGAATGTTCATCACGCCGTCATTGACCGAAAGACGGCCGATCTTGCCGTTGTTCGTTCCAAAGCGAACATACTGGTAGGTGCTGTTGAACACTCCGCCGTTTTCCAAACGAAGAAGGGCGTAGTTGTTGGGCGCATTGCCGCTGTCGCCAATGTAGCAACCATTACTGGTGCTGTCGTTGTTGCGTCTATTGTTGGAGTTGACCGTTCCCCCGTCGATAATCAGCGTGGCACCGCCGCCGAAGTTGATCTCGCCCTGTCCCGAGGATGAAGTATCGACCTGCGTATTGATTACGCCGCCCGGCCCCACGGTGAACGTCACGCCGTTCATCGTCCACCAGCCGCTGATGGTGGCATTGAGCGTACCGTTGCAAATGCCGCCGCCATTGCCGAAGATGGCACTCCATCCCCCGCTCACGGCCCGTGCGCCACCGCCCAAATCCGTCATCGAGGTCATCGCCGCCCCCGAGACGGAATACCCCGCAACCAACGTTGCAAGGATCATCAAGTAACGCCCATACGTGTTCCCACAGAGTCTATTCATTTCTCCCTCCTCTCTCACGATTATTCAAGTAGTATAACACATCCACCTTCCACCCACAATCCAAAAAAATTGAACCCAATTCGAGAAGTCTACTTCGCGAATTCATGCCAAATTCGAGAAGTACCTTCAAGGGGACTGTCCCCACGATTCCCTCAAAGAACGCGAGTCGCGTCACTAGAAGTGCCGATGCGATAAAAGGACCAGGCCGATGGCGTTCACAATGAGCAAGGCAAGGCCGCAGCCGATGAGTCGATAGAATGTCACCCGACGTTTACAACGTATGACAAGAATCGCAAACACCAAATAGGCGAGCCCTCCCAGAATCATCCCCACATACCCAAACGGCCAGCTTGCACCGAATGTAAAGGCAAAAATCGCGATTGCGAAAAACCCAAAATCATAAATGCTATTACAATAAAACAGCAACACCAATTCCGGGAAGAAGGCCACCAAAACACGCCACGGCCAAGGAACCTGCGCCGTCGTTTTCTTATCCGTCATTCGATTATCCCGAGCCGTATAGAGCAAATACATCCAGCCGAAGAGCATAAAGAACGATCTCGCAATGCCGATGATCTTCAGGAACATCATCATATACGAAGATATCACCCCCATCGGCTTGAAGAAGATTCCCCAGTACACCGCCACCCAAATGCTGATAAACCAGGCCAAGACCTGAGCGCCAAATGCGATACGCAACCCGCCCTTGTTGCATATCGCCAAGCCCATGAATACAGCAAAGCCGGCGACCGTCCTGAAGATGTTAAAAGAATGCGCAATCGGCAAACGTTGATATCCGATCAAACAGAAGATGAAATCAAAAACGGAAAAGCCAAACAGAATCCAAATCCACTTTGCCCCCTTGACTCGCGAACGAATCAGGAACAGATAACCAACCGCCATCAAAAGCGTAATACAACACAAAAATGCTTGCGCAGGGGCAGTCCCTCCTCCCGTCCAGAAGCTCTGCGGCAGAAATCGAGAAAACAAAGATATTACCAAAGCGACTAAACCCAGCGCACCCGCATGGTACAACATCTTGCTCGAGATCGTTCCAGTACCATCTTCATGATTGACGTCTGTCATAGACCCTGCCATATCCTGACTTCTCCTTTTTCTGTTGAATTTTCGTCCGCAGCCTCAAAACCTCAAGGCACAGTATAACCGTCTTCGTCTTTCCTGTCAATTCCAATTTTTCTGGAGTTTACCCATTTCACTGTCCCCGTCGCGCAAACTCCACCGCATCGGCGCATTTCTATCAAGGAAGAGGAAGGACCTCATGGAAACGGGAGCGGCCGTTTTTCGTCCGGAGGCTGCCATGGTCGAGCGGACGGAAATCGTCGCCCATGAACGTGGTTGTCACGCGCGCCGTCCAAGGTGCCATTCCTTCGGAACGCACGAACACTTTCACATGATCGCCCTCGACGTGCACCTTCAACTCGCGTACCGCGCAAAGCGCGTTGAGGGGCGTCACGGCGGGAACCGTCTTCCCGTCCCTCCCGCGCACGACGTCGACCCGCCAAGTCGCTCCGTCGTCACAGGCAACATGGCACTGGCAGGCGCCCGTCTTCGCCACGGTGAAGATATGGCTCTTCAGGCATAAGTGTGGGTCGGTAGAATCCCTCTCACGGCACCTCCAGTCAGATAGCTCATCGCGTGCGGCAATTTTTCCGCACATAAAATCAATTTTCCCCTTGCTCCTCCCCTCCGGCTTTGCTATACTTTTACCCGATGAACCGAAAAATCCAGAAACGCCTCCTCGCCGCCGGCCACGCCCTCGCCCCGCCTGCGGACGAACCGCCCGCAAAGCCCTTCTTCGCGTGGTTAGCAGAGGACGTGCTCGGCCTCGACTCGGAGGACTACCGCCGCGCCTTCTGGCGCGAGG
>JAKSOY010000098.1 GCA_024405255.1 Kiritimatiellia bacterium
TACCCCTGTGCCTAAACGTCGGTTCGTGTAAACAGGGTTTAACATGACCAACTATCTAAATTGCTTCGAAAGAAACAGTATGATAAGGAGAATCATGATTGCGGCTTTCGCAGCTATCGCTGCGGTAGCAGTTCAAGCGGAGTCTTTCACGGTGAGTGCGGAACCGGTGGAGAAGTTCTACGACGGCGTGCCGACGAACATCATCGTGACGGTCGGGGGGCTTCCGGCCGGCGTGACGCCGGTGTACGAGTATTCGTATTCCGAGACGGAGGATTTCGCGCCTGCAAACGCGTTCACGGGTCCGACGAACGTGAGCGAGACGGCGGAGATCTGGTGCCGCGTGAGTGTGCCGGGCGTGACGAACACGGTGCACGCAACGGCGACGATCAAGCCGCGCATCGTGGTCTCGCACGCGAGGGACGGCGAATGGTCCTTCGACGGCCAGGCGCACACGCAGCCCGAGTACTATGAGGATACGGACGCCGAGGCGGAGAGGTCGATGATGAAGTGGGGCACGGACGAGTTGATACCCGACTCAATCGGGTTCATCGACGGCGAGGGTTACGCGGCCGACCTCGTGATGACGTCTGATTCGGTTATCACGCTCTCTGGCACGCGGCCGAACGTAATCGACCAGACGAGGGAGAAGACCGCGCTTGCGGCGAACACGAAGCCCGAGAACTACGAACTGTACTACCGCGACGGCACGCTGACGGTGACGCCGATAAAGCTTACGGCGAGAGCGGAACCGGTGGAGAAGTTCTACGACGGCGTGCCGACGAACATCGTCGTGACGGTCGGGGAACTTCCGGTCGGCGTGACGCCGGTGTACGAGTATTCGTATTCCGAGACGGAGGATTTCGCGCCTGCAAACGCGTTCACGGGTCCGACGAACGTGAGCGAGACGGCGGAGATCTGGTGCCGCGTGAGTGTGCCGGGCGTGACGAACACGGTGCACGCAACGGCGACGATCAAGCCGCGCATCGTGGTCTCGCACGCGAGGGACGGCGAATGGTCCTTCGACGGCCAGGCGCACACGCAGCCCGAGTACTATGAGGATACGGACGCCGAGGCGGAGAGGTCGATGATGAAGTGGGGCACGGACGAGTTGATACCCGACTCAATCGGGTTCATCGACGGCGAGGGTTACGCGGCCGACCTCGTGATGACGTCTGATTCGGTTATCACGCTCTCTGGCACGCGGCCGAACGTAATCGACCAGACGAGGGAGAAGACCGCGCTTGCGGCGAACACGAAGCCCGAGAACTACGAACTGTACTACCGCGACGGCACGCTGACGGTGACACCGGCGGTGACGTCGGCGACGATCAGCGAGGTCAAAACGGTGGAACCTTGGGACAGCGAGAAGGGTACGATCACGGTCGACTACTCGCTGGCCGGAATTGACACGGAGGCCAAGTACAAGGTGGTGTTCGACATTACGGCGAACGGCCAGACGGTGAGCGTCACGAACGACGCGGCGAAGCTGTCCACGGGCGCGCAGACGCAGAAGTCCATCGATACGGCCGCACTCTTCGGCAAGGAGGTTTGTGCCAAGGACGCGAAGGTCAAGGTCTCGCTGGTCGCGGTGCCGTTCGGCGGCGTTCAGCTCTGGAAGGACGGCCCGTATTTCGCCGAGTGCAACGTGGGCGCGGAGAACCCGGAGGATTTCGGCTACTACTTCTGGTGGGGTGATACGGTCGGTTACACATTTGTCAATAAAAAATGGGTGTCCGTTGCTGACGGTACGGGAATCCGGTTTACCGAATCCCTTGGATCTGTTGCTGGTTCAAATTTCGGAAAAGACAACGACACGCTGGAGGCAGAGCACTGGATCGACGTCAATGGTAACCTCATGGCGGACCACGACGCGGCGACGCAGCACCTTGGTTCACCTTGGCGGATGATGACGTATGCGGAGCTGGAGAAACTTTACGACCGAACAGTCTGTGGAATTGAATATGTGAAGGATTACAACAACACGGGAGTTTCCGGCTATCTTATCACGGGTCTCATGGCCGGTTATACGGACAAGAGCATCTTTCTTCCCATGGCAGGATATGGTTCCGCTTCAACCTGTAGTAAGACATACAGCAGATACTGGATTTCTACGCCTAATTCGGACGATCCTGAAATGGCATGGTTCCTCAATTTCGTTGGTACGTCAGGTTTTAAAATCGGAACCGGCTCGCGTTGCCTGGGGTGCCCCGTGCGTCCTGTTCGATCGGCCGGAGGAGAGGCGGATGGGGTTGTCGCCTTTGCCGAGGATGAGTTCAGGCTGGGACCGGATGGGGTCTTGATTACGCTGCCGGCGGGGACGGGTTACAGCTTCGTCGTGTCGAACCTGACGGACGAAGTGGCGGCGGAGATCGCGCCGACCGAGGAGGGTGGCACGAATTACAAGTTGCCCATCGGAGAGAAGGTCGGCATCTATGCCGTGCCGGAGGAGGGCTATGAGATCGTCGGTACGAACCCCTACGTCATCGACGAGGTGACGCCCCAGACGGTGATCGACACGAGTCTGTTGCCGAAGGTGGCAACGACGGTGAAGCTCACCGAGGTGAAGACGGTCGAACCCTGGGACAGCGCGAAGGGTACGATCACGGTCGACTACTCGCTTGTCGGACTTGACACGGATGCCGACTACATGGTGGTGTTCGACATCACGGCGAACGGTCAGACGGCGAGCGTCACGAATGACGCGGCGAAGCTGACCGACGGCGCGCAGACGCAGAAGTCCATCGATACGGCCGCTCTCTTCGGCAAGGAGGTTTGTGCCAAGGACGCGAAGGTCACGGTCTCGCTGGTCGCGGTGCAGGCCGCCTCTTTCGCACTGTCTACTACGTTCCCTGCCGCCGGTTCCGATTACATCATCGTCGCCGAGTACGACGGCAAGTACTATGCTTTGGACAATACTGAAAACGGGGCGGGGCAGGTCCTGACCTGTACCGAAGTCTTCCCCGAGAACGGCAATCTCGCCTGCCCCGATGGCTGCAACTGTGTGTTCACGGCCGTCGTCGCACAGGACACTGCCTCCAGTCCCAATGAAGGCATTGCATTCCTGGCGAGTGGTTCCGAGGATATGTACTTGCACCTGAATTCCGGCAAGGTTCGTGTCGCTGCCAACACGAACAACGGAGTCTTCGAGTTCGGGCCAGGCGTTGCTGAAAACACCTTCACTATGCGTGCCTCGCAGAACGGCATGGACCTGTCCTTCAGTGGTACCAAGTTCATCTCCAAGGCGAATACCTCGTCCGACCTGTACTTCTACGCGGGCAAAGCCGGCGCTTCCAGCAGCGTCGTGGCGACCTCCGAAGCTACGTTCAGACTGGGGCCGGATGGGGTCTTGATTCCGCTGGGCGACGGCGTGTGGGCGATGGTGGATGAGAATGGCGTTTGCACGATTGGGGGTGCGGGCGACGTGAACCTGACCGAGGGGGCGGGCCACCCGCTTGCGGACGTCAAGGCGAAGATCACGCGCGTGGTCGTCGGAGACGGGATCACGAGCATCGGTCCGCGCTTCTTCCAGGACTTCTGGAACCTCGGCGAGGTGACGATTGGTCCGGACGTGACGAGCATCGGCGACTATGCGTTCCAGCGCTGCTACGGGCTGACGAACGTGGTGTGCGAGGCGACGTCGGTCACGGTGGGTACTGGCGCGTTCATCCGATGCAACTCGCTGGAGACGATGTCGTTCGCCTCCAACCCGACGTGGGGCGAGATGTCCTTCAAGATTCAGGCGGCGATCCGGATGAACAACGGCGTGCCCGAGGTGTATGCGATCCCGGCGATCACGATCGGCGGCCTCTCGCAGCGCGTCATGGGCAAGAAGACGCTGGCGGACAATTCCTGGACGGACGTGACCGACCTCGCGCCCGAGGCGAAGAAGGCCTACCACTTCTTCAAGATCGAGATGAAGTCGACGAAGTAAGACGGAGGAGATGAAGATGAATACGAAGGTTTTTGCGGGTTCTCTTTTGAAGGCGGCGGCCCTGGCGGGGCTGCTGCTGGCGGGCGCGGCGCAGGCGATGCCAGTGTCATGGGTGACGCTCAACACCATCGCGAATCCGTTGGATACTGTCCCGTCGGATGCCTTGGCGGAAAATTACTCGGCCTTGTTCTGCACGGTCAATATGGCACAGACACTTTTCGGCGGTAGTTCCGTGAGTGCGATCGAGGCCTACTTCACCGACAATTATTCAAAGACAGTGGATGGTATGAGCGCGCTGACGGATCCGTACTATGTGGACGGGTCGTACACGCTCGATGCCTACGACGGTACGGAGTATCAGTCGGCGGACTATGTTGCCGTGGTTTTCTACGGTGATGACGGCTTCCGTGTTTACGGAGAAGGCAGTGCCCAGCTGGTGAACGGCAACAGTCTCGTCTTCAACGATGTGACGGCCAATCTGGGTACGGTAGGGTCCTGGTTGTCGGCTGGCAGCGGTATTCCCGAGCCGTCGAGCGGCCTTCTTCTGTTGATGGGCGGGGCGCTGCTGGCGCTGCGTCGCCGGCGGAAGTGAGCGGGGGATTGTTCGGATTGTTCGATTGTTCGATTGTTCGATTGTTCGGATTGGTTGGATTGGTCGGATTGTTCGATTTTTCGCATGTCCATCTTGACATTTGGCCGATTTTTTGATTAAATATGAACTTCAACCGCGAAATCGGCTGACGAAGTCGGTTTCCCATGGGCGAAGGGTTTCGCCTGTGCAATCGGACAAATCCCCGGCGACGGGGCACAAAGCCACAGAAAAAGGATAAAAAAGATGCTGCAGAAAAGCACACGTCCTGTGAACCCCGGCGACAGCCGCAAGTGGTTCATCGTGGACGCCAAGGATCAGGTTCTCGGCCGCCTTGCGGTCGTGGTTGCCAACAAGCTCCGTGCGAAGGACACGCCTGCGTTCGACCCGTCGGTCGATGCCGGTGCCTTCGTGATCGTGACCAATGCCGCCCAGGTCAAGCTGACGGGTAAGAAGGAAGAGCTCAAGGACTATCAGCGCTACTCTGGTTGGCGTGATGGCCTCAAGCACTTCACGGCTGCCGAGATGCGTGCGTCGCATCCGGATCGCATGATCAAGGAAGCCGTGTGGGGTATGCTCCCGAAGAACACGATTGCGCGCAAGATGATGACGCGTGTGAAGGTGTTCGCCGGTGAGGCTGACAAGGGCATGCTCGCGGCCCAGAAGCCCGAAGTGATCACGCTCTAAGGAGGTTTTGAGAAATGGCTACGAAGAAGGTTATTTCCGCCGGTACCGGCCGTCGTAAAACCGCGTGCGCGCGTGTGACGCTCGTTGCGGGTGAAGGCAAGTGGACGGTCAACAAGGTCGCGCTCGAAGAGTACATCACTTCCGAAGCGCTTCGCGACTATCTCAAGCAGCCCATCGCGATCAGTGGTTTCGACGTCTCCAAGGTCGACGTGATCATTTTCGCCAAGGGCGGTGGTTGCTCCGGTCAGGCCGGTGCGATCCGTCATGGTCTCGCGCGCGCCCTCGTCGAGGCGGATGCCAATCTGCGTCCGGCCCTCAAGAAGGCCGGCTGCATGACGCGCGACAGCCGTATGAAAGAGCGTAAGAAACCCGGTCAGCCCGGCGCTCGCAAGCGCTTCCAGTTCTCGAAGCGTTAATCGCAACAGCGTGGAGGCCCGTTTTTCGGGTCGCCGCAGAACGACGGGCCGCCGCGGAAGGAGCAACCTCCTTCCCCGTGCGGCCCTCAGTTTTTCAAGGAAGTATCATGTCATTATTTGGTTTTTTCAAGAAGCTGTTTTCTTGGTTCACCGGTTCGGCATCTGCTACGCAGAAGGGTAGCGGCAAGGGCCTGCCTGCGGGTCAGCAGGGAAAGGGTGGAAACGGTCACGGAAAGCATGGCCGTCGTGGCCGCCATGGCCGTGAGAACGGTGAACAGCAGCAGGGACAGCGCCCGCAGCAGGGAAAGGGCGGCAACGCGCCGCGCCGCGACCAGCAGCCGCGTCCTGCCAAGCCGGCGGAAGGCCGGAACGAACGGCGTTCGGCGGAGGGACAGTCCCCGCGGCGTCGTGATGATCGTCGTGACGATCGTCGTCGCGAGCGCGATGGACAGCGCCGCGGTCCCAAGCCTGTCAATACCGCTGCGAACGAGATGCGTCCGGGCGGCGTGGTCAGTCCGGAGGAAATGGCCAAGCGCCAGGCGGCCCATGCCGCATGGAATCCGGCCTCCTTCACGGTGCCGGAACAGGAAGGCAAGAAGCGTTTCCACGACTTCAATCTGCCGAGCGAAGTGATGCACGGCATTGCGGACCTCGGATTCCAGTACTGCACCGACATTCAGGCGCTTTCGCTTCAGAACGCGCTTGACGGCAAGAATGTGGCCGGCAAGGCCCAGACGGGCAGCGGCAAGACCGCGGCGTTCCTCGTGGCGATTCTCACGCGCTACCTCAATACGCCGGAGAACCGTGCGAAGAAGGGCGGCAGCCCGCGTGCGCTCGTGATCGCGCCGACGCGCGAACTCGTCATCCAGATCTGCAAGGACGCCGATGCCATTGGCAAGTACTGCGGCCTGCGTTCGCTCGCCGTCTACGGCGGTATGGACTTCGATCGCCAGCGCGAGGAAATCCTCGCGGCGCCGGTGGATCTGCTGGTGGCGACCCCGGGTCGTCTGCTGGACTTCTGCAAGCGCAACGTGCTGGATCTTTCAAAGGTCGATACGCTCGTCATCGACGAAGCGGACCGCATGCTCGACATGGGCTTCATCCCGGATGTGAAGAAGATCATGTATCGTCTTCCGCCCAAGGACAAGCGCACGACGATGCTCTATTCCGCGACGCTCACGGATACGGTGATGAATCTGGCGTCCGAATGGATGGAAACGCCGGTCAAGGCCGAGGTCGAGAGCGACCACAATGCGACGGACACGGTGCGTCAGATCGTCTATGTCATTCGTGCGTCGGACAAGTTCAGGGTGCTCTTCAACCACGTGGCGCTGCATCCGGAGGCACGTGCGATCGTCTTCTGCAACCGCAAGTCGACGACCGAGGACGTCTACGAGTCCCTCAAGTGCCGTGGCGTGAAGTGCGAGATGCTCTCGGGCGACGTCAACCAGAACAAGCGTCTGCATGTGCTGGAAGATTTCCGCGCGGGCAAGATCAAGATCGTGGTCGCGACGGATGTCGCGGGCCGCGGCATCCATGTGGACGACATCGAGTACGTGATCAACTTCGACTTTCCCTACGAGGCCGAGGACTACGTGCATCGTATCGGCCGTACGGGTCGTGCGGGCAACACGGGCATCGCCATCTCCTTCGCGGATGAGGACGAGAGCTTCGCAATTCCCGAGATCGAGGAGTACATCAACGAGCCGCTCAAGTGCACGATGATTCAGGACGACGATCCGCTTCTCAAGGAATTGCCGCCGCGTCATACGGAGCTCGCCGAAGTCGATGAAGCCGCCAAGGCCGAAGTCGATGCGCGTGAAGCCGTGACGGAAGAGCAGAAGGCCGCTGCGGCCGCGCTCGTGGGCGGCATCGTGGTGAAGAATGCGGCTGGACAGGAAGGTCGCGTGGTCGTGCAGGAAGATCTGCCGCCGCGTCCGTTGCCGACGTTCGAAAACGCGCTCGAACCCAAGAAGGTCGTCGACGAGTCCAACGTGTATGCGAAACCCGTCGAGCAGAAGCAGCGCTTTGAAGAATGGGCACCGGCCCCCGCACCCGCGCCTGCGGCCGAACCGGCTCCCGCGCCTGCGGCCGAACCGGCTCCCGCGCCTGTGTCTGAAACGCCGGTTCCGCCGGCGCCTGAAGCATGATTCTGTTCCTGACACCTCCGTTTGTTCAGTTGAACACACCCTACCCCGCCACGCCTTCGCTGGTGGGGTTTCTTTCCGAGCGGGGGTATGACTGCACACAGCGCGATCTCTCGATCGAGGTCGCGTTGGAGGTGCTGCGACTCTCCGGCGACGACTTTACGGACGAGGCGATCGAGATCCTGCAGAATCGTCATCTCTCGGCAGAAGAGAAAGTCGAGACGACGGCGTATCTTGACGAACTGGCTCTCGGGATTCGCGATTCGGTCGATCCCGATTTCGGCTTTTCGCGCTATGCGGAGCGTCTGGGTGTCGCCGTGCCGGACTTCGGCAGCGTGCTGCGACGTCTGCGCCGGAGAAGTCTGGTCGATCGCATCCTGGAGGAAAAAGTCGCGGCCGTGCTGCGCGAGGTGCGACCGACGGTCGTGGGGGTGACGTGTCCGTTCCCGGGGACGCTCCTGGGCGCGTTTCGGATTGCCCAGACGATCAAGCGTCTCGATCCATCCGTTCAGACGGTTCTCGGCGGCGGTTATGTGAACACCGAGCTGCGAACGCTCGACGATGTGCGCGTGGGACGCTTCTTCGACGCGGTCATGTACGATGAGGGCTATGCGCCCTGGCTCGAGTTTCTGCAGGCCCGCGATCCGGCGCCCATTCCGCCGTTCGTCAAGCCGTCCTATGCAGGACTCGACCTCTCGCTCTACATGGATCTGCCTGAATCGGAGAATCCGATGCATCGGCTGTGGTCCACGGGACGCTGGCTCAAGCTGCAGATGGCGCGTGGCTGCTATTGGCACAAGTGCGCGTTCTGCGATGTGTCGCTTGACTACATCAAGTGTTTCCAGATGCCCGAGGCGGCGACGATTGTCGATGCGATGCAGGCGCTCGTGCGGGAGACGGGATGTGCGCCCGATTTCCATTTCACGGACGAGGCCATGCCGCCGGCGCTGATTGCAAAGATGTGCCGCGAGATTCTCAAGCGGAAGTTCAAATGCCGCTGGTGGGGCAACGTGCGTTTCGATACGGCTTTCACGCCGACGCTTGCGCGCCTGATGGCGCGGGCGGGCTGCATTGCCGTGACGGGCGGACTCGAATGCGCGGTCGACCGTCTGCTGAAGCTGATGAACAAAGGCATCACGCTGGCATCCGCGCGTGCGGCGCTCACGGCGTTTCGCGAGGCGGGCATTCTGGTGCACGCCTACTTGATGTATGCGTTCCCGACCGAGACGGAACGGGAGGCGGTGGCGGCACTCGGACACGTTCGACGGTTCTTCCGGGAAGGACTGATTCAAAGTGCCTTCTTCCACCGTTTCGCGCTCACGGTCCATTCGCCGATCGCCAAGGATCCGGCGCGTTTCGGCATTGAAATCGACACGTCGGCGCCGCGGCCGCGCGGCCGCACTTTTGCGGTGAACGAGATCCCGTTTCGTGAGCCGGGTGCGCCGGATTGGGACCGTCTTGGCAAAGCTCTCACGCGGGCCCTTTACAACTACATGCGCGGCGCCGGTCTTTCCAAGCCGCTTTCTTTCTGGTTTTCCGCTAGATAAAATCAAAAAAGACGGTCTGAGCTTGCATATTGTCCGTCTTTTCTCTATAATATTGGCGTAAGCGGGAGTCCGTCCTGCCGAACGAGATTGGAGGCGACCATGAGCGAAGAAGAAATCAAAGAGAATACGACAACGACATCCCTCGTTGACGACGAGACTGAGGAGGCTGGAACCGAGATTCGTGATACGGATATCGTGTTCGACTGTCCCCATTGCGGTCACAACCTGGCCATCGACTATCGTGGCGCGGGTCTTCAGATCGCGTGTGTGAATTGCGGTGAAAGCGTGCTGGTGCCGATTCCGGACGGGATGAAGATCGACGATCTGGATATCGAGCCGGGCGAAATCCTCAAGCAGCTTTTCGCGACGCGTCGCAACCTTCAGCGGACGGAACGCCGTGTTGAGAGTCTTGAGCAGGAGCTGGGCAAGATGCGCGTTCGCCGTGATACGCTGCAGGCGCTGCTGGAATTCTCCAAGGTTCAGATCGCTGAATTGAAGGGACTTTTCCTCAAGCAGCTGGACGAGCAGGGGAAGACGCGTTCGCTCATCGAACGGTTGACGGCGGACTTGGAGACAGGGCTTGAAGAAGAAGCGGCGCTCAAGGCCGAATTGACGACTGGAGAGGGTGGCGCGTCGGATAAATGAGCTCGTGTTTTCATTCCTATTTCGTGAATGCGCTTACGTTTTCACGGGTGCCGCTGATTTTTGCTTTTATGATCTGTGCGGTGCTGGCGCATCACTGTAATCATGCGGGTTTTGCCGTGGCGGCATGTGTCCTGTTGTCCCTTGCGGGGCTTTCGGACCTTTTCGACGGCAAGCTCGCGCGCAAATGGCAGGTGGTTTCCACGTTCGGCAAGCTTGCGGATCCCTTGATGGACAAGGTGTTCTTCATTGTGAGTTTCCCGACGCTGCTCTGGCTCATTGGCGCGCAGGGGGATAATCCGGTACATGCCGGCGTGATGCTGGCCTTTACGGTGCTCTACATCCTGCGCGACCAGTGGGTGACATTCCTGCGTGCAATCGCCTCGAGCTACCATGCGGACGTGAGCGCGATGTGGCTGGGCAAGGTGCGTACGGCGCTATCCTTCCCGGCGGCGGGTTACATCTATCTTTACTTGGCGTTCCGCAAGTTCCTGCCGCAGCTGTGCGGGTGTGCGACTTCGGCGGCATCCGTGGATGCCGGGTTCTTGTGGAGCGTTTATGCGATTGAGGCGTTTCTCATTGGCCTCAACATCTATTCGTGTGCGGTTTACACGAAAGTCTATTGGCCCTATATGGTTCGGGCAATTGGCGCGAAGTGAGTTGTTTTGTTCGTACGAGTGCGTGCGGACGCGTGAAGGAGTCAGACGATGATGCGGAAAAATCTTGCGTTGTTCAGTTGTGCGGTTTGCGTAGGTGCGGTCGTGGGCGCGGAGGCGCCGAAGGTGGAAAAGAAAACGGACGTGAGCCCGAAAGCCTACGAGGGGCGTCCGCAATGGAACAATCCCTATGTGACGCAGGAGAATCGTCTGCCCGCGCGGACGCTGCTGGCGCCGTGTGCGAGCGAGGCGGAGGCGCGTGCCGTGGCCGAGTTGAAGCAGGACCGCCTCACGGCCACGTACGTCCAGTCGCTGAACGGCACCTGGAAATTCGCCTGGTCGAAGGATCCGTCCGTGCGCCCCGTCGATTTCTACAAGCCGGGCTTCGATGTCTCGATGTGGAAGGATCTCACGGTGCCGGGCTGCTGGCAGCTGTCGGGCGTCTACGATCCGGTGCTGTATTCGAACATCACGTATCCGCATGCGGCGACGCCGTCGGATATCATGAGCGATCCGCCGAAGAATTTTTCGTCCTTCATCTGCCGGAACCCGGTGGGGTCCTACCGTCGTTCGTTCACGACGCCGCGCGCCTGGCAGGATCGTCGCGTGACGTTGCGTTTCGGCGGCTTCTCGAGCGGCATCCTCGTGTGGGTGAACGGTAAGAAGGTCGGCTATGCGCAAGACGGGCGCCTGGCGAGCGAGTTCGACGTGACTGACTTCCTGATGCCCGCCGGCAAGCCGAACGTGCTGGCAGTCGAGGTCTATCGCTTTACGGACGGTTCATTCCTCGAGGATCAGGATTTCTGGCGTTTTTCGGGACTCTTCCGTGATGTGTCGCTTGTCGCCGAACAGAAGGACGGTCTGCGCGATCTGACGGTGACGACGACGCTTTCCGCCGACTACAAGTCCGCGACGCTGACGGTGGCGCAGGCTGTCGACGGCGCGACGCTGTACGACCCTGCGGGCAAGCCCGTGCCGGGCGCGTGGAAGAACGACCAGCTGACGGTTGCCGCGCCGCGTCTCTGGAGCGCCGAAAAGCCGGATCTCTACACGCTCGTCGTCAACAAGGGCGGCGATTACTTCGGCCAGGCCGTCGGTTTCCGCGATGTCAAGATCGAGAACGCGGTGTTGAAGGTCAATGGCCGCCGCATTCGCATCAAGGGAACGGACCGCCACGAGATGTCGCCTGAGACGGGGTACACGGTGACGCGCGCGGATATGGAACGCGACATCTGGCTGATGAAGTCGTTGAACCTCAATGCGGTGCGTACGTCGCATTATCCGAACGATCCGATGTGGTATGACCTGTGCGATCGTCTCGGCATCTATGTGCTGTGCGAGGCGAACATCGAATCGCACGGCATGGGCTATGGCGACAAGTCGCTCGCGCATCGTGCCGACTACAAGGCCGCGCACATTGAACGTGCGGTGCGGATGATCCAGACGCATCGCAACCACGCGTCCATCATCGGCTGGTCGATGGGCAATGAGGCGGGCTTCGGCGAGAACTTCAAGGCCGAGTTCAAGGCGATGAAGGAATTGGATACGACGCGTCCGATCCAGTACGAACGGGCGCCGTGGGATGCCGCCGAGTCTGAAATCGTCTGCCCGATGTACGCGCGCGCGGCGAAGAGCGAAGAGTATGTGAAGAACAATCCGAAGAAGCCGTTCATCCTCTGCGAATATTCGCACGCGATGGGCAACTCCAACGGCAGCATTCAGGACTACTGGGACGTCGTGAAGAAATATCCGTCCGCGCAGGGCGGTTTCATCTGGGATTTCGTCGACCAGGCCGTGTGGAGCCGTTCCTTCAACAATCCGGAACACGGACGCTGCGGCGAGCGCGAACTCGACAAGGTCGCGTTCCTGGCCTATGGCGGCGACTTCGGCGACAAGCCGAACGACGACAACTTCAACTGCAACGGGTTTGTGGATGCGTTACGCAATCCGCATCCGGGTGCGCTGGAGATCAAGCATGCGTATCGTAACGTGATGGCGGAGTCGTTCGATTTCGCGACGGGCGTTCTGCGCGTGCACAACGATTTCGTCTTCACGCGTCTGACGAACCTGAAGGCCAAGTGGGAGTCGTTTGCGGGATCGCAGCGTCTCGGCGGCGGCGACTTCACCGTGACGGCCGAGCCGGATACGACGGTCGAGGTGAAGCTCGGCAAGGTGCCGGTGGCGCCGAATGCGAAGACGTATCTCGTCGTGCGCTTCTTCGAGGGCGTGCGTGAGATCGCCTGCGACCAGTTTGCGACGGGGTCCGATCAGCCGGCGGCCGCGACGAAGGGCGCGTGCACCTGGCAGGTGGAAGAATCCGCGGCATTTGTGAAGGTGAAGGGTGCGGCACTGACGGCGATCTTCAATTCGAAGATGGGAACGCTCGTTTCGCTGGAGGATGCAAAGGGACAGAAGAAGATCGCTTCTGCGGTGTATCCCGAGTTCTGGCGTGCGCCGATCGACAACGATCGGGGCAATAAGTTCGATAAACGCTGCGGTGTGTGGCGTACGGCGGGTCGCAAGGCGAAGTGCACGTCCTTCAAGGTCGAGCAGACGCAGAAGGGCGGTTGTGTGGTGAAGGCGGTGTTCGACGTGCCGGCGGGTGCGTCGAAGGCGGAGTTCACCTGGACCTTTGCGCCGGGTGCGACCAGCGTGGCGATGAGCGAGGTGTTCACAGCGGCGAAGGGACAGCCCGAGTTGCCGCGTGTGGGCGTGACGTTCACGGTGCCGGATCGGTTCCGTCAGGTGCAGTGGGCGGGATTCGGTCCGCACGAAAACTACTGCGACCGTGCGACGAGCGCGATGTACGGCTTGTGGACGGCGAATGTCGGTCTCGAGCGTGGCATCGCGCCGGTGAACCACCGGACGATCCGGTTCGATCCGAACCGTCTCAATCCCGACAACTACATCGAGCCGGGCGAACAGGGCCATCGCGGCGGTTGCACGTCGTTCAAGATCGGTACCTTGTCGGTGCGAGGAACCGATTTCGGCTTCAACGCCTGGCCGTATGCGCAGGCTTCGCTGGAGAAGGCGAAGCACATGTACGACCTGAAGGAAGAAGGGGCCGTGACGGTGGTGATCGACGCCGTGCAGATGGGTGTCGGCGGCGACAACAGCTGGGGGGCTCGTCCGCACCCGCCGTATGAACCTGCGGCTGGCAAGACGTATCGTCTGGATCTCGTGTTCGACTGATTCGACGGGTCTGGCGTGACGCGATGAACGCGCTTCAGAAAGCGTCGGCATGGCTGGCCAAGGAAACGCCGTGGTTTATCACGGCGGTCGCCGTGCTGACGTTCTTTTTGCCGGATGTCTTCGGCTGGGTGAGAGGGTCGGTGCAGACGGCGATACTCGGTGTCATCATGCTCACGATGGGAATGACGCTGACGGCGGAGGACTTTAAAATCCTCGCGTCGCGTCCTTTGGATATCGCCATCGGTTCGCTCGCGCAATTTGCGCTGATGCCGCTGATCGCCTTTGGAATCACGCATGCGCTGAACCTGCCGCGAGGCGTTGCGGTGGGATTGATTCTGGTGGGATGCTGTCCGGGGGGCGTGTCGTCCAACATCATGAGTTTCCTTTGTAAGGGCGATGTCGCTTTTTCTGTCGGCATCACCACGCTTTCGACGCTGTGCGCTCCAATCACGACGCCGCTTCTGATGTTGTGGCTGGCGGGCGAGATGGTGGATATCGATGCGGTGGGCATGTTCAAGAGCGTCCTCCTCGTGACATTGATCCCTGTGGGACTCGGCTTTCTTTTCAATCGGTTTTGCGGTCAGCGTGCGACTTATCGCGAGGCGATGAAAGTGATGCCAGGTGTTGCGGTACTGGGGCTTGCCTGCATCGTCGGCGGTGTCGTGTCGGCGCAGGGGAAGAACATCGTGCAGTCGGGGGTATTGATTTTCGTCGGGGTGTTGCTGCATAATTCGCTTGGCTATGCATTCGGGTATCTGACGGGCGTCGTCGCCCGCTTCACGCGTCCCAAGAAGCGGACAATTGCGATCGAAGTCGGCATGCAGAATGCGGGGCTGGCGACTGTTCTGGCGACGAAGCATTTCCCGGCATTGCCTGAAGCCGTGGTGGCATCGGCGGTCTCCTGCATCTGGCATTCGATTTCCGGCGCCCTGCTCGCCGGACTCTTCAATGCCCTCGACCGTCTTTTCAAGAACGACAAGTGATCCGCGAGGCTCCAGCCTAAACGTTGTGCTATTACTTTCAAGGCTTCAGTGTGGGTCGTCCTTCGCTCTTCTAGCCTTTTGAAGTACGCAGATGCCTTCGGCATACGCGGTTTTGGCGAAATCCGATCCGGCTACGACGCCCGCACCGTAGGCAATCTCATGGCAGTGATTGACAGTCCGTTTGCGCGCGGGCTACGCTGGAATCGGATTTCGCCAAGATGTCCGTGTCGTATCCCTTAAGAGTCACGCGACAGGTTCCCCACGCTTATACCCGAGGAGCAAAAAATTTTTAAGAGGGATTGACAGACTGATTTCTGTTGTGCTATAATAATCGCGTGCTTACAAAAAAGGACCTTGGGTGAGGCCCGATTTCAAAATGAAAAGGAGGTTTTATGGAAGCATTGGCAATACTCTTAGGAATCGGCATTGTGGTCGGTTTGATCGCTACGCCGATTATGCTGATGGTTGCGCTTTCGCGGTTGAATGATGTACGCCAATCCGTCAATGAATTGCGTATGATGATATTCGCGTTGCGCAATAGATGTGAATGTGAAATCGCCGCAAACGGCAAGGCGGTGAACGTAGGGGACAGACCCCTGGCGAATGTAGAGTTGAAAATGGAAAATGGAAAATGCGCA
>JAKSOY010000099.1 GCA_024405255.1 Kiritimatiellia bacterium
ACCCCTGACCTTCTCAATGCCATTGAGACGCTCTACCAACTGAGCTATATCCCCGAAGTGGTGAAAACGAGGTATAGTATAGCGAATCTACGCCCGAAAGGCAAGTGTGAAATTCATCTTTTTTACTTCTGCCCCTGCGCGGGGCGATTCGGCCGGAAGAGATGTGCGAGTTCCACACCCAGCGCCGCACCCAGTACCAGCACACAGCCCACGAAACAACGCGGCGTAAACACGTCGCCAAAGAACAACCAGCCGAAGACCGCGCCGAAGACGGATTCCAAACTCATGATCACCGCCGCCAAAGCCGGTGGCGTGCGCATGCCCTGCGCCACATTCTGCAAAGTATAGCCGATCCCCGAGGAACCGATTCCAAGATAGACGAGCGCCCACACGGCCGCCTTGAAATTCGCCGCCGTCAAAAGCGCCTGCTCGCCCGGCAGGCACATCAACGGCGCCCCGCAAAGTGCGCAGACGGCGAACATCACAATCGAAAGCGCCAGCGGATCCGTATTCGGCGCCAAACGGTCCACGCAGAGAATCTCCACGGCGAAGAACGCCGCACAGCCAAGGGTCCAGAGTTCACCCAGCCCGACCTTGAAGACATCCGCCCCCGTGAGACAGATCAGATAAGTGCCGATGAGCGCCGGCACCAAGCCGATCCATTCGGCCCGGGACACCTTACGCCCGATCAAGAGCCCGAAGACCGGCACCAGCAACATGTAGTTCGCCGTGAGGAACGCACAGACACCCGGCGAAATCGCGAAGTCAAACGCCTTCTGCTGCGCGAACATCGGCACGAACAATGCCACCCCGCAGAGGATGCCCGCCCGAATCGTCCGACGCGTAAACCCGCCCTTCCGCCGAATCAACTGCATAACCAGCAAGAAGACGGCCGCCAGCAAGGATCTGAATACAATGACCGCGTTCGGCCCAAGATGGGCGGCACCCAGTTTCTGGGCGACGAATCCACCACCCCAAAACAGCGTGGTGATCAAAAGAAGAAACGCTCCCCAATGTGCCGAGTTCATCATCTGTCACTTAAACGAAAAACTCGCCGTTGATCGGCGAGTTCCTTGAAATTGGTCGGAGCGGAGGGATTTGAACCCTCGGCCTTTTGGTCCCGAACCAAACGCGCTACCAGACTGCGCTACGCTCCGTGGTGAAAACGGGGTATAGTATACTCTTTTTAGCGAAGACAGTCAATGCCTCATTTTGACTTTTTTAAACTCAATGCCGTGTAGACGGCGGCAATCGTACAGAGGGTCGCAACGTTGATGGCAATGACGGACATCTTCCACCCCGCCACGTTCAAGGCCAACGTCATCGCAAGCGTCGTCGTGAGCGCCACAAGGTAGGTAATCTGCCCGGCCATCACGGCCGAAGGCCGCTTGCGGACAGCGGCAATGCCTTCAATGCGCGCACGAATCGCCTGAAAGATGGGCCAGACGCCGTACATCGCCACCGCCCCTCGCGCAAAATCGAGATGCTCGGGGCGCACATTCTGGTAGACGCTGAAATACCAGTTCGCCAAAGCCGGCGTGCAGAAGGCGAAAAGAACAGCCCCCAATATCGCCCCTGCCCCCACCGCATAGGCCAGCATCCGACGATCGCCCGGATAGGCCGGCGGGAAGGCAATGGACACCGCCTGCAACCGAAGCGCGGCAAAACCAATAGGGTTCGCCACACCGACGGTCACATAGTGGATCGCCAGCATCGTCTGCGCATCGACCGACCGCCCGACAAAAAGCGCAATCGCCAGCGGCGAGGCCGCAAGGATGAAAGACCCGAACGACAGCGGCAACGTGAACCTCAACTGTTCAAGGACCATCAGGTAGCGCCGCTTCGCCGCCATCAAGTCGTCAAGCCGGCTATGCCACGGGATCTGCCGCTCTTCCAAGAGCGCCTTCACATAGGGACGCGCATACCACCAGGTGACGAAATACTCAAGCAGGCACCCCATCGTCAGCGCAACTAGCCCCCACCAGGGGCCCACCCACCCCAGCTTCGGAAAGACAATCGCCAAGACGAGCGTGAGCGCAATGCGCAGGAACGTTCCCATATTGGCCTTGAAGCTCTCAAGGTTGTTGAACAGCACCACCATCGGTACATTGCGCAGGAAGAAGGACGCGTTCATGATGAGCCCGCCGAGCAATGTATCGCGCGCGACGGTCGCAAGGTGAGGCGGCAGTCGAAACGCCTGCTGGAAAATGAGCGTGTCGAGCGGCGGAATCGCCGGCAGGCACTGCAGCAACAGCAGAATGCCCATCATCAGGAAATTCAGCCGCCGAAACGCCCGATAGCCGCTACCCGTTCGCGCATGGACCATGCCCGTCATGACGAGTCCGCCCCCAATGGCGCCAATCATGAACATGACGGACTGTCCCTGCGCAAACGCCGTCAACCCGTCGACCCCCAGCGGACCGTGCGTCGTGATGCCCCCCACCAGCGGGTATGAAATCGACTGCGAAAACGCCTGCAGCAGCAGCGGCACGTAGAACCACGTGACTCTGCCGATACGAAAGGCATGACGGTCGATCTCTTCATTTTTTTCCATGGCCGCATATTATAGCACGAAATCCTGGATCTTCAATTTCCATTCTTTAATTTCCGATATTTGCCGCACCGGCGACGAGCGCGCAAGCCGTACAATCAGGATGGGCGGCCAGACAGAACTCGCGGTGGATCTGAATCAACCCCTGCAGAAACAGACCATTCCCCGCGTAAAGTGCCGGATTGTGGTCGCGTCCAAGCAGCCGATAGGCCGTCAATCGCATCGGTGCGCAAATCTCTTCCGGACAAAGCCAGTCCGGGATCCGCCCGATCCGATTCTCCGCCCGCGCAAACGGCGTGACGACATTCGCCAGCATCGCCGCCGCACGAGAAGGCCCGACGAGCCCCGACTCGCACAGGATCGTCCGCGCCGCACGCTGGCCGTCCCGCACCGCAAGATCGCAATCCCCCAAGCGCAGGAGCAATTCCGGCAAGGTCCCCGCGAAGAGCGCCGCCGCAGCCGCCAGACGACGGGTGGGTGCATTCGCCGGCCGCACGTTCGCCGTATGCCACGGCAGGTATCGGGCGATTTCCATTTCAACGACACACGCAAGTGTCGCCTGGGCGGCGGCCGGACGACGCGGCAGGTCGCGCCACGGAATCCGTTCTGCGAGCGCCCGAAAGGCCTGTACATTGTGCTTGTAGCCAAAAGCCGCCATCATCTCTTCGTAGAAGACCTGCGCACGATCCCCTTTCCGCACAAAGAGCGCCACAAGCCGCCGTGCCTTCCCTTCCAGACGCCGCCGACCCGCCGCCGCCAGAACATCTGCCAGGAAATCGGGATGCCGTGCAAAGATCCCTTCACACGGACGCGGTGTCGCCGGCAGTCGCGCATACGGATAGGCGGCAAGGTCGATTTCGTCCGGCGAGAAGTCGGGACGCGTTCGCAAATAGTCGCCAAGACAAATCGTCACGCAACGCGGCGGCAGCGGCGCGGTTCCGCCACGATACCAGACCACATGTACGACCACATTGGTATAGGCGGGATCGGCGGTGTGGCCGTGTTGCGCCCAGTCGCCCGCATGGAGGTGAACCTCCACATCGCCGCACAGGCGCGTTCGGCCAACCTCCACAACGGCGTTGCGGAAATCAGGGCCAGCCTCGAGATTCCACGCACCCGGATCGACGACGTGTACAGGCGCCCCCGCAAGGGTGCGTAAATCCTCTGGCCGCAGCGTGCCATCGTACCAAAGAGCCTGTACATGCCGTTCCGAAACGGGCGGCGGCGTGAAGACGGAATCAGAATCGTTTTGATGGTTATTCATAGCGGCGCATATTTAACCATAAAATATGCGCCGCAGAATTTTCGAATTGTCAAGAAATTGTCAAGAGATTGTCGAGTACTTTTACTCGACGCTGCGGTACTTTTTCACGGCCTCGGCATAGGCGGGCGTATTGACGAAGCCGCAGCTCTTGAATTCGGGGCAGAACCCCCGATAGACACAGTCGGGCACACAGCAGGATGCCAGTTCCGGTTCCTGTTTCGCCAGCTCGTCGACGAAGAGCTTCCATGCGGCCCGCGTTTCCGGACTCGCCTGCGCGCACAACCGACGCCGGCTGATGAACATCACTTCAGCCGCATTCGCAAAGCACTCGTGCTCGACCGGCGCATCCTGCTGCTTGATCGTGCGGTCTTCGCCCGTACGATCCGTCCGCTGCGTCGAGACAAAGTGTTCAATGCCGTATTTGTGGCGCACGAAATGGACGCTCACCCAATACGGCAGATTGCTCCACTTCCAGGAAACCAGCAGCTTGCGAATCGGCGAATGCTCCGCCAGCAAAATGCGCTTCTTCCATTTCGGCGTCGGCTCCTTCGTTCCGGCCTCCATCCGAATGGTCGTACGCGCCGCGTCGGCGACATCGCGCCAGGTGCCGATCACTTTCAGGATCTTGACAACGGTATTCATCGGCACACGCCCCCCATTACTCGACTTTCCATTTTCCATTCTACATTCTAAATTCTTCATTTGTACGTGGTCGGATCCTTGTCGGGTCCGAACGGCGACAAGTCGCGCAGGTTCTTGATGATCGGCGGCAGCTTCTCCAGCACGTAATCGACTTCGTCCATCGTATTGTAGCGCGAGAGCGAGAACCGCACGCTCCCGTGCACCGCGATGAACGGCACGCCCATCGCACGGATGACATGCGACGGATCGAGCGATCCCGAGGCACAGGCGGACCCCGTCGAAATGCAAATCCCCGCATCCGACAGATGATACGCAATCGCCTCGCCTTCGATGTATTCGAACGAAACGTTGAGCGTGTTCGGCAACCGGTTCGCCCGGTCGCCGTTGACGCGCACATTCGGACACGCCGCGAGAATCCCCGCCTCGAGCTTGTCGCGCAGCGGCGTCAGCGTACGCGCCTCGTCCGCCATGTGCGCCGTCGCCAGCTCGCACGCCTTCGCGATGCCGACGATGTACGGCACATTCTCCGTACCCGCGCGACGCCCGCTTTCCTGATGCCCGCCCAGCATGAACGGCTTGATTTTCGTGCCACGCCGCAGATAGAAAATGCCCACGCCCTTCGGCGCGTGGAACTTGTGCCCGGAAATGGAGAGCATATCCACCGGCACCTGCTTCACGTCAATCGGAATCTTGCCCGCGACCTGTACGGCGTCCGTATGCACCGTCGCGCCGTATTCCTTCGCGATCTCCGCCACGTCCTTGATCGGGAAGACGACGCCGGTCTCATTGTTCGCCCACATCACGGAGACGAGCGCGTTCTTCGTTCCCTTCAATTCCGCCCGCAGCTGGTCGAGGTCGATCTGCCCCAGCGAATTGACCGGCAGTTCGACTTCCTCGTGCCCCTGCGCCTTCAACCGACGCGCCGGCTGCAGCACGGCCGGATGCTCGACCGCCGTCGTGATCATCTTCATCGACTTGCCATACCAGTCGGCCGAACCGCGAATCGCCGTGTTATCGCTTTCCGAAGCACACGAAGTGAAATAGACTTCGTCCGGCGAACAATTGAGGAACGCCGCCACCTCTTCGCGGGCCTTTGTCACGTATTGCGCGACTTGTCCGCCGAAGAAATGCATCGAAGAGGGATTGCCGTAAAGCTCCCCGAAAAACGGCAGCATCGCTTCCCGTACCTCGGGCGCCACCTGCGTTGTCGCATTATTGTCGAAATAGACGATCTTGTTCATATCTGCAAAAATCCTTGAAGCGAAGATTATAGCACAATCTGACACTTTCGGCGGAAGGATTTTAAATCAATGTCACGCGCCTCATTTGAAGACGAGGCGATAGGCAAAGGCCTTGGCATCGACTGCGAGCGAAATTTGGCCGCCCATCTGCTTCCACGAAGGCTCTTTCGCCCCGGCTTCGGGTTCAAGCGCCTCCACACGCACAAGCGTACGCCCCTTCGCGCCGACGGACGCCAAATCGATCTTCGCCGTGAACGGTTCCGTGCGCGACAGCGGGATGAGGGTGTCGCCGTCGACGAACCGGAACGAGCCATCGGTCACGATACCGCCGAAATCAACCGCGCGGTGCGCCCGATTGACGCCCAGCAGCGCCTCGCGCGCCGAACGGGCGCCCGCAGGCTCGCCGGGCATCCAGGTGACGAGGCGTTGGCTGCTTCCCTCCTGGCGAGCGACCTTGATGCGCCCCGCGCTCGTCCGACGGCGCGTGCCGTCCTGGCGCTCGCCGCCGATGTTGAGACGCGGACCGCCGCCCTTCGGCGGCCATGCGCCGAACCAGACGTCGTACACGCCTTCGGGCGTATCATCCGGCACCTTGAAGTCGACGACCGCCGTGTGACGGCCGAGTTCACGGAAGAGCTTCTGCCCACCATGAATGCTGCCTTGGAACACAATGCCTTCGTGGTCTTTCCAGGTGGGCGTACAGATGTGCACGAATGGCTGATAGCCCTCGACCACGCGCCGCGTGTTCCAATCAAGCGTCACCCGCCAACGGTTCTCCCGCGTCGGTTCGCTGCGCACGACATGGGCGATCACATCCTGTTCGTTGCGAACCGGCGTCCGTGCATCGACGAAGAACGCCTTCGCCGACTTCGCGAACGCATACCGCACGCCGTCCTTTTCCACAATGCCGCTTGTCGTCGTCGCCGTCTTCGCGTAATAGCCATAGCTCGGCAGGGTCACACCGAGTCCCGGCACCTGCCACACGCTGTTGGTCGCACGGTTGATCCACACCTCGCCGCCCGCCGAGAACGTGGCATGCTGGCGATGCACATTGTCGCCGTCGTAGACGAGGTCGAGGAACTCGGCGCGACCGAGTTCGGCGCAGGCGTCATGCTGCAGCCAATAGGTTTTCACCGCGTCGCGCGAGAACGGCCCGTCGCACATCGGGTTTCGCCCGCCGATGATGCAGTTGGAAAGGTAGTCGTCGGAGGCATAGCCGTGCAGTTCGCGGTCTCCACCCTTCTGCCATCCCGGCTCCGCATAGCGACCGCCCAGACCGCCGGCGAAGAGCACGTAGTACCCGTGCGTCACGATGTCGTGCCACGGAGTACGCTCGGCCTCTTCGAACGAACCCGCCGGCGCATAGCGCTCGGGCACGAAGTGGTCGCTCTGGCCGGCATCCGCCACGCCGACGAGATGGTCTTGTCCCGCCTCGCTCACGCACACGGTACGCGGATTCCGAAAACCCTGCCGATACATTTCAAAGCCCTTCGCCCAGTTTGCGGAGGTTTCGTTCTTCGAATGGAAATGCGCCTGGCGGTCGAGATAGTCGAAGGGACCGTGCGCCGTCAGAACGTCGATGAAGATCGCCTCGGGGTCGTAGCCCTCCTTCAGCAGTTTCGCATTGCGCAGCGCCCACGGATGGAACGCATGCGGAGCCCAGCGATAGCTTCGCGCATGACGCCCGGCGTTGAACCACGCCAGCTGCGGCGTGCCGTCGAGATTGAAGACGACGAGATCGTACGAGTACTTGTCGGCGTCGGGATAGATATCCGTGTAGTTGTCATGCGGGCAGAAGAGAATCCCCGCCTTGCGGCACGCCTCGCGCATGAGGCCAAAGCCCTCGGGGTCATCCGCCGGCGGATAGATTTCCGGCAGCCGGTAATCGTAGCCCCAACGCTGCCACACGTGCTTCACGAAGATCGAATCCGACAATCCGTACTTCGCCGCCGTCGCCAAATCAGCCGCCGCCTTGCGATAGTTGCCGCCCCACTGGTCGAGGCACATGCGCGAACCGAGCACTTCGTGTCCCGGACTCGCCTTGTACCCCGAGACCGCGCGGAACCGGCGCGCCGCGGCAAAGGACCCCTTTGCGGACGGCACGAACGTGAACGTGGCGTCATGGTGCGCATGGAGCGACGCTACATTCCTCTCGCCGTCGCAAATGAAGCGGTCCGGCACCACGTCCACCGCCTGCACAACGGAAAGCCCGTTCGCATAGTCGACGCCGACATGACGCGTCGACAGCAGGAAGCCATTGGACTCCAGCGAGAAGCGCTTCGGATTCTGAAGCACATTGCCGAATCCCGCGTAGACGCGCTTCGGACGCTCCGACGCCGCGCCGAGGGCGAGATCCGCCAACCGCGGTTCGCCGAATGCGTTCATTTTCACATCGCCGAGCGACCAGCGGATGCGCAGGGTACCTTTCTCGGCACGAATCTCCGCGCGCGGCTCGACCGAGCGTCCCTCCGCCGAACCCTCCACCCGCGCCGTGAATCCGTTGAAGACAACGGATTTCTCACCATCCGAAAACGCCAACGCGCCGTCGATGAGGCCGTGCGGACCATAGGCGACGCCCGCCCCGTAGATAGCGTCGTCCGCCACAAGCTGCCATTGTCCCGCCAACGCATCGGTACCGCCCGTACGCGCGCGATTCGCCGCCGCCAACGCCTTCTGCGCAAGCGCCGCGCGGTCCGCCCCCGTGACGGGTTTCGGCTGCGGCCCGATCACGAGACAGGGCTCGCCCCAGCCGCCGCCGTCGCAGCAGGTGTTCATCTTCGGTCCCGGACCCGTCCACAGCCGCAGGGATATCTTCTTCCCCGCCCACGCCGAGAGGTCGGCCGTCATCCGCGTCCACGTCATGATCTTCTTCACGCACTGCGCCGCCACCGGTTGCGGCTCCTTGCCGGCTTCGACCACAAACACCTTGTAGTCGACACCGTCCGACGGCGGCTGGCCACAGGGATCGGTCAGGAAATTTTCGCAGGTGAAGACGATCGGCCCCTCGGCCGGCAGCTCCAACGGGAAGTCGGCCCAGATGATGCCCGGTCCCTTCCGCCACGGCGGATGGGTGCGGAAACCTATTTTACGTTCGCCCGCCACATCCAGCGTAGCCCGCCACATCGTCGCGCCCCACGCACGTTCGACGGAACTGTCGTTCACCAGACGCACGGACTCGCCGACGCGGAACGAGCGCGTATAGGCGAACCCGTTCGCCAGATTGTACGTGCCCTTACCGAGCTTCGGCACCGACTGGGGACGCAACGCCCGCGGCGCCTTCGGATGGTCGAACTGGAAAATCGCGATTGGATGCGGGGCCTTCTCGACGACACCTCCCGCCGGCGTGAAACGCGCGTGTACGGGATAGAGCGCATTGAGCGCGCTCGGCTTGGCCGTCGCGGTGAACGTGAGCGTCTTGCGCTCGCCCGCCGCGAGCGTGAGCGCGCCCGAGGGCCCGGCCACGGTCCAGTCGTCGTTCAACCACACTTCCAGGCGACCCGACACCGGCTTCGCCGTGTTGTTGACGAGCGTCACCGGGAACGCACGCACCGTTGCGCCCGTCTCCGCCGCCGCGACATGCGTGACACCCAACGGCCAGGCGTACGGACTTCCCTCCGGTCGTTCAATGGCCTGCGGAAAGGACTCGATCTCCACCCGAATGCCGTTCGACTCCTCCACGGGAGGCAGATAGGCCGAAGCCACCGCAGCGACCGCCACAACAAGATACATGAAGATATTTTTCATGCACCTATTCTAACACAAGCCACTACGGGAAACAAGAAAGAACACGCGGGCACGCACAATTAAGGACGAGCCTTTTCCGCCGCCGGCGGGACGGTCTTTTCGGCCCCGTAGGGAAGCGGACCGCCCGACACGGTTTCGAGGAGGAGGATCCGCGAGACCCACTCATATTCGGCTTCGTCTTTAAATTTACGGTAGTCAAGCAATTCCAGCTGCGCACGGCAGATGTCGTCCGGCTGGACGGCGGACGTTTTGGCGAACTCCTCCAGACGCGCCTGCATCCGCTTGACGAATGCCACGCCCTGATCCGAGAGGCGCACGAAACGCGCATCGGCGGCCACGAAATCGTCCAACGCACAGGAGATCTCGTGCTGCAGCGATTCCGCAAGGCTCTTCACACGCACATCATTCGCCTCGACGAGACTCTGCGTCGCCTTGACCGACCCGCCGAACCACGTGAAAATCGGAACCGTAATGCCCATGCGCAACTGCCAGGCGTCCTCATGGCCGACTTTGCGTCCGCGCAAGGCCTTGCCGGCGCCGCTCCATGTGCGTTCCCATGTCGCATCGTGCGAATAGGTGCCTTCGACGAAATCGAACCACGGCAGATGCGCCGCCTTCGCCGCGCCCACATTGGCCTTCGCGGCAGCGAGTTCCGCACGCGCGCCCACGAGATCCGGACGCCGCGCCAAAGCCACCTGGCAGAGCGCTGCGGCAAACGTCTTATTCGTCGACGGCGGTTCCGGCGGCGTGTAAAGAATGTTCAGCTCGCGCTCGGGAATCCCCGTGTAGAACGCGATCTGACGACGGATCTGACGGCGTGCAAGCGCGGCCTCCTCAGCCTGGGCCCGCGCCTTCTCACGCGCCACCTCGGCCTTCAAGGCATCCAGCGGCGACTTCACCACGCCCTCGTTCAGACGACGTTCAAGACACTGCCGCACACGCTCCCACAACTTGCTCGACTCGTCCCGTCGACGCTGTTCACGGCGCAGACGCTCTTCTTCCAGACAGAGCGACTTCACTTCGCAGTAGACGGCATACTGCGCCGTCTTCCCGCGCGCCTCCAACGCCTCCACCTGCGCGTCGCCCGCACGGCGCACATAGCGGTTGAGAAAGGGATTCGCCACATAGAACCGTACACCCGCCGTATAGGTGCCGCCATCGCCATTGGCCGGACGCTCGCCCGTCGAACGCTCACGGCTATCATCCCACGTATGGCCCAAACGGAGCTGAGGGTCCTTCCAGGCCAGATCGGCATCGACCTGCTGACGCTTCGCCGCGGCGCGGATGAATTGGATCTTCGCCTCATCCACCCGTTCGCCCGCCCGCCGCGCGAGTTCATCCCACGTCATTCCCGGTGCCGCTCCTTGGGCGACACCGATCCCGAGAGCCACCGCAACCGCAGCCCCTATGCTCGTGTGCGACCGCTTCACCAGAACGTCTCCTTCTTCTGAGAAATCAGCACCGATTCGCCCGGAATGAACGCCGAAGTGTCACCGACCAACTGAATGCGCACCTTGCGGCCGCGTACCGGTGCCCGCGGAGCCGGATTCATCGGATCGAAGAAATCAAGCACTTCGGGGTCGATCGTCTTCACGCGCCCCATCGCCGTCACAGGCGCACGAAGCCCGACCGCCAGACGGCTCACCGTCAGTTCATCGCCCACATGAACCGCGTCGACGAACTCCGCCGGCAGCATGCCCGTCACAAGCCGCGCATCCGGTGCAGACGCCAGACGCACGATCGCCTCGCCCGCCGGCACGATGTCGCCCGTGCGCCGAAAGACCTGCGACACGACGCCATCCGCCAGCGCCGTCAGACGAGAAGTGTCGACGCGCTGGATTTCCTCATAGCGCTGAAGCGCCGCATACAAGGAGGCATTCGTCGCGTTCGGACGCGCCTCGTACGCCGCCAATTCCGCCTTGATTTCCTTGAGGTCGTCTTCCGCCTGCGTGAGTCGGGCCGCCAACGACTTGAGCAACGGTTCATATCCCCCCACCGTCTTACGCAGCGCATCAGCCTTCGGACGCAGCGAGGTCAGTTCAAGTTCGCTCACGAGCTTCTTTTCCACCAACGGTTTGAGCCGCGCGATCTCGGCGTCGAGTCCCGCCAGTTCCGCCTCTTCGCGCAGACGCTCCATTCGGCGTTCTTCAAGCGCGACGGACGCTTCGCGCACCGTCTGACGGCACCGCCGTTCGGCATCGCGCAGATTCTCGCGCGACCGCGTCTGCGACAGTTCGGCTTCGCGGATCTTCACTTCATTCAGCGCTGCCTCCGCCAACCGCGCCGCCGGGTCGAACCGCACCAGCACGTCACCCGCCTTCACGCGCTGTCCCGGCACAACCTCGATCGAGACGATGCGCGCCGCCTCGACGGGTCCCACATTCTCCGCACCCGAATCGACGATGCCGCGGAAGCTCACGACGCTTTCGCGTCCGAAAAGCCAGACGAGCACAAGAGCCGAAATCGTCAGGATGACGAGTCCGCACACGAAGCGCGCAAAGGCCCGGAACCGCTGGCGGAGCGGACGCTTCAAGGCCGGACGATTAAAGTTCTTTTCCATCGCATTCCCCATTCACTTGGTCACAGCTCCACGGTACTTCTCTGCAACAGCAGAACCGGCGAGGCGAAATGACCCGCGTTCTTCAGCGCCACCACGAGATCTTTACGATAGGACGGATCCAGCAACCGCACCTGATACGAGAATTCAGCAGCCTCGCCCTGCACGGCATCACAGACGCCCAGCACGCAGAACGAACTGCAGTACTTGACGAGAATCGATTCGAGTTCAGCCTCCGCTTCCTTGTCGCCGGTCTTCATCGAGAAACGCAGCATGCCCTCATAGTCGCGTCGGCTCGCAAACGGCAGCACGTGCAGCAGGAAGGCCGTCACCGCAAAGAAAAGCGAACCCGCAACGGCGACAAGGTAGGCCCCTGCGCCGCAGGCGATACCCGCACCGAGACAGGAGAACAGGAACACCGCATCACGCGGATCGCGAATCGGCGTACGGAAGCGGATGATCGTCAGCGTACCGAGGATGCCGAGTCCACGCGCCAGATTGTTTCCAACGGCCATGATGAGCATGCACGTGACGATCGCGCCCAGCACCATCGACTGGATGAACGACCGCGAATAGGTAAAGCCCCGAAACGTGAACTGGTAGATGACCGCCGAAACGAGCGCCAGCAACAGGGAAAGCCCCATTGACGCAAAGATCAAAGCCGGCGTCAGCGTCTGCGATCCGCCCAGGAACATCGAAAGGTAATCAGGTGCGTTGTTCACAATGTCATCTCCATTCAAATCAAATCGCCGAAAGGATCGCCTGCTGGGCGGCATTCGTCGCCGGGTAGCCCGTGAAGGCCGCCTCTCGCCAAATGGCCGTTGAATACTTGCAATTGCCGCTGCGCTTGAGATCGAAACGCTTCACCAGCTCGATCACCCATGTCGGCACCGTGTTATACGTCTTCACCTCGAGCACCACGCCCGAGTAGGGCAACCCGAACCCCTGCGCCGTGCAGGAGTCCATACTGCGCCAAATGCCGCTACGGCCGAAATCGGTCCACGAATCCGTACGCTGATACTGCAACGCCCGATCAAAGGTGATGCGTACGTAGTCGTCCACCACGCCGATGTAGGATTCACGCGTATAGCGCACAAGCGTTTCAGGACGCGCCCCGGTCTCCCACACCACACGGCGGAACTTGAGGAAGTCGATTTCCTGCTTCTTGTTCTTGAAGATCGGCGGCACGCGCGTGCCGTAAATGAGGCCGGTATTCCATTCCTTGAACGGCACGCAGGCACGCGCCTTCACGATCGTACGCTCGAACTTCGCCTTGATCTCGGCAAAGATCGGCGCGGACCCGATTTCACCGTATGTCCGCACACGCATCTTGAACCGCGCGTCAAGCTCGTCTTCCTTCGCATAGTGCAGGGCGTAGTTCGGCGTCTCCAGCTGCAATGTCGTGATGACGTATTCCGGCGGATCGCCATGCGTGTTGGGATCGGGCTCGCAAAACGGACGGATAAACTCGCGAATCCCCGCGACTTGCGATCGCGGGATGATGTATTTCGACTCGTAACGCGAAACGATGTCCGCCGCAGCTGCCATCAGTCGCTGACCCTCACGCGATAAAAGGCCTTATTGCTCGTCCGCGGCGCCGCGAGCGCCTTTGCCGCCCCCGTTCCCTCGGCCACCTCGCCGACAAGCGTCCATGGCGCGGGTGTCGTGCAATCCGACGCCGTCACAAGCTGGTACTTCAGTCCGGCCCTGGTCTTAACGCCTACATTCACCTGCGTACCCGCCACGTCGATCGCCGCGATGCCGTCCGTCGCCAGATCGGCATACTCCGGTGCCGCCAGGGCGTTGAGCGTCAAGTTGAACGTCTTCGACTTGCCCTCGGTCGGATCCAAGTCATAATACGACGGCACGTTCAACACATCCCCTTCCTTCGTCGTGAGCGTATGATCCTCAACCGTCGCCTTCTTTTCAAACACGATCGGCGTACGGCTGTTCACATCCGAATAGGCCTCGGCCACCGTCTTCGCCGTCGGAGCCGAAGCCGCACGACCGGGCACGCTCACGAGCAGATTGAAGTTCCGTCCCGCCGGGAAAGCCGGCAGACGCGGCTTCACGACGAACGGCACGCCATTGGTCGCCCCTTCCAGATACAGATACTTGGCACTGTAGGCATCCGTCGCCAACGTGCCGTAGTAGGTCGGCTGTTCGAAAGCGAACTTGCCGACTTCGGAAGACCCCGACCCGATGCGTATGGCATCCACGCCGTCCGTCGCCACAACGACACCTCCTGAAATCGTCAGCTTCTTGCCTTTGTTGACATCGAGGCCGTGGGTCTCAAGTCCCGTCGCATACGCACGAATGTCGCCACCCGAAATCGTCATGCAGCCGTTTGCATCCAACGCATCGTCGAAGACCGATACGGCGCGGATGCGTCCGCCGGAGATCAGAATGTCACCGTTTGCGCTGATGCAGTCATCACCCGCAACGAGGTCGAACGTGCCGCCCTTAATGTCGATGAACGTGCCCTCCGTCGAATCCGTCGCAAACACTTCGCTGCCGACAAGCGGAAGATCGGCCTCGAAATCACCGCCGTTGATCGTGATGGACGTTCCCGCCTTCACGGCACTCAGATTATTCGGATAGTAGGCCGTCGTCAGCTTCGAGGTGATGTTGGTCGTGAACACATACTGGCCGCCATTGAAGACGATTGTTCCACCATTTACGAACCGCCCCTCGGGGCCTTCGAATTCGGCCTTCACTTCACCAGCCGTGAAAGTCGCCGTACAGGACCCCTTGAGATCGATCGCCCGCGACTTCGTCCCGGCGATTTCAGCGTTGAACTTGCCGCCATTCAGCGTGAACGTGGTACTCTCCGAATCGAAGGTCACACCATGCAGTTCGTTCGTGCAGTTCTTCTTCTGCATGTCAACCTTCAGCTTACCGCCAGTCTGGAGGTAGTTGCCTTTGAGGAAGATGCAAGACGTGTCGCTCTTGTTGTTGTCGAATGTCACCGTCGTGTCACCGCCCTGCACGGTGAGGTTGTTGCACACAAGCACGCCGGAACGCAGTTTGTTGCCATCGCTGTCCTCTTCAGTAATGCGTTTTTCACTCAAAAGGTCGAGCACACCCGTACCGGTAATCACCAGGTTCGACTTCTTCGTCGCCTTGATGCATTCCTTGTTCTCGTTCAACATCCGGAACACGTTCTGGGTACCGTCCCCGAGCACAAGCGTATAGGTCACATTTCCACGCAACTTGAGTGTGCAGTCGGTGAATGTCACGCCGTTCAGCAAGACCCTGGTGTTGGATGCACACGTATGATCGACATCCGTCACATAGTTACCGGACAGGACAATATCGGCGTCGCCGCGGCAATTCCACGCGAACATAAGACCGACTGAGAGGATCATCATCAATGCTGTGGTGTTCTTCATAGCGGACTCCT